>NZ_FJND01000002.1:0-252090 GCF_900067165.1 Trichococcus sp. ES5
TGTATCCTGAACGAGTTTTGGCGGATAAAATATACCGAAATCGCACAAACTTAAGCTACTGCAAAGAACTCGGAATCCGATTATCCGGCCCGTCGCTCGGCAGGCCCAAGAAGGATCAGAAGATTGACAAAAAACAAGAATACAGCGACAACTGCGATCGAGTAGAGGTCGAGAGAGGCTTCAGCCTGGCGAAAAGAAAGTTCGGGCTCAGGCTTATTCGAACACGCCTTGAAGAGACCAGTCTCTGTGTGATTGCTTTATCCATCCTTACAATGAACCTGTCCAAGGTTTCATTGCGCATTTTTTTGACTTTCATCCAATGGATGAGCTCCCCTAGAATTGAACCTCTAATGAAGCCGTAAGCTAAAAATAGGGATTTATTCAGCAGGCATTATTTAATGAGGCACAGTGAAAAAATTGTCGGATTTCATTATTTTAAATCATAAAAACAGAAGGAATGTTGCTAAGTAAATTATGGATAATTAGTGGTTATTTCTGAAAAAAGTTAACGAATTATACAAAAGTGTGTTCGGAAATTACTATCATTTTTGTTCGGAAATACGTGTTATTCATAAACTAAGAATCATGTTAATCTTTTGATGTTGCATTAAATAATTAACAAACTACTAGAAAAGAGTAAATTCGTTTGTGTTTATTATTTTATTTTCAGCGTTCAAGGAGTCAAAAAAATTTTATAACTAGATTTGAGCTTATGGATAAGGCATATGAATAATCACAAAATGGAGGAGAAATTATATGAAAAAGAAGATTTTATTACCAGCATTAACAATATCGATGGCCGGGTTATTTTTGCTTGCAGGATGCTCTCAGAATACAGATGCCGCAAATACATTAGAGGAAACAAGCACCAACAGTACAACTCAAGAAAGTTCTGCGATTATACCAGAAACGATAGCGAACGATGATGAAATTAAAATAATGGTCATAAGAAAAATCGGAGGGGATGATCATACTGCGCAATTCCTCGCAGGCGTGACACAAGAAGGCGAGTCTTTGGGAATAACGGTGGACACCTATAGCGCTAATGGAGACAGCGCAAAATTTCATGATGCAATCAATCAGGCCGCAGAAAAGGATTATGATGGTTTTATCATATCTCATGGCGATGATGAAGCAACATTAGAGGATATAAAAAAAATCACTGATAAAGGTATACCTGTAGTTACATTCGATTCTAATCCCGAAGCAGCTAAGATAGACGGAGTAACACTGACTTCGCAGGATGATGAATCATTGGCACTCCTTTCGTTAAAGAATCTTATTCAGGATCATGATGGAGAAGCAAATATAATTTATTTGTGGGTAGATGGATTTCCTCCAATGGTCAATAGAAATAGGGTATATGAAGTATTGTTGGAAAAATACCCTGGAATCAATGAAGTGGAAAGATTCGGTATTGCAGCATCCGATACATCAGTCCAGACTCAAAATGCTGTAGCTGCAATGCTTGCTAAACACCCGGAGGGTACGATTGATGCAATCTATGCTTCTTGGGATGCTTTTGCTATAGGTGCTCAACGTGCTGTGAAAGAAGCTGGCCGTGATGAAATCGAGATATATGGTATTGATGTGTCGAATGCAGACTTGCAGGCTATGCAAGAAGAAAACAGTACATGGGTCAGTACGGCTGCAGTAGATCCAAAACTTATCGGTGCAGTTGACACAAGAATCTTACTTAAGAAAATCGCAGGAGAAAGCACACCGAAATATTATGATTTAGAGGCTGCATTAATAACACAAGACAAACTTGAAGATAGTGGAGAAACCATAACTATGGAAACTTTGTCTGAAGTGATACCTGGCTGGGGAGAAACAACAGCATTCGAAGAACCCTGGATGACAACGTTAAAAGCAGAAAACTCAAAATAATATATTAAGTGGTCAGTGAGGCTGTGAAGATTCACTGGCCATTTTATTTAGTCAGTATGAAACTATTAATCAAAATTAGATATTACAGGAGAGCGGATGCATAATGAGCACTTTTAATTCAGCGCTTTTAGAAATGAGAGATATTTCATTAGAATTTCCTGGAGTAAAAGCATTGGAAAATGTTAATTTTATCTCTTTAACGGGAAAAGTTCATGCGGTAGTTGGTGCCAATGGTGCAGGGAAATCAACCTTGATGAAAGTTTTGTCAGGGGCAAATAATTCTTTTTCAGGGGATATCTATATCAATGGCGATAAGAAAAATATTAATACACCATCAGATGCAAAAAAATTAGGGATTCAGGTTGTTTATCAGGAAGTGGATATAGCCCTTATCTCCAATTTAACTGTGGCAGAAAATATTATGCTTGACGATATGGTTAATAATATGGAAAAGAGGGTATTCATTAATTGGAAGGAAATTCATAGGAAAGCCTCGGATGTTCTCGGAAAATTAAATTTAGATATAAACACAAAAAAGCAAGTAGATGAATTGACTCTTGCAGAAAAACAGATGGTTCTCATTGCAAGATCAATACATCAGAAATGTCAGTTGCTTATTTTGGATGAGCCAACAGCACCCTTAAGCAATTTGGAAACTGAAGAGTTATTTCGCGTAGTAAACGATTTGAAAACTGCAGGTGTGGGTGTCATTTTTATATCTCATCGACTTCCTGAATTATTTCAGATTTGCGACGATGTGACGGTTATGCGGAACGGAAAGATAGTATCAAACAGAAAAATATCTGAAACTACGCAAAATGAAATCGTCGAGGATATGCTGGGAAGGAAACTTGAAGATATATTCCCGGAAAATAGGAGAAAAATTGGAAAGACAATATTTGAGGCAGTCAGTTTGACTGATAAAAATAAATTGAAAAATATAACTATTCAATTAAATCAAGGAGAGATAATTGGGATAGCAGGTTTGGTAGGAGCAGGAAAGACAGAACTGTGTAAAGCCTTGTTCGGAGATGCTGAGGTGATATCAGGTGATGTTCTACTGGAAGGTAAGAGGCTTGATTTAAAAAGTCCCTATTATGCAGTAAGGAACGGACTTGCTTTTGTACCGGAGGAAAGACGCAAAGAAGGAATATTTGCGGAAGAACCCATTACAACAAACATTTCTTCAGCCAATATAGAAAAATTCAGTAAATTTGCCGGATTCTTAGATTTTAAAGGTGAAGTAAACGCTGCAAAAAAATCCATAGAAGGCCTAGGAATAAAAACTACAGATGAAAAATGTAAAGTAGGATTACTTTCAGGCGGAAATCAGCAGAAGGTTGTAATTGGTAAATGGTTGGATGCCGATGCCAGGATATTTATTTTCGACGAACCAACAAAAGGAGTAGATATAGGGGCGAAGAGAGATATATTCAACCTGATAGGTAAATTGGCTTCGCAAGGAAAAGGAATCATCTATGCATCCAGCGAACTGTCAGAAATCATGGGTATAACAGATAGGATTTATGTATTATACGACGGAAAGATTGCAAAGGAGTTTGAAACTGCTAGTACAAATGAAGAAGAAGTGTTGTTTTATTCTACAGGGGGAGGAAATTATGGAATTAAAATATAAAGAGAAGATTGATAGTGGAGTTTTTGATTACTTATATAAATTCGGGACGATTATTACCATTTTTCTTTTGATAATGATATTTGGCATAGTCGAGAGTTCTTTTTTACAGCCAGAAAATATCATCAATATCTTAAGGTCCATATCAATCGTAACAATTATAGCCGTAGGTGTTACAGTTTCGCTTACAGTAGGCGGTTTTGACTTGTCTGTAGGCTCTGTAGCGTCTGTAGCTGACGCGGTAGTACTATCGATGTTTGTCTGGTATAACCAGGTTACATGGGTATCCATACTTGTTGCTCTGGGAGTTGGACTAATAATGGGTGCGATAAACGCATTGCTAATAGTAAAAGTTAGAATACCGGATATGCTGCTGACACTAGCTACCATGTTCATATTTCAAGGTGTGGCACAGACCTATACAAGAGGCGCTACAGTATCTAAAAATATGATTATGCCTGATGGTAATTTTGCACAAGGGAACGTAACTGAACTTTTCAAAAAATTGGGCCAGGTGCCATGGATAATAATAATAATGGTTGCCATAGTGATCACTGTTCACGTATTCCTTACAAAAACAAAACACGGTAGATATATGTATGTTATTGGGGGAAATCAAGAAGCAGCAAGACTTTCAGGAATTCCTGTGAAAAAATATAAGGTGTATGCATATCTGATATCTGCGTTTTTTGCTTCTGTTGGAGGGATCATCCTAGCGTCCAGAGTACAGACTGCTGAAATAAATGCAGGATCAGCATATCTTATGGATGCAGTAGCGGCTGCATACATTGGATTTTCTGTTGGTGGCTCCGGTAAACCTAATGTGCTGGGAACATTTGTAGGAGCCATACTGATAGGAATACTTCAGAACGGACTCGTTATGATGTCCGTTCCATATTATTCCATGGACATAGTGAAGGGGCTTGTACTTGCTTTTGCTTTAGCCCTTACCTATTGGAGAAAAAAATAAACTGGAGGTAGGGAATGTGTCAAAATTCACAGAAGGTTATTTTACGATGAATGAGGACGATGCCTTGGAATATGCAATCACCGAATTGGGATTGTTCAATCCGGAATCTATGCTCAGTTGCAAAGAAATCGGAGATGGCAACTTAAATTATGTGTTCAGAATTATTGATGCGAATTCAGGTGAGGCAGTGATTATTAAACAGGCTGGACCAATCGCGAGAATTTCCGATGATTTTAAACTTTCACCGGACCGAAATAGAATAGAGAGCGATATCCTGAAGATTCAGCACACTCTGGCAGAAGGATTTGTGCCTGTAATTTTTAAGTATGATTCTGTCATGAACTGTACGGTAATGGAGGATTTGTCAGACCACAAGATCATGCGTGCAGCTCTTCATGAGCACAAAAAATTCCCGCTATTTGCGGAGCACATAGCTACTTTTATGGCCAATACATTACTCTTGAACTCAGATGTTGTCTTGGATCATAAAGAGAAAAAGCAATTAGTGAAAAACTTTATTAATCCTGAATTATGCGAAATAACGGAAAATCTGGTGTACACAGAACCTTTCTATGACTGTGAAAGAAATGATGTGACTCATGCTATAAGAGAATTTGCACTGAAGGAACTGTGGTCAGATGACAAATTACTTTTGGAAACTGCAAAGTTGAAATTTGAATTCATGAATAACGCTCAAACTCTTGTGCATGGCGATCTTCATACAGGATCTATATTCATAAAGGAGGATTCAACAAAGATAATCGACCCTGAATTCGCTTTTTATGGGCCTGCAGGTTATGACGTCGGTAATGTGATCGCAAACCTGATTTTTGCATACGAAAATGCGGAAGCGCGTATAGAAAACCCTAATGAAAGAGAAGAATATAAATCATGGCTTGGAGAAACGATTGTGGATGTAGTGAACTTGTTCAAAGCGAAATTCAATAAACTATGGGAAAAAAGAGTCACTGAACAAACGGCAGCTTATATCGGATTTCAAGAATATTACTTGGATAGCATCATTCGGGATACTGCAGCAGTTGCAGGTTGTGAATTAATCAGAAGGATAATCGGGCTTGCTCATGTAAAAGATATTACAGAAATAGAGGATCCAAAAAAAAGGGAAAGGGCAGAGAAAATATGTCTTTCAGTAGGCAAAAAATTCATCCTTGAGAGGGATTCCTATAAGGACGGCAGAGATTTTATAAACATAGTAAATTCAATCGAGAAAATCATAATCTGACAGGAGGTGCATCATGGATGGATTTCAAAATTCAGGCGTTGCGGTCACTGAATCAGTTAGGCTTGATGACGACAATAATGCCTTGATTATTTTAGATCAGACGCTTCTGCCTAATGAAAAGAAGTATTTAGAAGTGAAGAAAATTGAAGATGTATGGGAAGCAATCCATTCGTTAAGAGTGAGGGGCGCTCCAGCAATCGGAATTGCTGCTGCATTTGGAATATACTTATGGGCAAAGTCATCTCAATCTGAAACATATGAAAATTTATTTGAAGATTTTATAAAGGGCAAGGATTTTCTTGCAACGTCTCGCCCTACTGCAGTAAACCTTTTTTGGGCACTCGATAGGATGGAAGACAGGTTAAAAGCTGAGGAACACAATAAAAAAGCAGAAATGATTGCTGCGCTAAAAGACGAAGCGGAAAAAATTCGCCTGGAGGATGAACAAGTCTGTGAGGCGATCGGCAAAAACGCCTTATCACTACTTGAGCCAGGATGGGGAATACTAACTCACTGCAATGCTGGAACAATAGCAACATCCGGATTAGGTACGGCCTTAGCACCTATTTATCTGGGACAAGCTGAAAGTTATGATTTCAAAGTGTTTGCAGATGAAACAAGACCTTTACTTCAGGGAGCCCGGCTTACAGCATGGGAACTGAAAGAGGCAGGGGTGGATGTTACGCTGATATGCGACAATATGGCTTCCATCGTTATGAAGGAAGGGAAGATACAAGCCGTTCTGGTGGGGTGCGACAGGGTTGTGGCCAATGGTGATGTAGCTAATAAAATAGGAACTTCCGGTGTGGCAATATTGGCAAATTATTACAGCATACCTTTTTATGTATGTGCACCTTTATCGACGATAGATTTAAAATGCGAAACGGGAGATAGCATTGAAATAGAGATCCGCAATGGGGAAGAGATAACTTCAAAATGGTACGAGAAGCCTATGGCTCCTGAAGGTGTCAATACGTATAATCCTTGCTTTGACGTGACTGACCACAAAATAATAACAGCAATTATTACAGAAAAAGGTATTGCTTACCCTCCATATGAAAATAGCCTTAAGAAATTTTTTGAATAGTAGAAATTTTTGAAAGAAGAAAGGAGACAAAAAATGTTTTTTTCTGGTGATAGCAAGCTGCAGCTCCCCTGTGAAAGATTTACTGTGATATACAGAATTTGGGGTGATAAACAAGAAGCTCATGAAAAAGCAAAGGATATTTGTATTGAACAGACCGTAGAATTCCCTGAGGAATTTATTCCAAAAGGAGTGATAGCAAATAATATTGTAGGAAGAATAGAATCTTTTGAATCCTATGATAAAAAAAGCTATACAGCATTTATCAGTTATCCCGTGGAAGCTGCTGCAAATGAGTTTACCCAGCTTTTAAACGTCATTTTTGGGAATATAAGTATGAAACCCGGTATAAAAGTTGAAAAACTGGACCTCCCTGAGTCAGTGCTTAAGAATTTTAAAGGACCAAGATATGGCAAAGAGGGCTTAAGACAGCTGTTGGGAGTTGAAAATCGTCCGTTGTTATCTACGGCACTTAAACCAATGGGTCTGACCAATAAGGAATTAGCAGATCTTGCGTATAAATTTGCACTTGGGGGCATAGACATAATAAAGGATGACCATGGTATATCTAATCAGGCTTTTTCTCCTTTTGAGGAAAGAGTTCATCTTTGTGTGGAGGCTGTAGAAAGGGCAAATAGAGAAACAGGAAATAGAACAATCTATGTGCCGAATATTACTGCTGAAAGCAACCAAATCGTAAACAGAGCCAGACTGGCAAAGGAAATTGGGGCAGGTGGGCTCATGATTGCGCCTGGGCTTACAGGTCTGGATGTTATGAAACAAATTGCTGAAGACGATAGCATAGCGCTTCCTATCATAAGTCATCCAGCTTTCCAGGGAAGTTATGTTTTGGGCAATAACGGAATATCTCAACAGGCGCTTTTTGGACAAATCGCCCGTCTTGCTGGAGCCGATGGGACTATTTTTCCAACCTTTGGCGGCCGTTTCTCATTTAGCCGTGAACAATGCATAAACATAGCGCACGCTTCAGAGGAAAAGATGGGTAATCTGAAGCCGATTTTCCCTTGCCCTGCAGGCGGGATGAGTCTTGAAAGTATTCCCGAATCGCTGCAAGCATACGGAAATGATGTGATTTTCCTCGTAGGAGGAGGCTTATTTAAACATGGGCCTGATATAATCCAGAACTGTAAATATTTTCGTGGGCTAGTCGAGAAGATCAGCAATGTCTGAGATTTGAAGTTGGATTGATTTTTTTATTTTTTGTATTTACAAACATTGCTAGAATTTTTTTAAGAAAGGGAGATTTATTGTGGGGAAATCTTATACTTATCAGGATGTCGAAAAAGCAGCTCATAATATCCGGAAAAATGTTTTGAAATTAACGCTAGAAAGAAACGGTTGTTACTTAGCACAGGCCTGTTCTTCCGCAGAAATTTTAGCTACGCTTTACATGAAAGTATTGCATTTGAGTAAGAGCAAAGCGCCAATGCAGCCCGGCCTGTTTCCAGGAGCTCCATCAAGAGAGAACATGGAATACTTGCAAGGCGCAGCATACCATGGTGATTTAGGTGCTGGAAATGATCGTTTGTTTATATCCCCAGCTCACTACGCTGCACCTGTTTATGCAGCATTGATAGAATGCGGAAGATTGGCAGAAGATGCTTTGGATAAATTCAATACAGACGGTTATGCAATGGAAATGATTGGCGCGAATCACACACCCGGATTCGAAACAGCTGCGGGAACGTTAGCGCAAGCTATCAGTACCGCAGGTGGAACTGCGCATAGTAGAAAATTGAAAAATGAAGATGGCCGAGTATTTGTTTTCATGTCCGATGGCGAATTACAAGAAGGGCAATTATGGGAAGCCATCCAAGCGCTCTCATTTTATAAATTAGATAATTTCGTATTGTTCGTCGATGTAAATGGTCAACAAGTAGAGGGATTAACGAAGGATGTAATGAACATCGAACCAATTGACAAGCGATTTGAAGCTTTTGGTGCAAAAGTTATTACAATAAACGGCCACGATGTTAAGGAAATTAATAAAGCGACAACGAAGGGTGAAAAAGATAAACCTTTGGTCATCCTATGTAAAACATCTGGTACGACAGACATACCGCTTCTAGAGGAAAAGAAGCCATATTTACATTTCATTCGCTTAAAAAAAGGTGAAGAATATGACAAATTCAAAAAATTCTATGACAAATATTAATTTGTGAAAGGAGAATAGTATGATAACCGAAACAAATGTACACTCAAGAAACTTAATCAAGTTTTCGAAAGATAATGATGACGTCATTGTTATGTCGGCAGATTTAGGAACTTCGTGTGAAATAAAAGAATTTCAGGAAGCATTTCCTGAAAGATATCTTTCAATGGGAATTGCAGAACAAAATATGTTGAGTTGGGCTGCAGGCATGGCGAAAGAAGGTTTTAGACCATTAATTCATACATTTGCTGTTTTCCTTTATAGAAGACCCCTTGATCAGTTGGAAATGTCAATCGCTTATCCCAATCTTCCAGTAGCGCTTCTTGGATTTGTTCCGGGCATTACCACTCCAGGTGGAGTTACACATCAATCGATTGAAGATGTTGCGGTGCTTAGAGGTATTCCCAATATGACCATCTTTGATTGCGGGGATGCAACGGATGTAGAATCTGCGTTGGAAATTGCAAAGGAGGTAAATGGTCCCATTTATATAAGAATGCTGAGAGGTGAAATACCTCGCCTGTTCAATCCGCTAAAGCCAACTCAATTTAATAAAGGCAGAACGCTGAGTGAAGGGACAGACATTACATTATTCTCCAGCAGCGTATGTACAGAAGAAGCCATGCGTGCAACTAAATATTTAGAAAACCAAGGGCTATCTGTCCAGCATGTCCATATCACAACATTGAAGCCATTTAATGATCCGCTTGTGGTTGAAAGTATTAAAAAGGCAAAATACGGTGTTATTACAATGGAAAATCATACAGTTATAGGCGGTTTAGGAACTGCGGTAGCCGAAGTAATGGTCGAAAATCAAATCGGCAAGAAACTTATCAAAGTTGGTATTCAAGATGAATTCACCCATGGCGCATCCAAACCATATTTAATGAAAAAATACGGGTTGGATGCTACAGCGCTGATTAATGCAGTAGAAAAATTAATCGGGAAAAACCTTAATTTTAGTGAAGCAGATTTAGATTCTATTCGTTTGGAAGATTATGATGCTGTTTAACTACATCCGTTGATCGTTTCCTGACTGTACTTTAACTTCTTTTGAAACAAGAGGTATCCCACAGTTGGACATAAACGTATGAATATATTTTTTACAATCAAAAGAATAATATTTCAGAAAAAATGAACGTCACCCCAATTTTGAGGTGGCGTTCATTTTCAGTTATTGGATTTATTTGTCTTCCGAATGGCGTTCGCCGACTTGGAACTCATCAGAGTGCTCAAACATGTATTTCACTGTGATGGCTTCTTCGCCTGTCAGCAGTTTGAAATCATCCGTGAAGTTGTCCATCTTGCCCAGGCGGATCGCTTCTCCGAATGTTACCATGCCTTCAGAAGAGAAGGGTGCTTCGGAGTCTTTTTTGAACGCGCCTTCCGTCGTTCTCGGCACGCCCATTGCGTCAAAGATGGCGTAGTTTTCTTCATCGGAGATGGCTTGATAAGTGACGTTGTTGCCGGTCGCTGCGTTCCCGTAATTCACGAAGTCCGTGATGGTCATCAATTCAGGTCCGTTGATGTTCAGAACCGCATCGTGGTATTTGTCGGTAGACAATGCATGCGCAACCGCTTTGGCGCAATCCTTACGGGAAATGTAGGCCATTTTTCCGTCAGCCTGGTTGTTCTGCATGACTCCGCCCATTTTTACGAAGGTGAAGTAGTTGGTGACCATGGCTTCAGCGTATTGAGAGTTGCGCAGGAAAATATGATCCATGCCGATTTCATTGATGTAGTCCTCTGTGAAGATGTGGTCGATTTTTTCGACGCTCGGGTTGGATTCGTCAGCTGCGTTGACCAATGAAGTGTAGATGATCTGCTGAACGCCGGCTTCTTTAGCAGCATCGACAACGTTTTTATGTGCGTTTTGACGTTTTGCGCCGACGAAAGGCATCGAAATCAGCGCAACTTTATCGGCATTTGCGAAAGCTTCAGCCAAGCCGTCTTTGTGGTTGAAGTTTGTTACATGTGTTTCAATCCCTAGGTCTGCATATTTCTTTAGAGCAGCCTCGCTGTATGCGCAGAAAATCAGTTTGTCTTTTTCGACCAAATCCAAAAGGTATTCCGCTGCTTGATTTCCAAGGTTTCCGTCCACGCCTGTCAATAATAATTTACCCATATTTGTATCGTCTCCTGTCTGTTTTTAACTATCTTTATGATATGTGAAACAAAGAGCAAAATCCAATGCAAAAAGCGAATAGGTTATCCGGAAATCGAATAATGCGCTTTGATGGAACGGATCAGCGCTTGGATAGCTGGCTTGGCATTGGCGGATAAATATCCCAAGGCAATCACGAATGTATGGAAGGAGCCTTCGATCGGAATCATGCGGATTTCGTCTGACGGATAGTTCAGATTGTAGTTGTCCGGAAAGAAGCCGATCAGGTTTTCGGTCCGGATCGCGAACAGTTCGGTTTCGACATCGTCCACTGTTTTGGCAATCTGTGGCTGATAACCGTTTTTTTGGGCATGCTGCAGCATCAGATCGTATGACACGCCGATGACGGAAGGATCCAGCATGACTAGGGGATGCTGATATAGTTCAGCAAGGGTAACTGTATCTTTATCAAATAAGGTATGGTTTGCACTGACAACGGCTTGGTATTTGCCGGCGTACAAAGGCACCGTCGTGATGTCTTTTTTGCCTTCGAATTCGGAGTCGAAAGCGATGGCTACATCATAGATACCTTTCACGAGATAGTCGGAAATGTTCTTCAAAAGCACCTTGTTCAGGTTCAGTTCGACGAGCGGGTTTTCTTTCCGGAAATCCGGGATGACGGAAAGAAGCGTCTGGATATCTGTCATGGCTGAATATTCGATCGATAAGGTTTCCCGCTGTTTGCTCTGGAAATTGCGCATTTTCTGCTGCATACTCTGGTATTGCTTCCAGATTACCAGCGCTTCTTCATAGAAAAGCTGGCCGGCTTCCGTTGGCTCGATCGGCGTTCTTTTGCGGTTGATCAACTGAATCTGGAACGTCTCTTCCAATGAAGCGATAGTCTGGCTGATGGTTGTCTGTGACACATAGTTCCGTTTGGCTGTCTCCGTGAAACTGCGGCAGTCCACCAGGTCAATGTAGTATTTGATTTTTTCGATGTTGATGCGGTTCGCCTCCAATCAATAATACTTCTGTCTGTAAAGTACCATATCCTACTGTTAAGAGGCAATCAGAGATTTTGACAGAATTGTTTCACGAATTCGAGGCTGGATGGAAGTGTATAGACATATCTATTTCAACTAAAGCTTTTCGACTGTCATTTTTGGATGAATGGCATATACTAGCGTTAGTTATCAAGGAGGTTATTAAATGAAAATAGAACACATCGGTCTTTGGACTGCGGATTTGGAAAAAATGAAAGAATTTTACTGTGATTACTTTAAGGCTACGGCAGGTGAAAAGTACCATAATCAGAAATCAGGATTCCAATCCTATTTCTTATCCTTCGCGGATGGTGCCAGATTGGAGATCATGCATCGCGAAGATGTAATCAAAGGCTCCCATACAAATGAAATATTAGGCTTCGCGCATCTGGCAATCGCAGTAGGCAGCAAAGACATAGTTGATGCTTTGACGCAAAAACTGGTGGATGCCGGCTATCCTTTGTTGAGCCCGTGCAGAGTGACCGGCGACGGCTATTATGAATCGGTCATCGGCGATCCGGAAGGAAACAGAATCGAAATCACGATTTGACCATAAAAGATGAGGTGAATTGAATGGATCTGAAAGCGATTGTTTTGGACATCGATGGCACGCTGTTGAATGACCAGAAAGAAATCAGCTCGAGAACAAGGGAAGCATTACTGAAAGCGCAAGAATCAGGCGTGAAAGTCGTGTTGGCGTCCGGGAGGCCGATCTCCGCGATGGAACGGTTCTCGAAGGAACTAAAACTGGATCAGTACCACGGCCTGTTGTTGTCCTACAACGGGGCGTGCGTGACGGATTGCGCAACAAATGAGACTTTGTTCAGCCAAAGCATGTCCGACGAAGTGGGCAAGGAAATCCTGGCGCACCTGGCGAACTTTGAAGTGAAGCCGATGGTCGCGCACAAGGATTACATGTACGTGAACAACGTCTATGACTGCATGATCACCGCACCGCCGCATGGATTGAAGAACATCATCGAGTATGAATCGCGCAGCGGCAATTTCAAATTGTGCGAAGTGGACAACCTCGCCGAGTTCGTCGATTTCCCGTTGCACAAGATCTTGGTCGCAGGGGAATCGGAATATCTGGAAGCAAATTGGAAAGCAATCATGCAGCCGTTCGAAGGCCGCGTGAGCGGGTATTTCTCCGCGCCGTTCTACTTCGAATTCACCGACAAGGGCATCGATAAAGCCTTCGCGCTGGATAAATCCCTGCAGCCGCTGGGAATCAACAGCGAAAATGTCATTTCATTCGGTGACGGAGAAAACGACACATCGATCATCGCCTACGCAGGGGTCGGCGTGGCGATGGGCAATGCGATCGACGCCTTGAAAGCGAGCGCGAACGAAATCACGTTGTCCAACAATGAGGACGGCATTGCGCACATGCTTGAAAGATATCTGTAGGAACACTCAATAAAATTAGTTGGAAAAGCCAGAACCGCTTTTGAGCGCTTCTGGCTTTTTGCCGATCACATATTTTAAGAATTGATTAAAAGGATAAATATTTATTGTGAAACGATAAATAAAAGGCTAAACTAACAGTAACAAATCCAAATGAGGTGTTGTAGACATGAAACGAGAAACATTCTTTTTGAAGGCGGTCGTCGTTCTGATGGGCCTTCCGGTAGTAGCGCTCTGCATTTTTATTATCCCGGAAATCGCGGCTTTCTTGGTCGAACTGGTCCCAAGCCTTACTTATTTGCAATATCCATTTATGATCGGACTGTATGCATCCGCTGGCATCTATTTCGTCGCCCTGCACCAAGTCTTTAAATTGTTGGGCTACATCGATATGAACTTGGCGTTTTCCGATTTGACGGTGCAAGTCCTGAAAAACATCAAACTTTGTGCAGCGGCGATCGGCGGGCTGTTCATCCTGTTCATGCCGCTCATTTTTATGATGGGTGATATGGATGACGCTCCAGGCATCGTCCTGATCGGCTTGATCATCATTTTCGCTTGCATGGTGATTGCTGTTTTTGCCGCTGTCCTTCAAAAATTACTGCAAAATGCGATCGCAATTAAACAAGAAAACGACTTTACGATATGAGGTGCGTAAAATGGCAATAATTATCAATATAGACGTCATGTTGGCAAAACGAAAAATGAGCGTAACCGAACTATCGCAGCACGTAGGCATCACAATGGCCAATCTATCCATCTTGAAAACCGGAAAAGCGAAGGCGATCCGCTTCTCGACCTTGGAAGCCATCTGCAAAGCGTTGGACTGCCAACCCGGCGATATCCTGGAATACCGAAAGGATGAAGAAGATGAAGAAGATGGATAGCGGTTCTGGGTCGACAGTACCTGAAAATACAGGGTAAACCCTTAGCCCGATATAGCGCGAACATTCTATATGCTTCACAGAAGGAACTCTGTTAGATTGGGGTTTCTTTTACTATGGTGAGTAAAGAAAGTAGCAACGGAATTGAATATAGGATCAGAAATAGCCCGCCAAAGTATTTTTGGCGGGCTATTTCCGTTAAATAACAGTCAGAAAAACCGCCAAAATCAACTTAACGGGGTATCTCGTGTTGCTCTTATACATTTTACCCCGCTAAATGATTTTTCGCGGGGTAAATCTTAGCTCATTACATCAGCGTAAAGTGAGCTGTTTCTTTCGAGCATGCTTTTGGCGAAGGCGCAGCGGGGGATGATTTTTTTATTTTCCGCTCTGGCCATTTCGGCCACGCGATCAACCAATTGCGCGGCAATTCCCTGGCCACGGTAATCGTCATTCACAAAGGTACGGTCGATGACGATCATGTTGCTGTCTGCAAGAGAATAGGTTATTTCGCAGATTAAGTTTTCGTTTTCGTCTTTTTTGTAGAAACGTAAGTCGCCGCTATCAAAGTTCATTGTCTGATCTCCTTTTTATTTTTTATGTATTTCCAGCATTAAATATCCGATTTCCATTTCATATTATTACTGCCGTTGAGACCAGTCAAGATATTAGTCTTGAAAAGATAGTCACGACGAATGGAAACTTCTACTTGTAAATCATCAATGAAAAAGTATACAATGAAAAAATATTGTACAGGAAATCAAATGTTATAATCGCTGAGACCTAATCTCAGTATAGCTCTATTCATAATTTCTTTATTTGTGGTGTGACCGACCTTCCATGGTCAATTTTTGATAGCAAGAAAGGGGAAATGACATGTTTTCGAAAAGATTTTATGCAGTCGTATTAACATCTTTATTCATTTTTAGCTATACATCAATAACTACTGAGGCAATGGCATCCCAATCATCATCCGAGGCAACCGCAAACCCAAATAGCTCGGCCGATTTTCAGGATGTCATTGTAAGATTTAAAGACAAACCGGGTCAGGCGGAATTACATGCTTTTAAGGGCCTGGGTGGTGATGTCAGCAATGTTTTCACTATTATTCCTGCGATTTCCGGAAGACTTCCGGCGAAAGCCATCGAAGCCCTGAAAAATAATCCTCAAGTGGAAGTAGTCGAATTGGATTATGCTGTGCAGGCACTTGAATATTCGGCAGAAAACGAGCTTGGGAACAGTTGGGGTGCAGATCATATCAACGCCGATGCAGCACTTGCATCCATGTATTCTGGCGAAGGGGTCAAGGTTGCCGTTTTGGACTCCGGAGTGAATTTCAATCACTTTGATCTTCGGGATAACTTTGACTCATCCGCAAATGAATTGGGCTACGATTTTGTTTCGGATGACTTCTTCCCCGAGGATGTTTATGGACATGGCACGCACGTAGCAGGGATACTTGCTGCAGCGAGCAACGGCTTTGGGGTTGTCGGCGTTGCTCCAAACGCACAAATCGTGGCACTCAGAGTTCTGGATGACAATGGAGAAGGTACCACAAGCAGGATCATCGAAGCGCTGCAATGGATTCAGAATTATAATGCCGCGCATCCGGATTCTCCCATACGCATCACAAACAACAGCTACGGCACCGGATCCAATTCGTCCCAGCTCGGGGCAGCTTTTGATGCATTAGCCAGCTCCGGGGTTCTGCATATTGGCGCTGCAGGCAATGAAGGGAGTGCTGCGGGCAACGGTAATAACGTCGGTTATCCGGCCAGATATGATTCGGTAGTAGCCGTCGCAGCTGTCGACAGAAATAATCTGCGGGCCAGTTTTTCCAGTATGGGCTCGGACGTTGAAATAGCCGCGCCAGGTGTAGCTGTACTATCTACATGGAAAGACGGTGTCAATCTATTAGGTCCGCAGCCGTTTTCGTTCGAAGGTTATACAGGCGAGTACTTCATAGAAGCAAACGGAACATCAATGGCTGCACCTCATGTCGCTGGTGTCGCAGCTTTGCTGATGGCAGCCGATCCGAGTTGTACAGCGGAGGCAGTCCGCAATAAAATGAATGAGACGGCCTTGGACTTGGGGGAAATCGGTAAGGATAAATTATACGGTTACGGGTTGGTGGACGCTTCCTCAGCGCTGGGGATCGGATCGATTGCAAATAATCCCCCTGTCGGATACGGCCAGACTGTAGACACAACGCAAAACAGCTCTGTAGCCATCACCCTCATCGCAACAGATCCAGACGGTGATCCGCTGACCTATTCGATTGCTACAGGTCCAGAAAACGGAACAGTAAGCGGAACAGGACCAGACATTACCTATGCACCGAACGCTGACTTCACAGGCGTGGATAGCTTTACATATGAAGTGAAGGACAGCAAAGGTGCAATTGCCACTGCAACAGTGACCATTAATGTTGCGCCTAAAGCTGTACCTGCAAGAACAGTTGATGTGGTTGTCCAGATGAGTGCTACGACCAGAAAAATAAACAAAATAAATCAGGTATGGGCCACAGCTAAAGTGAAAGTAATGGCAGCCGGTTCCCAAGTAGCTGATGCAACTGTTGCCGGCCACTGGGAAGAAGCAACAACAGGTCCTGTTTCTGGGACCACCGGAAAAAGCGGGACAGTGGCATTCACATCCGAAAAGTTAGTCCAGTCGACAGAACAAAGAACGTTCACCTTTGTTGTCGATAGTGTGGTTATAGGAGATGTCAACTATACGCTTAACGGCCAGACGACAAATTCGATAATAAGATGACAGAACACCAACATAAACTGGATTTGACTTAGGGCATTTAAGAATGAAATAAACATAAACGTATGTAAAAGACTTGAACCTTTACTTGCTGAAGGGTCAAGTCTTTTTTACTGCGCTCAGCTGTTCGGAAAAACCTATCAACTGTGTTCGGTTCTGCATAATATTCATTTATCGGCAGTCATGATACCATATGTGAATAGATATTCAATGGAAAAATTACGACAGAAAATTGCTGGTTTAATCTTCTTTTTACAGAAATAATGTCTTGGTATATTGAATCAAGCAAACAGTAAAAGCTGACAAAGGCGCTAAAGTAATCGTTGCTTCCTAAAATATCGGGAAGTTTTTTATTTGTGAGGCGATGATCAGAAACTGGAAAAAGCCATAAAGGATTGGAGGAAAACAATGGACTTGGACTTTATAAGAAAGGCTATCCCCATGTACCAGGAAGCAGCATTCCTTGTGTTGCGCTTGGGTTGGATTGGGATCATCTTTGCCTTTATCATCGGCCTAATTGTCAGTATCGTGCGCTATTATAAATTGCCTGTGTTGTCGCAGTTTTTTGAAGGATACATCGAATTGTCCCGCAATACGCCCTTGATGATACAATTGTTTTTCTTGTATTTTGGCTTGCCGCAGGTTGGTATCCACTTGAGCGCTGAAGTCTGTGGCATATTAGGGTTAACCTTTTTGGGAGGTAGTTACTTTGCGGAAGCGATAAGAGGTGGTTTGGAATCCGTCCCGAATATTCAGATGGAATCAGCGTCCAGTCTGGGTTTATCAAACACGCAAACTTTTCTGTATGTTATTTTCCCGCAGGCAATCGCAAATTCCTTTCCCAGCATCGGGGCGAACATCATCTTTCTGCTGAAAGAAACCTCCGTGTTCAGCGCAATCGCATTAGCCGATCTGGTTTTTGTCGCGAAAGATATCATGGGATTGTATTACAAGACCAATGAAGCGCTATTCTTGATGGTCACAACCTATCTGGTGTTTTTAGTGCCGATATCCCTTTTGATCCATTTCATCGAAAGGAGGTTGCGTTTTGCAGGATTCGGGAATTAACATTTTATTCGAAGGTCAAAATCTGCAACGTATCTTGGAAGGCCTTGGGCAAACGGTTTTTGTCGCAATCATATCAGTCGTGCTTTCATTCATACTGGGACTTTTGGTCGGAATGCTCATGACAAGCAGAAATATCGTTGTTCGGTTCGTCACAAGGCTCTACCTCGAAGTCGTACGGATTGTCCCCGTATTGGTGATGCTGTATATCCTGTACTTCGGCCTTACACGTTGGACAGGCATTCATATTGATAATCGAGTGATCGCCATTTTCGTGTTTACCTTTTGGGGTACGGCTGAAATGGCCGACATCGTCAGAGCATCCGTCACGTCCATACCAAAAATCCAATGGGAAAGCGGACAGGCATTAGGATTGACTGCAGGGCAACTCTATGTGTATGTCATTATTCCTCAGACCGTCCGGCGCATCGTTCCACCGGCCATCAACTTGGCTACCAGGATGGTGAAAACGACAGCGCTGTTGCCGTTGATAGGGATTATTGAAGTCATCAAGGTCGGACAGCAAGTGATTGAAGTATCCGTGAAGGACTATCCGAGTGCTTCCTTCTGGATCTATGGGTTGATCTTCTTCCTGTACTTCATCGTCTGTTACCCGTTATCGAAATTATCCAAAAAATTGGAATTGAAATGGCAAGAGTGAGAAGGGGTGAAGAAACATTGGAAAGTCCAATATTAAAGCTGAAACATGTAAATAAATATTACGGAGAAACTCAGGCCTTGGCTGATATCCAGTTGGATGTAGCCAAAGGAGAAGTTGTGACCATCATCGGACAATCAGGTTGCGGCAAATCGACTGCCCTGCGCTGCATCAATGGTCTGGAGCAAATTCAGTCCGGTAGCATCTTGCTGGATGGAAAAGAGATAGCCGCAGCAGGGACGAATTGGAAAGAAGTCAGGCAGAAAATCGGAATGGTCTTTCAAAAGTATGATCTGTTTCCGCACATGACAGTTCTTGATAATGTCCTATTGGCTCCTTTAAAAGTTCAAAAACGCAAGAAAGAGGAGGCAGCCGAAGAAGCCATTGCGTTGCTGAAACGGGTTGGTCTGGAAGATAAAGCGCATAGCTTCCCGAGGCAGTTGTCCGGCGGGCAGCAGCAACGGGTTGCAATCGTGCGAGCGTTGATGACGCACCCGGAAATCATGCTCTTCGATGAAGTGACGGCGGCGCTCGATCCCGAGATGATCAGGGAAGTCTTGAACGTCATCCTCGATCTGGCAAAAGACGGCATGACGATGCTGATCGTCACCCATGAAATGGCTTTTGCGGAGGCAGTCAGCGATAAAATCGTCTTTATGGAAAAAGGGAACATTGTTGAAATTTCTGAGGATCCGAAAGCTTTTTTCACGCAGCCACAATCGCAAAGGGCTAACGAATTCATCAACACATTCAGGTTTCAATAGAAAGACAATATATATGAAAAAACATTGGAGGAATGAAGAATGAAAAACAAATTTATCAAATCATTGGCTATATTATCAGCGACAGTGGGGCTAGCGGCTTGCGGCGCGGGTGCAACAAATGATTCTTCAGAAGGCTCCGTTGCCAATATTGAAGATAAAACAACAGTGGACACAATCAAAGAAAATGACGTCATCCGCATCGGTGTTTTCGGCGACAAACCGCCGTTCAGTTATGTGGATGCGAACGGAGACAACCAAGGCTTCGACGTTGAGATTTCCAAAAAAATCGCAGAAGATCTGCTAGGGGACTCTTCAAAAATCGAATGGGTCATCACAGAAGCAGCAAACCGAGTGGAGTATCTGGAAACAGGCAAGGTTGACCTGATGATGGCCAACTTCACCGTCACACCGGAACGTGCAGAAGTAGTGGACTTCGCCAACCCATATATGAAAGTATCTATTGGAATCGTTTCTCCAGAAGGGGATGTCATCACGGATGTTTCTCAATTGGAAGGCAAACAATTGATCGTCAACAAAGGAACAACCGCAGAAGCTTATTTCAGAGAAAATTACCCTGATATCGAACTGTTGGTCTATGAGCAAAACACAGAAACGTTCCAAGCCTTATTGGATGGCCGTGGCGCCGCTTTGGCACACGACAATACCTTGATCTTCGGTTGGATCAAAGACAATCCTGGCTTTGTGGCAGGCGTTGAAGCCATCGGGAACGAAGATACCATCGCGCCAGCAGTAGCTAAAGGCGACACCGCATTGTCGGAATGGGTGAATGCAGAGATTGATACGTTGAATGAAAGTGGCTTTATCGCAGAAGCATACGAAAAGACATTAGCCCCAGCATTCAGCTCCGATATTGATCCTGCATCCGTCCTGATAAATCAATAATAAGAGATGCAATTGTCGGCTTGGTCAGCGATAATAGTTTCCCAATACACAAATAGGTCGGGACTTCGGTTCCGGCCTTTTTGAATTTCTCAGATGTTGTGAAAATAAATCAGGTAATCTGTTGATATAAAATGAAAATATAGCGAATCATAATAAAAGTTAATAATAATTCAAGAAAAAGTTGGGTTTCAGACAATTTTACAGAAAAACGATGTTATATCAGCGCGGAAAGCGGATTCCTTTAGATTTTTCAAGTTTGACATGTCGGATGGACTCTCTATAATGAGGGATGTTGGTTTGGATGCATTCTGATAATGAATCTGTACAAATAAAAGTTAATCAGTCTGAGTCCATTTACTAGCTACCTGAAAAATTACATTCAAATGAGAACATATGTGAATAATGTCTCATAAATGAAAGCGGTATTTCTGGTGTAGATAAATATAATTACATTATAGGCTGAACCTATTCAATGTAATAGAGTATATTTGGTTCTGGCTGGAGGCATTATTTAAAACAATTGAAAAAATATATCATTGTGAGGGGCGTTTTATTTTGTCGAAAAAATATATACGGATTATCATTGCAGGTATGCTGTTGATGCTAGGGGTAGGGATTCCGATGAACGGGTTGGCATCGTTTTTCAAACCGGTAACAGAAGCGACCGGATTTTCAGTTTCTCAATTCAGTTTGGTGGGCAGTTTCCTTAATTTGACCGGAATAGTAGCGGTGCCTTTAGTCACCAAATTTTTGCTGCCTAAAATTGGCTTGCGGAAAACATCCATCCTGGGTGGTATTTTCGGAGCATTAGGATTCCTACTATTATCCAACGGAAAATCCTTGCTTGCATTCTACTTGGGGGCAATCGTCATCGGCTTATTTATGATGTCGTCAACAGCAATCGTTTCTGTAACGCTTGTGAATAATTGGTTCCGCAAAAGCCACGGCTTGGTTATGGGACTTGTTGCTGCATCGATCGGCTTAAGCACCGCTATCACGAGCGCAATTGTCCCGACTTTCATCCAAAATTATGGTTGGGAAAAAGGGTTCTTATTATTGGGCGGCATGTACGCTGTTGCTTTGTTCTTGGGAGCGTTTCTGTTGATCGAAAAGCCCGCTGATGTAGGCATGTTGCCTTATGGCGTGACGGAAGATTCGCTTGCAGCTGTAGCAGAACAAGCAACGAATGATTCTTCGACAGTTGTCACCAACCATAAAAACACGGATATGACCTATGCGCAAGCATTGCGTTCGCCAGTATTCTACTTATTGGCCTTGTCATTCGTGTGTTTCGCAATGATTTCCACATTCACCCAACAAATTCCGATCTTCTTTACGACAAAAGGTGCGACTGATGTTCAAGCAGGTATGGTTTTGTCGATCGCGGCCATCGTCATGATCGCTTCCAAGATCATCATGGGCATCGCCAGTGACAAGCTGGGTGCAACAAAAGCTTTCTACATCTTCACGATTATCTATATCCTAGCATTCTGCATCTTTGCCGCAACGGATAACATCACTATCTTAACCGGAGCAGCGATGATTTATGCAGTCAGCACAGGTGTCCCTGCTGTAATGAACCAATTAGTGACGTTTGAGGTTTTAGGGAAAAAGGAAATCACGGCTATTTGGGGCATCTTATCGACAGCAAGTAGCCTGGGTTTAGCTTTGGGCGGCCCTTTGCTGGGTTACTTCTATGATGCAACCGGCAGCTACAACATGACAATCATCGTCAGCATCGTCTTCATGGTTGTGTGCTTAGCATCGTTCTTCTTCGCTGTAACGTTAAGAAAAGGCGAACTCAGAAAGGCTTAATAGATGATTAATAATCAAAAATTGTTATCTGAACGAGAATATATTAAGCCGCTCTCCTGATCGAGAGCGGCTTTTTTGGTTTATACAGTAATTAAAATATAGCTATAAAAAATATTTTTTTATGCTTTTGAAGTGGTACAATTAAATTAAAATAACATTAATAATATTTTGTAAGGAGGGTAACTATGCAAGGTAATGTAATTCCATTATCACAGTTAATGCAAGGCGGTGGTGCTCGCTTCATTATCCCTGTTTATCAGAGAAATTATGATTGGAAGAAAGCTAACTGCAAAAAACTTTATGATGATTTGATCGATGTATCACAGACTGACAAGAAGAAGCATTTTTTCGGCAGCATCGTTTATAAACCAAGCGGAATGATGAGTGAGGTAATCATCATAGATGGGCAGCAACGGTTAACTACAGTTTCGTTATTGCTGTTGGCAATGATGAATCTGTTATTTGAAGGAAAAGTGACTTCCAACGAAGAAAGTAAGGCTGAAATGATCAAGGATTTATACTTGACCAACCCTTTTAAAAAAGGTGATGAAAAACTGAAACTGAAGCCAATAAAAAAAGATAATCTTGCTTTTCAAAAATTATTTGGCGATCCAGATGAGTTTATTATGTCATCAAATATGACCGTAAATTATTTATACTTCTATAACCGTATCCAAGAAAAGAACATTAATATCGATGAACTATTCAGTGCCTTACAAAAACTGGAAATCATGCAGGTCAGCTTAGACTCCCCAGAAGATGATCCTCAGTTAATATTTGAAAGTTTAAACTCCACCGGATTGGATTTAAGCGAGGGTGACAAAATTCGGAACTTTATTCTGATGGGAGAAACTCCTTCTAACCAAGAGGAGTACTATGAGAAATATTGGAACCTTATCGAGGAAAAAACTGCATATGACGTTAGTGATTTTATACGTCACTATTTAACGCTAAAGCAAAATAAGATTCCAAATTTGTCGAATATCTATTTTGATTTTAAAGAATATGTAATAACCAACGGGATAGCAATTAAATCGCTTTTGATTGACCTTTTGGCTTACGCAAAGCGGTATGAGCAAATAAAGGAAGCCTCTACAACAACAAAAGGCGTTAATGAGGTATTGAAGCGCATCAATGTATTGGAAATGAACGTCATGACGCCTTTCTTTCTTGAAATCCTAAAAAATTACGAAGATTCCGTCCTTAGTATGGATGAGCTACTGGAAATTTTCAGAGTAACTGAAGACTTTATCGTTAGACGATCCATCTGTAATTTGCCCACAAATGCTTTGAATAAAATATTTTCAACACTCAATAGAGATGTCTTAAAACTTGCCACGAATCAAGATGATTACGCTGAAGTGATGAAATATATACTTCTCAATAAAACTGGCAGCTCAAGAATGCCAAGAGATGATGAGTTTAGAGAGGCAATCAATTCAAAAGACTTTTATCATATCAACAACAAATGGCGCGCCTATATCTTTAACCGCTTAGAGAATAGAGAGAGTAAAGAGACAACGGAAATAGTCGACGGCTTGCTCAATGCAAAGAAATACAGCATTGAACATATTATGCCCCAAACATTATCTAAAGAATGGCAGAAAGATCTTGGAGAGAATTATGAAGAATTACATGAAATCTGGTTAAATCGTTTAGCAAATCTTACTGTTACCGGATACAACTCCAATTACAGCAATCGAACATTTTCCGTTAAAAGAGACATGCCGGATGGTTTCAAGGCCAGCCCTTTCAGGCTGAATGAATATTTAAAAAAAGCAGAAAGATGGACAGAGCCAGAACTTAAGGAAAGAGCAAAAGACATGGAAAAGAATGCATTAAATTTATGGAAATACCCAAGTACTGCATTTGAACCAATCATCACTGATGTGGGAGCCGTTCCCTTTGATTCTGATCAAGATTACACCGGTATGACGATTGCTGCTTTTGAATTTTTAGGGAGCGGAAGGATTCCAGTCAAGTTTTGGAAGGAAATGACAATAAAGATTATCAAGATGTTATTTGATAGGGATCCCAGCAGCCTCTATCAATTGGCCGCATCTGAAGAGTCTGGACTGGCAGTATCCTTTATAGAAGAAGAACGAGATGGATACGTGAAAATTGCAGAACGCCTATATTTCTACGGAGAGACGAGCACTTGGGCCAAAGAGAACAGTCTTAAAAAATTGTTCGAACTGTACAGAATAGCTGAAGATGATCTATTGATAGAATTCAAGGATGGCGAAATTGGGGACCCGGAGGGGAAAAAGAAAATCCAGAATGTAGTGATGGATACTATCAAATTAGTACTTGATACAAATCCGGAAATAATCAGGGATAGTAAAGCTAATTTCAGATACATACGGTTTACAACCCAAACGTTGGATGCTCTGATTGAGAAAACTGGGTCGGGTTGGACTGCCTCAAAACGAGTCCTTTTATATGAGTGCGACATTAAAAGTGGTAAATTAGGTTTCACGCTGTATGTGGGACCTGGTGATGAAAGCACTAGACAAAATATCTTGAAAATTGCCGAAAAAAACCAGACTCAAACAATTTTTTCTGAAATAAGCAGTGGGAAAAAATGGACTCAAATCTACAGAAAAGATATCTTGCCTAAGAATTACGTTGAACAGTTCAAAGTTGATATAGAAGATTTAAAGAATGAAATCAAGGAAAAGATGGATGACTTTTTAAGTACTGACATGATTCAAATAAATGATCTCATAGCGAGTGAGTATAGGAGTTAGTAAATAGGATAGATTAATGATTGGTGGGGTGTTACTTTTGGAAAAAGAATTGCTAGAACTGATTGAAAATGGGTATGAATCAAACTTCTTAGATTTCAAAACAAAGATGTATTCCCGTAAAGGAAATCCCGATATATTAAAGGATATTATGGCGATGGCGAATTCAAATCATCTAGGGAAAAAATATATCATAATGGGACTCGATGAGGATGGATACGGTGGAAAAAGTATATGTGGCATTACCCCCGAGGAAAAGGTAGATTCTTCAACCTATCAGCAGTTTATTTACAATAATATAGAGCCTGATGTGCATTTCAATCTGTACTACAGAGAATATCTTGGAAAAGAACTTGCTATCATTGAAATTGGCGACACTCGTGATAAACCATATGTCATAAAAAAAGACTTTAAAGAAATTAAGCAAGGGTTGTGCCTAGTAAGAAAAGGGAGTACGAATGCAGTCGCCAACCGGGGTGATTTTGAATACATGTATAGTGAAAAATCGGGGGAATTTGAACTTAAAATTCTCGGAAATTATCTTAGAGCAACAGATGGCACAGCGTTATTAGACGTTTCTTTTAGGAATTTATCCACCTATCCTGTAACCATTATTTCTGGAAGACTCCTGATTAAAGATTCTCAAAATACGATTAGATCAAAACATAATGTCAACGGGTTCGGCAAAGAGGTAGGTGCTGATTTCCGTATTGAAATCCCTGCTAAAAGAGAATTTACAGGCGACTTATATCTAGGTTTTAAATCTAGCGATTGTCTACGTCTGAGCCTTGATGATACTGGATATACCGATGAAAAGTTTATTTTTGTCCTACAATTTAGGGATTCTACCGGGAACGAATATGAAGTAACATCTCCAGATGTTACTGTATTCGCAAAAGGGAAATGCCTATGGAAAGTTAAACTTAAGAACCAATCGACAAAGTAAAATCCCGCAAATTCAAACATGATTGATCAGGTAAAGGAGTGAATTACAAAGTAATTAAATAGTTTTGATGAATTTACTTCTTTATTGATATATCAAAGGATGTACATATTATGAGAGATATGAAATCTACCAAATCGATGAAATCTAGGTAGTGCCAAAAATTCTATGGAAACTGCCCAAAATAACGAGGTGATGTGAAAAACCAAGCCCTGCTATTCAAAGTTAGGTGAAACAAACGCTCTTGACAACCGAGCCAATGGTTTCTTCCTTTGCCGTCAAGGGCGACGGTATACAAAAGGAGCAGCACAAAGTAGCCCTTGGCTTAGAAAATTTTAAACCATTGGCTTTTCGGATTGTAAAGAGTACGCTCCGCCGTTTGTTTAGTTTATTGGTTCTCTCTTTTTTAGAGGGCTCCGGTGCCAAAAGTTAAGGGGTTTGGTCCATCAGCCAATCTTGAGATAAAGAGATTAATTTTATCCATTTAGCTGGCATGTTAGGAAGTTTGTCCAGCGCAGGGATAAGCACAGGCACCTTCTTTTCCAGGGCCGCGTGCGGTCTTAAAAAGTTGAAGTAGACACAAAACAAGGTCACGAAAGAGACCGATCCCTGTTGGGATCCGAATCTGGTAGTCGCTCTGTAATTACCTTTGAATGTCCGATTCAACCTTTCAATGATTTGTTTTAAAGGGCGGTATTCCTTTGACACCGGATCATTATTTGTAAGTCCGATTACTTGCTTCACATCAAAAGGGATGCCGTGCTGGGCGTAATAGTGTTGAGCCAGAAGGTAGATCGGGTTTCCGTCGACGATAAAAGTCAGGTCTTCCGGTATCTGGGGCATCTTTTTGAATACCTCGCGCAAGGCGTAGATAGCAGATTCTGTATCACGGTTTTGCGAAACATAATTCGACAGAATAATTTTTTTGACCGCATCAAAGAAGAAAAACAAATAGTTCCAGCGACCACTCACCCGGAT
This sequence comes from Trichococcus sp. ES5, assembly GCF_900067165.1. Taxonomy (NCBI): domain Bacteria; kingdom Bacillati; phylum Bacillota; class Bacilli; order Lactobacillales; family Carnobacteriaceae; genus Trichococcus; species Trichococcus sp. ES5. The sequence goes on from NZ_FJND01000002.1 coordinate 27,074, forward strand.
GTAGGTTTCATCTCCGCAGAATTGATCGGATAATTCGTAAGGGTAGTTCTCCAAAAAGGGCTTCAGAACAACGGAAGTGCTGGACGCGTAATTGAGTATGGTTTGGCCTGTAATTTTAACATTATGTACGTCGTACATAAGTGCCGCTGTTTTCCTGGCGGAAAGACCATAATTCACATGATAAGTAAGTATCAACCCCAACGTGTAAGGGGAACAATGGATATTGGCCAGATTAACTTTCGGCTGAATGATCGAGTCCTTCGAGATGGGTTCAAAAGCAAGGTTGAATTGACGGAAAAGATAATGCATCTTAAATTGGTGCGGTTGATTCTTGAATAAGGCTTTTTCTTCAGGCGTTAATTCCTTTAGCCTTCTCAAGTAATAAGGGCAATCCGTTTTTTTACATTTGTAGACATCAAATCCGTTGCGGTCTTTCACTTTTTCTAACGGATGCATACAATGCGGACATTTTAGAATGGCTTCTTTTGAGTAACGGTTTTTAGGGCTGAATACAGCGTCGCAAACTTTACAATTGCATTGGCCTTTGGCGCCATTGTTGGCATAGAGGTAGTCTGAGGGAGCGCTGCAACACGGGCAGGTCGTGTTGAGGTCTAGGTTGATTTTAACGCCCTTACGGCGTTGAATGGGCTGAAGAACCTTCCCCGTTTTTTCGAAATGAGTTTGAAGAAGCAGGCGATAGTCCAACTTATCAACTTTTTCGATCAAGGGCAGTTCATCGATCTTTAGCTTCTGGTAATTTAAATTGTCCGGAGCAGTTAACTGAGGCATGCGGGAGTTTCGCGTCAACAGGAGTACTAACTTCATCAACGCAAGAATAATCATTCGTTGACGCTTGATAATATCAACTAAATAGGTTAATAATAGAGGTAGCAACTTGTCATCTTCCTTTCTTTTGGGGAAATAGTGCGGTGTCGTTACCATCACTATTGACCAAAAATTGGGGGGTGGCAAGTTGTTTTTGTCGTTAACCCCGTTAAATCAACGAAAAAATACAAAATTGAACGTCTGGCAGAGCTAAACTTTGACAGTACAGAAATCTAAAAGGGGGTGCAAATATGATTGCTGAAATTAAAGGGAAACTGAGCCAAACAGGCTATAATTTGAATGAAAGTTTAGAAGATAACCTAACTGGGAATTTTTTTGGAGCATTGAGGTACATCCCGTTTGATTTGGCGTTGCGGAATATTTTGGTAGCTGGAGTGTATCCAAGTAAAGTTGGCGATTTAATCGGAAAAATTAGCGCTGACTTTTGGAGCGATAAAATAGAATTTTGGCCAAAAGCTGACGAAGGTGAAATCGATGCTTTACTGAATTTCGATGATACGATAATCGGTATTGAAGTGAAGTACGCAAGCGGACTTTCCTCTGATGATAATATAGATAACTCTTCTATTGTAGACAACCAATCCGTCGAGACGGAAGATAGCAAAAATCAACTTGCACGAGAGTCCAGGGACATTTCAAGAAAAGGCGCAGGGAAAACGAAGATTCTACTTTTTATCGCAAATAGTGAATCCTGTCGAAATGTCTATAACGATGTAGTAAACCGTAACATTATCAGCAATGATGTTCAGCTGGCATATATTTCATGGCAAAGCATTTTGGTAGAGTTGAAAAAATTGAAACTAGATGATCGGTATTACCAAGTTATTATCGATGACCTCATTTCCTTACTGATGAAAAAAGGATTCGAAAGTTTCAAAGACATGCAAGTAGATTTTGATGTGGACATCGACCAAGAAAAGTTTTATTCATTTTATCCAACAGATTCGTCAGATTCTGACTTTGAATCGAACAGCAAGATTAAGGGGGCAAATACATTATGAACTCAGTTGATGAAAATATCCGGAATGCCTTTATTGCAGTACATAAAACTCATGAAAATGTTAATCAACTAATGGAATATTGCCGTACAATTGCGAATGAAAAAACAAACTACAAAACTGTAAATGGAAAATTTTTAAAGTGGCAGTGGAACGGCAATTACTACGGATGGTGTATCGATGATTTTATTCTGTTGTTCCAAAGGGAAACGGATAAAATACTCAAGAATGAGTGGCGTGACGGTCCAATATATGCCATGGAGATCATGCTACATAATGATGAACACTTCGAACAGCTGCCCACCATTTACTTGTCAAAATTCGAATATGAAGATATCGCCTCGTGGGAAAAGGGATGTTCAACTTCAAATCATCAGCATTTTTATTATCCCACAAAAGCAGAATATATGGATATACAAATGATTGGAGAGGAAATATACTTAGCTACTCCCGAAATGAAAGAAACAGCAGATCAATATTACGCCGGAGTCAGAAAGGTAAGTTTCGTGCAATTACCATTACTGAGTGTAAATGCTGAAAATGCGGAAGAGACAATATTTGGTAATTTTGAGAAACTGTATCTCTCTAATTATAGTAGCCGGCATCAACTATAACAATTATGGTTATCACTATGAAATACGATTGGGTGTCTCTAATTGGTAAACCATGGCAAAACTACAACAGAATCGATTTAGCGGAAAGTCTATAATGACGGTATTTCCGCTTTTTTTTACTCTCGGAAGATCTAATCCTATAACAATTTGAGTAACTGAAATGGAAGTAAATTAAATAAATATTGAATACCCTTGATATCATTGAGATAATGAGAGCAAATGAAGATGAGGTGGTGGATGCTTTGGTTAATCGTAATAAAGATATAATTGTATCATGGGAATCTGTCAGAGATCAAAATCCAAGCGAATATATAGAAAAAGGCTATTTAGACGCAGATGACAATGTCCGCTTACGGACTGTTTCGGAGTGCTGCAACTGTTTTGGGGCAGGATACAAAGGATTCCAGGGCAGCGGAGCAAAGCATAAGTTTGAGGAAGATACGGACATCAAGCGTTTGAAGTTTTATCCGAATGGAGAGTGGGATAACCACTTAACTTCAGATGGGAACAGGTTCACGGAATTCCATATCAATTCTGCGGAAAATGACAAATATGCTTGGAGTCGATTAACGGAACTGAATCAAAAAATAGCACTCTTCTCTCACGAAAAGACATCTTCATCGAAATATGAAGCCATTTTTAAAGGCTTGTACCGAGTTAACAAAGTGGAAAGCCTGAAGAATAAGAAAGTTACCTATGATCGCATTTCGAAAATAATTCCAACTTACTATCCAAAGAATGTAATAGCACCAAAAGTAATTGCCGAAGCCTATGATAAAGAAGGATATATGGTTGCCCATTTTTATGATGCTGAGGTGTTGGATGGATTTCAGCAGAAATATGCAATGGATTACATCTACCATCTGAAATAATATTAAGATTTTTTCTAATGCATAATATTCCAAAAAAAGAGAACAGAATTGATTGAGCGGAAAACCTTTAGCGATAGAATTTCCGCTCTGCTGTGTGCGCTCGGATCATCTAGGAATTAATTGTATTGAAAAATGAATTATTTTGATATAATAAATACGGTAAACGTTTTCAAAAATTTTTATTCGATGTGTAGAAATTATTTTGATTGTGGGGGAATAATGATGGGAAACAGAAAAAATAAACACTTGAATATATTCTACCATTACAGTCAGGCCGCGGCGGATCCGATTGAGAATAATATCTCTCGAGGCCTAGCCATAATACTAGATTCAAATCCTTTCATATTGGATAGACTATTTGATTTAGTGAATAACAAAATAAGCAGCCCGGTTAGTTCAACTGTGCTCGCTAATTTAGCTATGCTACAAAAAATAGAAAAACCTCAAAGGGAATATGAAGTAAATATTCAAATGAATACAACACAAATAGAACCAGAATACTCAAATATACTTGGGATAACGTTGACAGAAGCTATACTACCAATTCCTATCATGAATCCTTCAAATAACTATGGAACGATAACGGATATAACAATTGAGTACGATGATACATTAATTATTATCGAAGTTAAACCATCGGATCACAATTGCATGGGGCAACTTATCAATCAAATGGAGGGATATATTAGCAATTATTACAAAAATAATAGCAGCGTTGTTAATGGGAATATAGTATCTGTGAGTTGGACGGAAATAGTTGAACTTATTGAGACGTATCAGATATTACACTCGTCAGATAATAAGATTATTAATGATTACTATCATTTGCTAAGAAATATTCATCCAGATTGGATACCTTCTAAACCGCTTAAACTTTGCCAAAATGAGGAAACTGAATTAATAAGTAAAAGAGTTGGAATTATTATGTCTGACTTGGTTAAAAAATTGAATGGAATAAATAATGGCATAAATTATAGTTTGACAAATAACAATACTATGATGTGCAATCTTTCTTGGATAGATCGAATAGTTGTTTGGTACGAATACGATGAGGTGAACAAAGAAGGAAAATTGACTATTAATTTTTGGCCGGGATTTACTAAACCGCAAGCATACAGTTTGATTCAAAAAACGACAGATTTTAAATTTGTGAGCAAGTCGCCCTTGTCATTTTCAACGGCATTGAACAACGAAGTTGTAAATATGCAGATGGTCACCAAACCCTATCTGTGTTTAAAGTCAATGGGTAGTTCTGTGTTAGATGCGTACTTCAATACAAGCGAAATAAAAAGTTTCAATAAACATAAATATCAAAATCTTATGAATATGACTGGAAGAAAGCACAGCATTAATAATCAGTGGACTAATATCTATACACCAGACATAACAAGTAAATTAGAAAATGTAAACCAATTTGACAATGAATTTCAGGATAAGTTTGTGAATTCTAAAAGAACTCAGTACGATTTAATATTTCCTTTTAAAGTACAGGCAAGTATACCCATGGATATTTTGAAAAAAATAGATGTCTCTTCGAACAGTTACACTGATGTGGCTGTTGTTTTAAAAGAACTCATAAATCAAATGATCAAAGAAATTGAATCGTGAGTGTTGTCATCGCATAAGATAAGTGGTTGCATTATGGTGAACCAATAGCTTTTTCCCAAAAAGGAAAAGATATGCGTATGATGGATTAATAGATGAACCAAGGCACTGTTAAACCATGGGTCTTAAAAGATTTTATTCCAAGGCTTGAACTCCAAATTCGTCGATATGAATACATTTGATTTTTTTGAGGGGAATAGTGGAATGTTTTTGCACCAAAACCCTGGATACAAGTAATTTACAGGAAGATCAAAAAAATTTAAAATTTTCAAGCTGTTGATTAACTATAAAGGTGGGAGTACGCATGAAAAAAGAGTTTAGGAAAAAGACAGTCACAGGGAAAATGCGAAATCAGGAAAAAGAGGCAGTAAAAGAAGATCAGGTTGAAAGAGAACTTACAGACAACGATCTGAAGCAAGACGAAAAAGAATTTGAATCATTCTTCTCCGAAGTGTTAAAAAAATTACCGCAAAAAACATCAGCCACTGTAATTAATGCTTATGACAAATCAAAAGAGCAGGCTGAAAAAATTCTGGACAAGAGTAAAAATCAATTTGACGGTATCTTCGATGAGTTTTTGGAAGGTGTTGATGAAGAAACCCGCAAAAAATGTCATACTACTGTTCATGCTGCGTCTTTAACGGCAGCCATTATCGGCTGTTCGCCTATCCCTTTTTCAGATGCAGTCTTGCTGGTTCCAGTCCAGTTAACGATGATGGCTCGCTTGCACAAAATATTCGGTCAATCATGGTCTGAAAGTCTTGGGAAAAGCCTGTCTAAAGAATTGATTGTTGTTGGTTTAGGCAGAAGTGCAGTCGGCAATATCGTGAAATTGATTCCCGCTGTGGGGACCGTTGCAGGTGCCGCAATTAACGGTACCGTTGCCAGCACAATCACTGAATCTTTAGGTTGGGTAACCGTAAAAATGTTAAATGATGGCGAAGATATTTTCGACCAATTCATGTCATTTAAAGGACAGTTTAATACGCTTTTTAAGACACTTCAAAATTCTAGTAAAACGTCGAATAAAAATTAAATGGATGATTCATCAAATTCAGACACTTGGAAAATTTGCTTTGGATTTGAGAATGTTAAAGTCAAAATCGAGAATATAGAGTTCTCTTCAGAATCACGAGAGTTTTAAGGAGAATAGTATTTTCTTTCGCAGTAACGAAAATCTAAACAAAATGCACTCAGCATAAGCTGGGTGTTTTTCTTTTAATAAAAATACCTGAATTCCCAGGAATTATAACAAGGTAAAATAATTCGCTTTTCAATATATGCTATTTTTTTTGAGAAGTTGAACGATTCCATTGTATTGGTAATTCTAAATTGATAAAATGAAGTAGTATAGTGTAATTTATCTAAAAATGTTTGTGCCATTATGACAAGTTAAATAAAAAAATCATTAAGCAGCAAAGAGGTGTTATATGGGTGTTAGTTATAAAAAGCTTTGGATATTGATAATTGACAAAGACATGACGAACGTGGGAGTGAGGAAGGCAGCAAAGATCAGCCCTGCTACATTCACTAAACTAAAAAAAAATGAGATTGTATCGCTCGATATTTTGATCAAAATCTGCAGAATATTGGATTGCGACATCGGGGATATCGTTGAAGTAGTAAAGTAACTGCTGTAGAGAACCGGTGGGGCAGACAGCCCGTTTAAGAAATAGTAACAATGTGGTATTTGGGGGATTATTTATGGAAAAGTATAGTTCAGGGCTTGTAGCGGAATCCTTTTGGTTCATCGAATTCAAGATTTTAATAAAATTAAGGTACGAAGGTAAATCCTGGGATGATATCAAGGCTTTATGCCTGAATGAAAATTTGCTGGGGATTTCGAAGGAATATCGAGCAAAAAGAATTTTTGGCTATCTTAAAAATAGAATTGAAGCAATTGAGGATGGTTATCTAGAAATTTTTATGCATACTGATTTGCAGACTCAAAAAATAATCAATATCCTAGCGTCAGCCAAGAAAAACAGACTATTTTTCGAGTTTCTGTATGAGGTATATCGCGAAAAAGTGAAGCTTGGAGCACTTGAGCTGACGGCAAGTGATATCAATATCTTTTTTAAAAATAAACAAGAGCAAGACGAAATTATGAGCAAGTGGACGGATGTGACTTTACGACGATTGCGCAGTACCTATATGAACTTTTTAGTTGATGCAGGGCTACTGACTATCAGTGATAAGCAAAAAAAAATCACACCTCCAATTCTGGATATAACATTAGAAAACTTTTTAAAAGACACCGGTGAGATGCAATTGATCAAAGCCATTACAGGAGTGAGCTAAATGCAGGATTTAGACAGCAGATTAAACAAGCTTGAAGATAAACTCAAGCAGCCAAACTTCCGAAAAAATAAGGGCCTAGGAAATGAAGTGGGATACTACATATTTGATTATCCTGCAGAGCAAGAACTCCTTGTCAGAGAACGGATTGATTATCTGACATCGAAATATAAAAACGGGAGCCAAGACTTTCAGTTGGTCGTTTTCGATTTGTACGACATCGTCATGGACCTTTTGATTCGTGAAGGATTCCTCGATTTGTGCATAGAATTCGAAAAAACTAAAGGATTTTCGGAAATCACCAAAGCGATAAATGAAATACTTCGAATGGAAGAGGATAACCACAGCAATGAAATCTTGGCACATATCAAGAACAATACGCCTAGCAACTCGATTGTGTTTTTAACGGGCGTCGGGAAATGCTTTCCGATATTGCGTTCCCATAAGGTTTTAAATAACTTGCATCAGTATGTGGACGATGTGCCGGTTATTATGTTTTTCCCTGGAAAGTATGATGGGCAGTCATTGATGCTGTTCTCAGAAATAAAAGACGACAACTATTACAGAGCTTTCAAGCTTGTAGATTGAGGGGTAAAACGATATGTATGTGAAAAATATGTTTGCAAAACCGATCGATAGAGAAATCAAAGGTGTTATAAAGGTTGGACAAGGTGATGACGAAAATATCAGACAAGAACTGGAAGAATACGTTGTTACGAGAGAATTGCAAAAGCATTTTGCAGACTTTTTCTCAAGCTATAAAAAAGGTATCATTGGCAACACAGACAAAATGGGAGTTTGGATATCCGGTTTCTTTGGAAGCGGTAAATCGCATTTCCTGAAAATTTTATCTTATCTTTTGGAGAATCGCTTAGTTGATGGTAAAACAGCCCTTGAATATTTTATCGAAGACAGAAAAATTAAGGATGAGATGGTTCTTGCAGATATGCGGCTTGCTGCAAATGTATCCAGTGATGTCATTCTATTTAATATTGATTCGAAAAGTGGCATGGCCGATTCGCAGAATAATAAAGAAGCCATTCTTTCAGTATTCTTAAAAGTCTTTAACCAGCACCTTGGATTCTATGGAGCGAATCCCTTTTTAGCTGACTTGGAGAGACAGCTTTCCGATGAAGACAAGTATGAGGATTTCAAAAAAGCCTTTAAAGAAATTCGTGGCAAAGAATGGGAAGATTCTCGCCATCAATTTAGACTTATTCAAGATTACGTTTGTAGGTCATTAGTTCAGATTGATTACATGAGCATGGATGCTGCAAAAAATTGGTGCGCAAGTGCAACAGGAGCCTACAATATCGATGTGGCCACTTTTGCAGAAATGGTCAAAAAGCACATTGAAAAGAAAGGCAATAACCATCATGTGGTCTTCCTTGTAGATGAAATTGGTCAATACATCGGCGATGATTCAAAATTGATGCTAAATCTTCAAACCGTGACAGAAGACTTGGGCACCGCTTGTGACGGCAAAGCATGGGTTTTAGTTACCAGTCAACAGGATATAGACAGCATCACCAAAACAAAAGGAAATGATTTTTCCAAGATTCAAGGGCGCTTTGATACCAGACTATCGCTTTCTTCTGCCAACGTGGATGAAGTTATTCGCAAGAGAATACTTGAGAAAACTGAGAGCGGTAAACAGACACTTGGTCTACTTTATGACGAAAAGGACACCATCATCAAAAATCTCATCATTTTCAACGATGGCATAGAAAAGAAACTCTATTCAGATCGCAATAATTTTGCAGCGATCTATCCTTTTGTTCCATATCAGTTCAATCTTCTTGCAAGTGTCCTGACATCCATCAGAACGCACGGTGCCAGCGGTAAACACTTAGCTGAAGGAGAACGTTCCATGCTGGCACTCTTTAAAGAGTCAGCAATGAAAATAATGGACAAGACCGAGGGGACAATTGTTCCTGTAAATATGTTCTACGATCCCTTGGAGGAGTTTTTGGATCATAGCCACAAGGGTGTGATCATTCGCGCTTATGACAATGAATACTTAAATCCCGAGAAATCAGAGGACTGCTTTGATGTCGCTGTGTTAAAAACCTTATTCATGATCAAATACGTCAAAGAAGTGGTGGCTAACCTTGAAAATATAACAAGTCTAATGGTTTCAAATATAGACGACGACAGGATTGCGCTGAAAAATAAAGTCGAGGAGACTTTGAAACGACTTGTCCGTCAAACGCTGATCCAAAAAAATGGTGAGGTTTATGTATTCCTTACTGATGAAGAGCAGGAAATCAATAGAGAAATCGAGAGTCAAAACGTTGAGATTTCAGAAGTTATCGGAAAAGTATCAGAGCTGATATTCGATGGTCTTTTTGATGAAAAGAAATATCGTTATCCTGCATTTAATGGGCGTTATACGTTCTCCTTCAACCAGTTTGTGGACGATAGACCTTACAAGGCAAATCAAAATCATGATATTTCGCTCAAAATATTGACACCGAACTATGAATTGGGGACAGATGAAACTACATTACGCCTAATGAGCGGTCAGAATGCCAGTATTTTGGTGGCGCTTCCTGATGATAAAGCATTTATGGATGAAATTCGGAGCGCTCTAAAAATAGAGAAATACCTGAGATTGAATTCTTCCAATACATTGACAAAGTATGAACAAATCAAAGAAGCGAAACGCGTTGAAATGCGCGAAAGAAGCGGAAATGCAAGGATCTTCCTTGAGCAATCCCTCAGAAATGCTGATATATACAGCAATGGGGATAAACTCCAGATTGGAGCTAAAGATGTTTCTGCTCGAATCAATGAGGCACTGGGCAAGCTCGTGAACGTAACCTACCATAAGCTGTCTTATATCGATACAGCAATGAGTGAAGCTAATATCCGGGCCATTTTGAAGGGAACTAATAATAGCCAACTTTCCATTGACGGTACTACCCAAATACCGAACAGATTGGCACTCAATGATGTTCTTGATTTCGTCAGCATGAACTCGCTAAGACATGCAAAAACTTCCATGAAATCCATTATGGAACGCTTCACAAAACCGCCTTATGGCTTTGTTGGCGATGATGTCCAGTGGTTGGTTGCTAAGTTGTTCAAAGACGGCGATATTGCGTTCTTTGTAAACAATGACGTAGTCACACTGCTGACAAAGTCTGAAGATGAAGTTTACCGTTATTTGAGCCGTAAAGAATATCTTGAAAAACTCCTCACGGAAAAGCGGGAAAAAGCTAACGACAAACAGAAAAAAGTAGTAAGAGAAGTGATGAAAGAGCTCTTCAATGTCACACCTGCCAGTGATGAAGATGATGCTATTTTGAAGAGCTTCCAACAGTACGCGACTCATCTTAAAAATGACTTGGAGAAGTTGGAGATTCATTATAAAAATGAACCAAGTTATCCTGGTGAAAATATAGTAAAGGACGGAAAGGGTTTATTACTGAATTTATTGGCGATCCAATACTCAACCGAATTCTTTAAGACAGTTAATGAAAAACAAGATGAGTTGTTGGAATTTGCAGAAGATTATGAGCCTGTAAAATCATTTTTTAGGGGGGACCAGATTGACATTTGGAATCGCAGCCTCGGACTATTAAAGATTTATGATGACAGCAAGACGTTTATTGTGAACAATGAAATCGAAAAAGTTGTTGAAGAAATAAAGTCCATTATGAAAACCCGTGCACCATACAGAGAAATTAGAAAAATCCCGGATCTTTTAGATCGTTACAAAGAGCTCTATGGCAATTTGCTTACAGAAATGGAAGTGCCCGTTTTTATCGCGATTGAAGAGGCTCGCATTCGTGTCACGGAGGAACTTGAAGGGAAAGAATGCAAAGAGAAATTATCTAGAAGAGTCATTGAGGGCTTTTCGGATCTACGTGATAAGGCGGGGTCTTGTAATAATGTCGCAACGCTACAAAATATCAAAATAGAAGCAGATGCCCTAAAAGTGCGTTTGCTCAATGAAATCAGTAAAGAAGAAGCACTGATTATAGCGACCAGACAAACTGAAAACCCAGATAAAACAACAGGCGGTACCATTGTAGATCCATCAGGTGTTTATATTTCAAATAAACCAAAAACCCGGAAAACAGTCAGTATTAAATCCATCAACTCTGAAACAACTTGGCAAATTGAAACGGAAGACGATGTTGACCGGTATGTTGAAACACTAAAATCAAACTTAAAGAAGAGCATCCAAGAAAATATGATTCTTAATGTAGAATTTTAAATAGGGGGTCAACATGAATAAGACAGCCATCAAGAACTTTGCTGTATGGGCGAGAAGAAAGCTTATCAGCGAAATATCTTATAAAGCAGGCCTGATTGGTATTAACGAAAAGGGGATTTCACAGCCCATTTCCGTTTCAACAGGCAATATCCAGTTTTTTGATATCGGAACTGGGAAACCTAACGAAATATCTGATAATGAAATCAAACAGCGGAATGCCTTGGTAAAACGAATTAGAGAAAAAGAAAGCACATCTGATTACAACACAGCCCTTCAATTTGTTATAGAGGAAGTTGCATACACTTGGTTTAACCGATTGATTGCCATTCGGTTTATGGAAGTCAATGACTATTTGCCATCTCGTATACGGGTGCTTTCCAGCGAAACACCGAAAAAATCTGAGCCGGATATGGTCACAACACCATTCGATACCGATATGGAGTTCTCATCATATGAAACGGATCGAATCATGCAGCTAAAACAGGAAAACAAGTTGGACGAACTGTTTCGTATGCTTTTTATAAAGCAGTGCAACAAACTAAACGAAGTTCTTCCACAGTTGTTTGAGAAAACAGCCGATTATACTGAATTGCTGCTCACCATTTCCTTTACAGATAGTGAGGGCATTGTTAGCCATCTTGTAAATGATATCGCAGAAGAAGATTTCACTGAGGCAGTAGAAATTATTGGATGGATGTATCAGTACTACAATTCTGAGCCCAAAGATGAAGTATTTGCGTTGCTTAAAAAGAACATCAAAATTACAAAAGAGCGTATTCCAGCAGCAACACAGTTATTCACACCTGACTGGATTGTGCGTTATATGGTTGAAAATTCCCTTGGACGATTATGGGTTGAAGGACACCCGAATGATGTTTTAAAGGCCGATTGGAAATACTATCTTGAGGAAGTCGAGCAAGAAGAAAGTGTCAAGGCTGAACTGGAAAAAATCAGAACAGAATACAAGAAACTGAATCCAATTGACATCAAGATAATTGATCCATCTATGGGAAGTGGCCATATTCTTGTTTACGCCTTTGATGTTCTTATGCAGATTTATGAAAGCCAAGGCTATACACAAAGAGATGCAGCAAGTGCAATTGTTAAAAATAACTTATTCGGTCTGGACATTGATGACAGAGCTTACCAGCTAGCATATTTCGCTGTGATGATGAGAGCAACAAAATACGATCGTAGATTTTTAACTAGAGGAGTTATGCCAAAAATATTCTCTATTAAAGAAAGCAATGGAATCAACAGAGCTCATTTGCAATATCTTGGACATTCTTTAAATGAAATGGAGCGAAATACGGCAATTCAACATTTGGAATATTTGTTGGATATATTTTTCGATGCTAAAGAATATGGTTCTATTTTGAATGTAGATAACTACAACTGGGAATTGCTAAGTCATTTTGTAGAGGATTTTCGAATTGAGGGTCAGATATCACTCGAAAGTATTGGTATAGAAGATTCACAAGAAAAATTAAGACAAATCATTGTAATTGGTGAAGCAATGGCTCAGAAATATGATATTGTTGTGACCAATCCTCCTTACATGGGAAGTAATGGTTTAGGAATTAATTTATCAGAATACGTAAAAAAGAATTACCCTGAAGCAAAATCCGATATGTTCGCATGCTTTATTGAAAAAGGATTTTCTTATGCAAAGAACAATGGATTTGTAGCAATGATTACAATGGAAAGTTGGATGTTTTTATCTAGTTTTAAAAGGATGCGAGAAAAAATTATTAGAACCAAAAATATTAGAAACATGGTACACATGCCATATCTTGGGAAAGGTGGAACCAGTCTTGGCATTAATTTCGGAACTGCTGCCGTAGTGTTTGATAATAAAAATATACATAAGTATAAGGCGCAATATGATTATATTCGTTATTATGAGACGAATGCTGATGGAATTCCGCTGGCTTTTCCGACAGTTAATGAACGGTATAAGACAGAAAGCTTAGATGTGTTTTCGAAAATCCCTAGTTCACCGATAGCGTATTGGGTAAGTGCTACTATTATTGATGCTTTTGATAATGGGAAATTGCTTGGGCAAATTGCTTTTCCAAAAACGGGTATGACAACAGGAGACAACAATAGATTTCTAAGATTGTGGTCAGAAGTGAGTATAAAAACAGTAATGCTAAATGCATCTTCTTCTCTGGATGCTAAAAATTCTCAAATGAAATGGTTCCCCTATTGCAAAGGGGGGGGCTACAAACGTTGGTATGGATATAATGAATATTTGGTCAATTGGGAAAATGATGGATTTGAAATCAAGACTAATATAAAAGCTAATGGGCTTAAGGCGGCAAGTGTGAGGAGTGAGTCGTTATATTTCAAAAAACTGATTACCTGGTCTGCTGTAACGTCTGGAAAATTTTCTTGTAGATTATGTGACGGAGGTGCAATTTTTGATTCAGGAGGTTCAAGTATTGCTATTCAAGATAACCTATTATATATACTGGGATTACTAAACAGTAAAGTTGGTCAATACTACTTGGACATAAGCAATGCAACGATTAATTACCAACCAGGCGACATAGCAGGTATACCAGTATTAGAGGGAAATGTTGAACAAATTAATACTCTTGTAAAACAGAACATTCAATTATCAAAAAGTGACTGGGATAGTTTTGAAACTTCATGGGATTTCATAAGGAATCCTCTTTTGTATTCTTTTGATACAATCGCAGAATCTTATTTGTCTTGGGAAAGGGAATGTGCTGATTGTTTTTATCAAATAAAAATCAATGAAGAAGAACTTAACCGCATATTTATTAATATTTATGGCTTACAAAATGAGCTTACTCCGGAAGTGGAAGACAACGATGTTACTGTCCGCAAAGCAGATCTACAAAGAGACATTAAGAGCTTCCTTTCATACGCTGTAGGCTGTATGTTTGGCAGGTATTCGTTGGATGCAGAAGGCCTTACTTATGCAGGTGGTAAATGGGATGATAACAAATACACTACGTTTATCCCAGATATAGATAACTGTATTCTGATTACGGATGAAGAATATTTTGGAGATGACATTGTCGGACGTTTTGTAGAATTCATCAAAAGCGTTTACAGTGTAGAAACACTTGAAGAAAATCTTGCTTTCATTGCCAAAGCACTTGGGAATAAGGGAAACACTTCAAGAGAAATTATCCGCAATTACTTCGTTAAGGACTTCTATAAGGATCATGTAAAAACGTACCAAAAACGTCCTATTTACTGGCTGTACGACAGTGGTAAACAAGATGGATTCAAGGCCCTTGTTTATATGCATCGTTATACTGCTGATACCACAGGAATTGTGCGTGTAGATTATCTTCATAAAATGCAAAAAATCTACATGAGTGAAATTAATCGTATGATAGATATGGCGGAGAACAGTAATAACACTCGTGAAATTGGACAAGCAGAAAAACGTAAGGAAAAGCTTGTCAAGCAACTCAAAGAGACTAAAGAATATGACGAGAAGATTGCTCACCTTGCCATTAGCCGTATAGCAATTGATTTAGATGATGGGGTAAAGGTGAATTATGAAAAGGTGCAGACCGGGCAAGATGGTAAGAAATTGGGCATCCTTGGGAAGATTTGAGGGGTTTAATGGATAAAATGGTAGAGTCATTCATTCAGTTGATTAGGGATGCTCTTGAAAACGTTGGGGATGAATACTATAAACTCACAACGACTTATAGGACCTTAGGAGTTGTCAGAGAAAGAATTTTTTGTTATGAGCTATACCATCAAATGAGGTTGATTCAATCTACAAGAGGACTGACCGATATACAGATACATGGAGAAATTGATAAAAGTGGTCATGTCGGGTTTGACAGAAATGCACGGAAGAACCCTGACTTTGTGTTTCATATCCCAGGTATGATGCAAGGGAATGCAATAGTGGTTGAAGTCAAAGGAAAGATAGAAGGGAACTATCAGGAAGGTGTTTATAAGGATATAGTGACACTATCAAAATTCACTAATTATAAACACTATTACCATTCCGGCATACTCATTATATACAACTATACTTACGATGAGTTTTTGCATAATATGGGAGAATTCCTTAAGAATCGATTGCAAGAAAACAAAGTCCCAACTGATAAAATCATCATTATATGTAAAAAGAGTAAGAGCATTCCTTCGGTTATAAAGAAGCTTAATGACTTTTTAGAAGAGGTGGAATAATGGCAGAGCTTAACCTAAAACAAATTACAGATAAGCTCAACAGCGAATTTGTGGGTGATGTACGCAAACTGGTATTTTGGTACGATGCAGGTGCTGAATTTGTTTCAGACATAGATAGCTTGGAACTTGAACATGCAAAAATTTTAAAGTTGGAGCATGACAATCAGTTCTATATCAAATATTTTTTGGAACGCGAAGATACTAAGACCAATTATTTGGTTTACGCTCCGTTTCCTAAACCTGTCCTTAAAGAAAACCATCTGGCAGATACGATCCGCTATTCGAAAGAGTTTTTTGCAGATCGGGCATCTTTACTTCAAGTTGACTTAGGGATTGATGAAAAATATAAACCAGTGCTGCAGCATTATATCAAGTTCTTCGGTGCAAAAGACAGAACTCAGAAATTCTATGAACTTGAGATTGAAAACTTCAACAAGAGCGTCATTGAGACCGCGCTAATGAGTGTCCTCTGCAGGACAAAAATCGTATCTTTCGAAGAAATCGTCCGTACGGTAATTACGGATGGTGAGCTGGAGGAAAACAAATATCTGGCAGAGTTTGAAAAGTATGATTTAATTGAACCGTTTTGGAAGATGTGCGAAGAAAATTTTGGCTACACCGATGTTTCGCCATCACTATCCAAATTTATTTACACGCTATTTGCCACTTATACCTCGAAGGTTATTCAGTCTGAGCTACCGCAGGCTTGGAAAAACTATTGCTCCTACAAATCAGGCAATATAATCGCGTTTTTGGATAGCTTGATGAACAGCTTGATCTATAAAGATAATTTTGATGAGTTGTCTGATTTAGTTTACAACACTTTGAATGGTGATGCCGTCTTTGAAAAGTTGAATATCAGTGATTTAGCAGAGCTTGAGATTTTCAAAAAAGCGGATGTTTTCTTGCTTAAATGGCTGATAGAAAGGCTTGAGAATGAAGACTCAGATGCCAAAGTAAACGGGCATACGATAACGGAACTTTGCCGAATGAGGAGAAAAATGCATTATGGTCAGCTGTACTATTCTGATTATTATATTTTGGAAAATGCCTATCATCTGATTATGGCAGCGCGTTTTGAGCCTAAGAAAACTGCATCGGACATATGGAAGAGCTATGTAGCGGAAGATTATGCGATTGACCAAAAATACCGCTATTTTTACTATCACTATGACCAAGTGCTCAATAGTACCCCTTTTGAGAATTTGCGGGATTTGGTCGAGAACATCTATACGAATCGTTACCTTAATCCTCTATCAGTGGCTTGGAATCGTGCTTTTATGGAGTGTAAGGGAGGTACAGGGCTGATCAAACAACAAGAGTTTTATGATAAATATGTACGTCGCGCCAAAGAGCGAGTT
Source organism: Trichococcus sp. ES5 (assembly GCF_900067165.1). Taxonomy (NCBI): domain Bacteria; kingdom Bacillati; phylum Bacillota; class Bacilli; order Lactobacillales; family Carnobacteriaceae; genus Trichococcus; species Trichococcus sp. ES5. The sequence continues at coordinate 44,084 of NZ_FJND01000002.1, forward strand.
GTGGTCATTATTTCCGATGCCTTTCGGTTTGAAGTGGGACAGACTTTACTAAAAAGATTGATGGAGGACGAAAAATGTACAGCATCCATGGATGCTATGCAAAGTGTTTTGCCATCCTACACAAGGTTTGGTATGTCTGCACTTCTTCCCCACAGAAAACTATCTATGAGCGATGACTATAGTGTGTTGGTGGATGGCAAGGTCTGTGATAACCTAAATTCGAGAGAGCAGGTATTACAGAGTTTTGTTCCAAATAGTCGTACCGTTCAATTTGATGATATCAAGACCATGAAAATAGCTGAACTAAAAGAAATTTTTTCAGGCCAAGAGGTACTTTATGTTTACCACAATCAAATTGATGCGAGGGGCGACAAACTGAATACTGAAAATGAAGTATTTACGGCATGCGAAGAAGCTGTGGAAGAAATTCATACTATGATCAAGAGACTGACCAGCGCCAACAATATCCGTTTCATCATCACGGCTGATCACGGTTTTATTTACAAACGCGATAAACTGGTTGAAAGTGATAAAATCAGCGGGTTCGATAGGGAAAATGCTTTTGTAGGAAGAAGATATATCATTGCTTCAGAAGGCATCCATGCAGAAGGCGTAGGTACACTGAGATTGGGCGATATACTGGGCAATGAGGATGATCGAATTGTCTCTGTACCGATCGGGAGCGATGTCTTCAAAGTTGCTGGTGGCGGTCAAAACTTCGTCCATGGAGGCTCAACGCTTCAGGAAATCGTGATACCAGTTCTGAATGTCAGAACCAACAAATACCACACTGAAACGAAGGCTGTGAGTATTGCGCTTGTTAGTTCTGTTCAGAAGATTACAAACCTCACGGCGAATTTGGATTTTATCCAAACGGAAGCTGTGACAGATGTGAATAAAGAAACTACCTATAAAGTGTTCTTTATTTCAGATGATAACGAAAAAATTTCTAATGATAACCTATATGTAGCGGATAAAAAAGACAAAGATGCAAGCAAACGTATTTTCCGTTTGAAATTCACTTTCAAAAACAAGAAATATGACAAGAACAGAAAATATTACCTAGTCGCATATGATGAAGTAAATGCTCTTGAAGTCATCCGCCACGAAGTACAAATGGATTTGGCTTTTGCAGATGACTTTGGATTTAATTTCTAAGGCAGGAGGATTAAATATCAATGGAAGAAACTCGATTAGAAAAAACAGACAATCCGAATGCTGTTCTCAATAGGAAATTAAGGCAGTTCTTCGATGGAAAGATTGTCCGCAAAGACTTAACAAAATCCATAAAAGAAGGCGCAAATGTACCTGTTTATGTGCTGGAATTCTTACTGGGACAATACTGCAGCTCGGATGATCCTGAAATCATCGAAGAGGGAGTAAAGACAGTAAAGAAAATTCTCTCAGAAAACTTTGTTCGCCCGGATGAAGCTCAGAAAATTCTTTCGGTTTTACGTGAGAGAGGCAGTTATACGGTAATCGACCGTATAACTGCAAAACTCAACATAAAGGAAGATCGCTACGAGGCTGAATTTTCAAATCTTGGGGTACGGGAAATTCTCCTGGCACCGAGCTATGTTTCGGAATATGATCGTCTTTTATGCGGGGGAATTTGGTGTATCGTACAGCTGGAATATGAATATTTGGAAGAGGACAAAAGATCCACTCCTATTCGTGTACGGAAACTTACACCGATTCAAATGCCCCATATTGAATTGGATGAAATCAAAGAAGCCAGAAAGGAATTCACGAAAGAAGAGTGGCTGAATGTATTGGTCCGCTCAACAGGAATGGAGTCTGATAAATTTACTGATCGTGAAAAGTGGCTTCTGCTTGCCCGCATGATTCCCCTTGTCGAGAATAACTTCAATCTTTGTGAACTCGGTCCCCGTAGCACAGGGAAGTCTCATATTTACAAAGAGATTTCGCCGAATAGTATCCTTGTTTCCGGTGGTCAAACTACTGTTGCCAACTTATTTTACAACATGGCAAACAAAACCGTAGGGCTTGTCGGAATGTGGGACTGTGTGGCTTTTGATGAAGTAGCTGGAATTACCTTCAAAGATAAAGACGGCATTCAGATCATGAAGGACTATATGGCATCGGGCTCTTTTGCTCGAGGCAAAGAGGAGAAGGCAGCCAGTGCGTCTATGGTGTTCGTAGGTAATATAAATCAGAGTGTAGATGTTCTGCTAAAAACATCTCATTTGTTCGAACCATTCCCAGTGGCGATGGCTTACGATACTGCTTTTCTGGACAGGATGCATTGCTATGTACCCGGTTGGGAGATTCCCAAATACAGGCCGGACTTCTTCACAGATGAATATGCCTTCATAACCGATTACCTTTCAGAATTTATGAAAGAAATGCGGAAAGAGCAATTTGGCGATGCTTGCGATAAATTCTTTAAGTTTGGATCGAATTTAAACCAGCGGGACGTCATTGCTGTCAGAAAAATGATCTCAGGTTTCACGAAGCTTCTGTATCCGGATGGTGTATACAACAAAGAGGACATGACGGAAATAATGACTATTTCATTGGAACTACGACGCCGCGTCAAAGAGCAACTCAAAAAAATTGGCGGTATGGAGTTCTATGATGTGAATTTTTCCTATATCGACAATGAGACTTTTGAAGAACATTTCGTTCCAGTGCCGGAGCAAGGGGGCGGTAAACTCATCCCAGAAGGTATGCCCAATCCAGGTCATGTTTACACTATTTCACGTGGCAAAACAGGAATGGTAGGTGTTTACCGATTAGAGACACAGGTTCTTCCGGGCAATGGAAAGTTTGTACGGACCGGGCTTGGATCGGATCGTGATGCGAGAGAAGCTACGAATACAGCCTTTAATTATTTGAAAGCAAATGGCAGAAATATCAGCAATTCCATAAGCACCACCACAAAGGATTATATTGTCAACTATCAGGATTTAAACGGCATAGGTATTACAAAAACCTTGACGCTACCGACCCTTGTGGCAATATGCTCGGCGGCCCTTCAGAAGCCAACTCTATCAAACCTTGCTGTACTTGGTGATATCAGCATTAGCGGAACAATCCTGAAGGTCGAGGAACTTGCGAATACCTTACAGGTCTGTCTGGACAGTGGCGCTAAAAAGGTGCTGATTCCAATAACCTCCGCAGTCGATATGGCCACAGTGCCGCCAGAATTGATGGGAGCGTTTAGTATTATCTTCTACAATACCCCGCAGGAGGCTATTTTTAAGGCATTGGGAGTGGAGTAAAGGATAATTGCTGGATGCTAGTAGATTCAATTTGCAGCCGAAAAAGGTGATAACATAAATCTAATTATTTGAGGAAATGGGTTTGATTTACACTATGGCTTTAAAACTAGATATTACAATTACCGAAACATTCTAATGAAGCATTATCCAGATTCGTGTGATGCTTTCGAGGATTTTCCATATATCAATCTGTCAGGTTCAGACAAGTGGAGCGATTTGGAACATTCCTTAACGATTGGTTATGAAGAATGTATCGAGAATACTGTTGATGAAGAGTATCCAGATTTGAACGACGATAGCGATTCGCGATGGCATGGAATTGATATAGACCTTGAAGAACAAACGAAATTCATATGAAATATTTGCAAATTCACCTCTATAATATTGAAAAATTAAAGATAAATTCTATTTTAAAAGGAGTTATTCAAATTATGTTTATTAGTAAGGTTAAAATAAAGAATTTTAGAAATTTCAAAGACGTTGAGGTTGATCTTGGAGAGCATATGGTTATTGTGGGTGAAAATAAAATAGGGAAATCTAATTTCTTGCATGCTTTGCGTTTAGTGTTAGACCCATCTTTACCAGAGAGTAGTAGAATGTTACAAACATCAGATTTTTGGGATGAATTACCTCGTCCAATTAAGAGTGAAGAAATTAGAATTGATATAGAACTGAAAGATTTTGAAGATGATACGAAGCTAAAAATAATTTTATCTGATTTTTTGATTGATAAAAATCCACTTATTGCTGGGCTTTCATATATATTTTCGCCCGAAGACAATGCAGATGGAGATGAAGAGAATTATATATTTAAAGTTGTCGGGACTGCTAACGAAAACACGTTTAATTACGAACAACGAAGATGGCTTCCATTTGAAGTGTTGTCTGCATTAAGGGATTCAGAAAGTGATTTAGCAAGTTGGAGAAGATCCCCATTAAGACCTTTAATTGAAGTCGCTATAGGGGCAACAAAAAAAGAAGAACTTGATAATGTTGCTAAAGAAATTACAAAATCAACTGATTCTTTAAAAGAACTGAATGAAATAAAAAAATTGACTAAGAAAATAAATAATCAGCTAATAAATATCGTGGGAGATAAACATGCTGTCGAAACAAGTTTAGGGTTTTCACCGGCAGATCCCAATAAACTGTATAGGGCAATAAAAATGTTTATCGATGGTGGAAACAGAGGTGTAGGAGATGCGAGTTTAGGGTCTTCAAATTTATTATATTTAGTATTAAAATTAATTTCATTAGAACAATATGTGAAAGAGAATAACAGAGCTCATACTTTCTTAGCATTAGAGGAGCCTGAAGCTCATTTACATCCACATATTCAGAGGTTAGTATATAAGTATTTATTAAATGATAATAAAGTAATCACAGCAGATGAGGATGATTCATTAATAATTCATAGTATTTCGAATATTTTGACAACTCACTCTCCGTATATTGCAAGTGTTGCACCTATTAAGTCCATAGTTCTAATAAAGGATTCTCAAGAGGAAAAAAAGAATTCTAAAATAGTTTCAACTGTAAATATTCAATTAGACGATAAGGATATTAAAGATTTAGAAAGATATATTAATGTAACCCGAGGAGAATTGCTCTTTGCGAAAGGAATAATTCTAGTTGAAGGGGATGCTGAAGAATTCTTATTACCTGCTTTAGCTGAGTTGGAAGATATTGATTTCGATAAAAATGGGATTACTATTTGTTCCGTCTCAGGAACAAACTTTCTTCCTTATATTAAGTTATTAGGACAGAATGGACTCGATATTCCTTTTGCTATTTTGACAGACTATGATCCTAGGGATTCATTACCTTTGGTTCATAACAGATTAATCAAATTATTAACTGAAATTGACAAATCAACTTCTTATAAAGAATTGGATACCGCCACTCTAATTGCCAAAGGAAAGGATTGGGGTATTTTCACCAATAAACATACTTTAGAAATTGATTTGTTTGAGAGTTTAAACTATGAAATAACTATGACTTTAGATGAGTTAACTACCAATAGAAATGCAAAGTCAAGAGCAAAGAAATGGGGTGAAACGAAAAGCATTTCAGGTGATGAAAGTAGTTACCTTTCAGATATTGAAAATATAGGGAAGGGTAGGTTTGCACAAAGATTAGCTACTAATTTAAGTCCAACTTCAGTTGTTCCTGAATATGTGAAAGGAGCATTGAAATATGTTAAATCAAAAATCCAATAGTAAAATATATAAAAAAATTGCGCTGGAATTGGAAGGGAATCACGAACAACAAGAGGTTTACAATTCTAGTGGGAATTGTGTAGTGTTGGCTGGTCCTGGAAGTGGAAAGACTAAAATTCTTACATTAAAGCTTGCTAAAATATTAAACGAAGACATTGAATCGCCTCAAGCAATTGCTTGTTTAACTTATAATAATGAATGTGTAAGGGAACTTAAAGAACGATTAGCTAAATTAGGTGTAAAAGAAAATAATTCAGTTCTTATTAGTACAGTTCATTCATTTTGTTTGAATCAAGTCATCCGTCCATATAAGCATCTTGTAGAAACTAATTTGCCTAACAAAATTAAAGTTGCATCTTCAACTCAAGTAGATAATTTTTTGCTAAAATCATTTAATCTAACCTTAGGCCGTAAAACGCAGTGTACTGGTGCTTATAAAAATTCGTTTAATATTTACAGGAGAACTATTTTAGATAGAAATTTACCAGAATGGAAAGGGAATGATCAGGATATTGCTGTATGGATAGAAGATTATGAGAGACTACTGAGAGAAGAAAATTTAATTGACTTTGACGATATGGTTTTAACCGGATTAAATATGATTGAACAGAATGAGTGGATTCAAAAATTGATTCAGGCTAAATTTCCAGTGATAGTAATTGATGAGTATCAGGACTTAGGTGTATCCTTAGATAGAATAATAAGGACGTTATGTTTTAAAAATCAAATACGCCTACTCGCAGTTGGAGACCCTGATCAATCTATATATGGTTTTACAGGAGCCCAACCAAATTTATTAGTTGAATTATCAGAGAAGCACGAAGTAGCGAAAATTATATTGAAACAAAACTATAGATCTAAACCAAATATCGTTAAAGCTTCAATGGCGGTAATCTCAGAAGAAAGAGATTTTATTTCAAATAGAACTGATGGAGAAGGTGTAATTAATTTACATAGTATCTCAGATGGGCTAAAGGCACAGTGTTATTACATATGTGATGTTATTATTCCGAAGATATTGGAAGCAGATCCAAGCAACAATCTCGGGGAAATCGGAATATTATACATTGATAAAAATGATGGAGATATAATTAGCAGCACATTGAATGAATATGGGTATCAATATATTCGAGTAGATGGTAATGCTCCATACAACAAAAATATTTTAACATTATGGATAGAAGATTGTGCAATGTGGTGCAGTGGAGGCTGGCAAAAAGGGCACCCTAAACTATCTGAAATAGTTGCTACTTTCAGAAAATTTTATCTGAATTCCAGCTCAACGAAAAGGGAAATTGAACAAAGTGAAAGCATTCTTTGCAAATTTTTGTTTAGAAATCGAGATATCGATTTAAGTTTATTAAAATGGCTTACTTCATTTCATATGGAGGTCATTTCAAAGTTTATAGACAATTTTATAGAAGAACCAGATGTTACCACTGAGTACAAAAAAATGTTTTTATCCGCTCAAAGTGGCCAACTAAAAGATTTTTGTGTCTCATCTCTATCTCATCTATTGGGAGGTAATGATTATCTTAACTTATATACCCTCCATAGTTCAAAGGGGTTAGAGTTTAAATATGTTATTATTTTCGGTTTAGAAGAAGGGAGAATTCCTTGGTTAAATGTTAATGAAAATAAAATTAAAGAATCAAGAAGCCTTTTTTATGTTGGACTAACTAGATCGAAAGATGAAATACATTTACTATATTCAGGATGGTATGAAGATTATAATAAAAGGCGTAGAGAGCACGGACCATCAAGATTCATTACTGAACTTCAAGACTTTATTAAGAAAAATGAAAATGTTAAATGAAGTAGCTATTCTCATTGATTATACTCTGAAGTTAATTGACTAAAACGTCAGAGTATATTGATTTTGAAATCTGATTTTCTTACTGTTAATAGCAAAACAAGAACTTCATGATATCTTTGAAGCATAAAATTTAATTAATTCTAAATTAAGCGACAATTCTGCAAATTAGAGGAGATTTCGCTTTTTTTTTTACCCTCAAACTCAATGCACCCATCCCCTTATGGTAAAATAACCATATTGACTTACACGAACAGGAGGCGATCCGATGGGGTTGCAGTTTATTTTAGGCAAGGAATCGGCGGACAAGAAACAGGTGATATATGAGTGGATTTCGCGGATTATGACGGAGGAGCCGGATGCGGAAGTATTCGTGCTGGTTCCGGAGCACGCGAAGTTCGAGGCGGAGATGTCGATTCTGGAAAAGCTTTGGCAATTCGAGGCTTTTCGCGGTCAGGACATGATGGGCTCGATGAATCTGCAGACGTTCAGTTTCAGCAGGTTGGCGTGGTATTTGCTGAAGAAGTCGCCGATTTTCCAGCAACAGCAATTGTCGGAAGCCGGCCTCAGCATGCTGGTGCGGAAGATTTTGATGGAGAAGGAGCAGGATCTGATCCTTTTCCGCCGTGAAGCCAATAAAGAAGGCTTCATCAAGCAGCTGACTGATCTGTTTCTAGAGCTGCGCAGCGGCCGCATCGAAGAGGAGGATCTGCAGGGGATTTTGGCGAACCATGCTGAATCCGGCAATGAGGCCGACTTCCAGCTGAAGCTGACCGAACTGAAGGAGCTTTACCAGGCCTTCAATGAAGCGCTACTGGACAAGTACCTCGAAAAGGAAGTCATCCTTGAGGCGTTGGCAGGGGTCATCGAAACGCTGGACATGCAGAATACCTATGTCTTCATCGACGGTTTCTACCGTTTCACAGCCCGCGAGCTGCAGATCGTCACGACGCTGCTGCGCTCCGCCAAACAAGTCACGATCACGTTAGCGTTGGACAAAGCCTATGTCGACGAACCGCCGGCCATGCATCAACTGTTCTATACGGCCGGCTCGACCTACCATACGCTTTATCATTTGGCGCGTGGTCTGCGCGTGCAAATCATGAAGGACCATTGGATTGCGAAGGATACGGACGGCTACAAGGATGCGCTGTTGACACTGGAGAATTATTGGATCGCATCCAGCGATGCGACTGCCAACAAAGTCCAAGGTTCTTTTGAGCTGACTGCAGCTCAGAAAGAAGATATCCGCATTTGGGGTTGCGAAACGAAACAGGCGGAAGTTTTTCATGTCGCCAATGAAATCAAAAAACTGGTCGCCGAGGACGGCTACCGTTACAAGGATATCCTGATTTTGGCGCGGACGGTCGAGGAATACGAAACGATCGTCAAGCCAATCTTCGACAAGGACGGTATGGATGTTTTTTATGATAAAGCGGACGCAATGAAGCATCATCCGTTCATGGATTTCATCGACGCACTATTCCGCATCCGTCGCCATCATTGGCGCTATCCGGACATCATGCGTTTGCTGCGCACGGAACTTTTGATGCCGCCAGCCAATCCTGACAATCCGCAAGCGCTCGAGGAAACGGCGGCAGCCGTGCTGCGCTTCCGCGAACAGGTCGATGTGATCGAGAACGTCCTGTTGGCATACGGCTACGAAGGCAACAGCTGGCTTTCGAAAGATGACTGGTATTTTGCGACATTCAGGGACGAGAACGGCAACAGCAACCAGAGCCCCGAGGATAGACGGATGCAGGATACCTCCAACGAGGTCCGCAATTATCTGAGGGATCTGTTGCTGCCGTTTTTCCAGAAGATGGCGAAGGCCAAGACCGGCCGGGAAGCCGCGAAGAACCTGTACAATTTCCTGATTGCCGCCAAAGTCGACAAACAGATGCTGTTCTGGCGCGATGAAGCATTGGCGCAGGGGGACCTGATCCAAGCGCGGCAGCAGGAACAGATCTGGAAAGTTTTCCTGAATCTGCTGGACGAATACGTCGAAATTTTGGGGGACAGCCCTTTCCAGGCGGCAGCTTTCCATGAAATCCTTTTGACCGGTTTTCAGAACGCAACCTTCAGTCTGGTGCCGCCGAGCATCGATCAGGTCGTCTTCTCGAGCATCGAGGGGGCGCGTTTCGAGCCGGCAAAGGTGGTCTTCTTGATGGGGATGACCCAGGACCATCTGCCTGCGCAGAAAGAGAACAAATCATTGTTGACGGAAGAGGACCGCGAGCGGCTCAGTGGCTCGTTGAATAATAATGAAGAGAAATATCTGCATCCGACGACCGCAGAATCGATGGCCGCAGAACCGTATGTGGCCTACCAGGCTTTCCTATCGGGGACGGAGAAGGTCATCTTCAGCTATCCGATGAGTGCGGACGACAGCAAGAAATCACCGAAGATTTCGCCTTATGTGTCGCGCGTAGCCAATGCGCTGCAGATCCCTGTCGAAATCAAGCACCAGGACATCGCTGACGCGGAGGATACGACTGCCTTCCTCGGCAGCAGACAGCAGAACATCAGCCAGCTGGTACATCTGCTGCGCCATCAGCGCGCGACGAATGAACCGGTGCCGACGCTATGGAAGTACATCTTGGCGTACATCTCAAAGGATCCGCAAGCCAAACGGATCATGCAGCAGGTCTTCGCCAGCCTCTGGCACAAGAATGTGCCGAGCAAGCTGACTGCTCCGGTCGCCGAACAGCTCTACGGGAAAGACCTGTATCTGTCGGTCTCGCAGCTCGAGCGCTATTTCGAAGATCCGTACAGCCACTTCCTGCAATACGGCCTGAAGCTCAAGGAACGGGCGAAATACGAGCTGTCCGCTGCCGGTACGGGCGAATTTTTCCATGAAGCCTTGGAACAGATCGTCAACCAGCTGAAGAGCAGGCTCATCGACACCGCTGATCTGAGCGAGGAGACGGTCAAGCAGATTGCCGATGCTGTTCTGCAAAATATCTACGGGAACGACAAATATAAGATTCTGTCGACCTCCAACCGGATGGCCTTCATCCGCGACCAACTGGGCGAAACGATCCAGAAGATGGCTTGGGTCCTCAACCAGCACAGCCGTCGGACGGCGCTGAAGAACATCCGCACCGAAGCGGTCTTTGGGCAAATGGGCGGCGAACAGATGCTGGACGGGTTGGACATGCCGCTGAACAACGGCGGCACCCTGCATATCCGCGGAAAGATCGACCGAATCGACCTGGTCAATGCCGGGGACGAGAATTACCTGACCATCCTCGACTACAAATCGAGCGCGCACAGCTTCAATTTCTCCGACGCCTACTACGGATTGGCGATGCAGATGATCACCTATCTGGATGTGGCCTTGTTGAATGCCGACAAGTTGCTGGCTGGGAAGACCTTGCCGGCAGGTGCTTTCTATCTGCACGTCAAGAACCCGTTCATCAAGCAGAACAGTTTCATGACGCTCGAGGATTACCAGAAGACGATCATCGCCGATTACAAGCTGAAAGGGCTGTTGTTGAACGACACAGCCGTTTTGGATCTGATCGATCCGGCTGTCGAAAGCGGTCAGGCTTCGGAAATCTTCACTTTCAAAAAACTGAAGGCCGGCAATCTGGGCAAAAATGACGATTTGATCACACTGGATGATTTCAACCACCTGATCGCCAAGAACCGGGCCAACATGGTGGAGGCCGGCGAGAAGATCCTCTCCGGCGACCTGAAACTCGACCCGATCAAGGAACGGCCGTATACGCCGACCGTCAGCGGGCCTTATCGCGCCATCTCGCAGTTCGACAACACGTTGCCGGAGAACCGTTACCGCAAATACATCAAATTGACGAAGGAAGATGTCCTTTCGAAGATCAAGCAAGAACTCGACGGGAACAATCAAGAATCGAACGAGGAAGGGGAGGAGCAATGATGACGGGCATACCGGCACGCACACCCAATGAAAAATTCACGGAAACGCAATGGCAATCGATCTATCAGACCGGGGACAACATCCTCGTCTCCGCCTCGGCAGGTTCCGGCAAAACGACGGTTCTGATTCAGCGGATCATCGAAAAAGTGAAGGGCGGAACGAACGTCGATGAACTGCTGGTCGTGACCTTCACCGAATCGGCCGCCAAGGAAATGAAGGAGCGCATGACGGGCGCCATCCAGACCGCCATCAACGAAGCCCAGTCGCAGGAACAATACCTGCACCTGATCAAGCAGCTCTCGCTGATGCCGCAGGCGAACATCTCGACAATCCACGCCTTCTGCCTGAAGGTCATCCAGCGCTATTTCTACCTGATCGATCTGGATCCGGTCTTCCGCTTGCTGGCGGATACGATTGAAGTCGAGCTGCTGAAGGAGGATGTCTGGGAAGAGGTCAAGGAGGAACTCTACGGGGAGCCGGATACGCACTTCAAGAATCTGGCCAAGGCCTATTCGAAGGACCGCAGCGACGACGATCTGATGAAGCTGATCTTCTCGCTCTACGACTTTTCGCGCGCGAACCCGATTCCTTACCGATGGCTGGATTCCCTGTCGTCTTTGTACAACACCGAAGACGGGTTGACGAACAGCGTCCTCTATCAGGAATTGCTGAAGCCGCAGTTGCTGAGCCTGATCGAAGGCATCCGCTACGACATCGAACAAGCGCGGCATTTGGCCGGGCAAGATGTGGAGACGGCTGCCCAGCGCGAAATTTTTGAAACCGAACAGGGCTATGCCGACCGCCTGTTGGAAGCTGTCCAGCAGGATGACTACGAATTGGCCTACACGATTGCTAACGAACAAGTGCAGTTTGCGCGTTGGCCGAGTGCTAAGAAGGCCGATGCGGATGAAGTGAAGGATCAAAAAGCACTGCTGAAAGGCCTGCGCGACAAATACAAGAAGGATTTCGCCGCGTTGAGCGCGCAGTACCTCAACCGGCCGCTTGCGGAGCAGGAGGAAGTGCTGCGGGGCATCCATCCTTATGCTGAAGAGATGGCCCGGGTGACGAAACGCTTTTCCGAAGCCTATTGGGAACGAAAATTGGACGACAATGTGCTCGATTTCAACGATCTGGAGCATCTGACGCTGCAGATTCTAGCGCCGATCGCCGAGGACGGGGAGCGCAAGATGAGCGACGCGAGCGCCTATTACCGCAACAAATTCGAAGAAGTGCTGATCGATGAATACCAGGACGTGAACCAACTGCAGGAGAGCATCCTCTACTGGGTGACGCGGCACCAGCCGGAAACCGAGAACCTGTTCATGGTTGGGGACGTCAAACAGTCCATTTACGCCTTCCGCTTGGCCGACCCGAGCCTGTTCCTGCGCAAATACGCGGCCTTTGCCGATAAAAACGGCGGGGAACGGATCATTCTGGCGGAAAACTTCCGGTCGCGCGCAGAAGTCATCCATTTCACGAATTTCATCTTTGAGCAATTGATGGACGAAAAAGTCGGCCAGATGGACTACGACGAAGCCGCGAAGCTCCAGGCCGGCAACAAATCCTTCCCGGAGAGCGAGCGCAACCAGACCGAACTGCTGATCTACCTGTCGGAGAACGCCGACAATGACGAGGAAGCCCTCACGCCGGAGAACGACCTCGAAGCCGACCTGACGATCGACGACAAAACGGCCGGGGAAGTCACGATGGTGGCGCAGAAAATCAAGGCGCTGATCGATGAGAAGTTCCTGATCTACGACAAAAAGACCAATGAAGAACGGCCGCTTTCCTACCGCGATATCGTGCTGTTGACGCCGACAAAGAAAAATAACCTTGTCATCCTGGAGATCTTCAAGGATTTCCAGATTCCGGTCATCCTGAACGACACGGAAAGCTATTTCCAGCGCACTGAGGTTTCGATCATCCTCTCTTTGCTGAAGGTGATCGACAATCCGCGTCAGGATATCCCGCTTGCGGCAGTGCTGCGTTCGCCGATTGTCGGTTTGGACGAGAAGCAGTTGGCGCTGATCCGCATCCAGCAGAAGAACGGCGATTTCTACGAAGCTGTGCAGCATTTCATCAAAATATGCGAAGCTTCCGGAATCGAGCAGACTGCGGAAATAAAGGATGCGTACAGCAAACTGGCACTGTTCATGGGACGCTTGCACGAATGGCGCAACACGGCCAGACGGAGCAGCCTTGTCACTTTGATCTGGACTATCTACAACGATACCCACTTCCTCGACTACGTCGGCGGAATGGTCGCCGGCAAACAGCGGACGGCCAACCTGCACGCACTCTACGAGCGGGCCAAAAAATACGAGGAAACGAACTACAAAGGGCTGTTCCAATTCATCCGCTTCATCGAGAAGATCCAGCAGCGCGACAAAGATTTGGCGGAGCCGACTTCTTTCAGCGACGATGAGGATGCCGTAAGGGTCATGACCATCCACGCCAGCAAAGGCCTGGAGTTCCCGGTCGTCTTCCTGATGGATCTGTCGAAGCGGTTCAACCTGAGCGATACGCAAAGCAAATACATCTTCTCGGAAACGTTTGGACTAGGAACCGATTATTTCGACGTGCAGCAACGGGTTCAATATCCGTCCTTGGCGCGCCAAGCGTTGGCGATCGAAAAGAAAAAGAAATTGCTGGCGGAAGAGATGCGCAAGCTCTATGTGGCCCTGACCCGCGCCGAACAGAAACTGTTCCTGGTCGGTTCCTACAAATCCGAAGAGAAACTTTGGGCCGATTGGCAAGTGGCCGACGGAACAAGCGGGAAACTGCTGCCGGATTACCTGCGGCTGCAAGCCAGCTCGATGATGAAATGGCTCGGCATGTGCCTGTACCGGCACGAGGACGCCGAGAACGACCATTTCCACAAGGAATACCGGGGCGAACTGACGCACTATCCGGTACACTTCAGCATCCAGACTTTCCGCGAGGAAGACCTGTTGTCCTACATTCCGGTCGTTATGGAGGAGATCAACGAATCGCAGTGGAAAGACGAAATCGAGCAGATGGCGTCGGCGAAAGTCGAAGCGCATGAGCATTCGCTGGCGGAAGAAATGAAGCTGGCTGTTGCCCTGATGGAAGCGAAATACCCCCACGAAGCGGTAACGACGACCACTAGCTACCAGTCCGTTTCGGAGATCAAGCGGCTGTTCGAAGATCCGGACGAGAGCCATATGCTGAAGTTGGATCTGTCCGACACCAAACGGGTCTCCCGCTATGTGGAGCCCGAGTTCCCGCGTCCGCGCTTCATGCAGGAGACGGTGATGCCGAACAGCGCCGAAATCGGTACCGCGACGCATTTCGTGATGCAGTCCGTGGATCTGGAAAAGGAAATTACCGCAGCCTATGTGACGCAACTGTTGCTTGAATTGTTAGGGAATGGGCTGCTGGAGCAAGCCGTCGCGGAGAAGCTCGATGCGGAACAGATTGCCAAGTTCTTCGAAACCGAGTTGGGACAGGAAATCCAAGCGAACGCGGACAGGGTGAGACGGGAAATGCCGTTCTCATTGCTGATTCCGGCCAGTAGGATCTTCACTGAGATACCGGAAGACTCAAGCGACAATCTGCTGATCCACGGTATCATCGACGGCTTCATCGAGTACGACGATCACATCGTCCTCTACGACTTCAAAACCGACTTCGTGGGCGACCAAGCGCCGGTATTGCCCGAGAATATCGTCGACAAGTACCGCGGCCAGATGAACCTGTACAAAAAGGGACTCGAAACCATCCGTCAGAAACCCGTCAGCGCGGCATATATTGCGCTGCTTTCGAACCATACCAATGTGGTTGTTTGATTACGGCGGTATATTATTGAACGACAAACAGAAGGTGCAGCATCCTTGGTTTTCTCCAAGGATGCTGCACCTTTTTCGATACCACGCTGTGCGTGGTGGGGCGCGGGGGCGCGAATTGTCGAATGTTCTTCTAACATTCGACAATTCAGTCTCGTTGGAGGGTCAGATTGTCGAATGTCTTCCACCCATTCGACAATTTAGCTGTTCGTTGCAATAACATTATCGGATATCCTGCATGCATTCGACAATTTCTACCTTATCGCTACCCAGGGCGATACCGGCAACAAAAAAAGGTGGAGCATCCAAGGAATAAATCCAGGATGCTCCACCTTTTTCTGATTTTTCAACAACAGCCCGCTCAAGGTTATTCCAAAACAAGCTGACTATTGGCTTGGATTGTACCAAGAATTGTCCGTGACATAGGCCCGACAAGCAACAATTGTAATGGCAATGCGACAATAACATTTCATGGTTTTTTAGTTTTCTCCTCCCGCGACTTCAGTCGTGGGAGGAGAAAACGATTGGCCAATCGCGCCAAAAACTCTCCTTGATTTCCTAGCTCCTTCCTCTTTCATTTAATGCGAACATAAGTTCTGTTTTTGGTGTACTTTCACTGGCGATTTTAGTATAATAGGGTTATTAAAAGGTGGTGAATGCCGTGGAACTAAATCTGACGATCAAAGCAAGGTTGAAGCTCTCGGACCCTAAAGACGCATTGGCGTTTCAAGAAGTCTGTGAACAGTATAGGCAGGCATGCAATTACGTATCTGATTATGTTTTTAATCACGATTTCGAGTTAAGTTTCGTTAAATTAAACGAATTTTTGTACCATGATGTTCGCCAGCGGTTCCATTTGAAATCCCAATTGACCCAATCAACCTTTCGGACAGTTGCGGCCCGATACAAAACCGTTCAAACGCAACTCCGTCGCAATCCAAAAAAATATGACAGTGGCAAAAAGGATGGGGCCGGAAAGCCAGTGTACATTACAGTTCAAAAGGACCTGAATTGGCTCTGGCACCCTATCCAGTTTTCTCAACCACAAGCAGATTTGGTGCGCAATCGCGATTGGAGCATTGTCGATAACGGCAAAACGTTTTCAATCAATACGCTGAAGGGGCGCGTGAAGTGCAGTTTTTTCCTCAACGGTTTTGAAGAGTATCTTGACGGTACCTGGGCGTTTGGTTTGGCGAAATTGGTCAAATCAGGCAAGCATTGGTTCTTGCATATTTCGGTAAAAAAAGAAGTCGCCGAAATGGAATTGACAGACATCAAACACGTTGTCGGAATCGACAGAGGGTTGCGTCAATTAGTGACAACCTATGACGAAAAAGGCAAAACCACTTTCTTCAACGGAAATGCAGTCTTGAAAAAGCGCGGGCACTACAAAGAACTGCGCCGCAGTTTGCAGACACGCAACACCAGGAACTCCAAACGTCGGATCCGGAAAATGGAAAGTCGAGAGAACCGTTGGATGGCAGATGTGAACCACTGCCTGTCTAAGACACTCGTCTCCCTATATGGTTCCGATACGGTATTTGTGTTGGAAGATTTGATTGGCGTGCGTTTCGCAACGGAACAAGTTGCGAAATCTCAACGCTATGAGCAAGTGTCGTGGGCTTTCTTTCAATTCGGGCAGATGCTCACTTACAAAGCCAACAAAGTTGGCTCAATGGTGGTTGAAGTAAGTGCCGCGTATACAAGTCAGCGTTGTCCCAAGTGTGGCACAATCAAAAAATCCAATCGGGATAAGCACCATCACGAATATTATTGCCCATGCGGTTATCGTTCAAACGATGACCGTGTTGGCGCAATGAATATCCAACAACTTGGGACACAATACGTAAGCGGTGTAGCGAATCCCAAATTTGAGAAACAACAAGCAAATTCCTAGTGCATAAATGTGCTGGATTGCCGGCAAAGTCAACTGTCGGGCTGCTCCATTCCGGTTGAATAAGAATGTTGCAGTGAGTAACGCCAACATTTTGAGGGACCAATCGATCTCAAACTACTCAGGAGTCCGCAGGACGTTTGGACTGCGTAGCGTTAAGCGTAAACCTAAAAGGTATTAGCGAAGCTAATGCACTCGTCACGAAGTGGCGAGAGGCAAGCCCGTGACTTCAGTCATGGGTAGTTGACTCTCCACGCTTCACTATAGGCTGCCCATAAATCATCAGGATGCCTCCTTCAATAAGAACACCGAATAATGACATGAAAGTGACCATCCCTAGAACCATCAAACTGGAGATTGTCAAAATTAACTGCAACTTATTTTCTTTTTTGATGGGTAGTCGAAAAGCGATTTTCTTTGCGATCACTCCTACAACGAATACGTCCAAGATAAAAGCGACAACAAAACCTGGTATTAAGCCTGCCGCAAGCGGCACAAACCCTAAATTGTTATGTAACAGCAGATTGTACAGGCTCATTCCTAACACCATCATTGAGCACATTGTCGTAGTGAAAAAAATTCCTTCTTTCTTGTTTGTGGGCATGTAAACACACATTCTATTTTTGTGTAAAGTCAACCATGGTATCACAAATTTAGAATGCGTGTAAGAAGTATTTTCATAAATAGTTTAAGTATTTTGAAATTCATTATATGGCTATTGCGTAAGTGTCTTCTGAGCCTTGCTCTCAAAGGCTCCTTTAAATGCTGCTATCAGAAATCTATTTCCTTCATCATTTCATCAAAAGAAACAACTTGAGGGTTAGCAATATGTTGTTTCATGGCAATGTGATAAAGATCCATATCGATCTCATCTTCAATTTTTTCCAGCACAGCATTCCTGAAGAGGGAGGAGACCGTAATATTTTTTGTTTTCGCATATTCTTTGATCAATTTCTCATCTTCTTCGTCCATCCGCAATGAAATTGTGCCCATTTCTACCACTCCTTTGTGTATAATGTAATATAAAGCCTGCTGCTATTCAACAATTATCAATTACAGCGCTAGATACGGTGAGCCATTTTCTTCCATTTTGGAAGCTCTAGAAAAGGAGGTAGTGTAATGAAATTCAAATTGAAGGTTACAACGTCCCGTACTTCTCGAATGGAAGAGTTGGTAAAGGCTTCTAATTTTTATGCAGCTACCAAATTTCCGGACAGAAGTCCTCACATGAGGGAACCAAAAAAAGCAGAGATACTCGAGTCTTGGGAGAAACGCCGTAACGGTTTCAAAATAGGGAATATATAAGTGAAAATTAGAAGATGGAGTAGGGGGATAATCTTCCTGCTCCATTTTTCTGTCTTCTTAGAGCAGATTATAAGTGTCTAATCATTAATGCCATCATTTCATCAAAAGAAAGGATGGCACTTTTCGTAAGCTTCCACTTTCGTTTCTTTCGGGATTATGGTACTTTTAGGAGGATGAAGTAAAAGGAGGAATCTCGATGAAACGAATCGATCGAATCTACGAGTATATAAAAATTCGCTCGCAGGAGTGTACAGAAGCTGCTTTTGAGCAGGGGAACGAAGGCGTGACGACTCAGGAAGTTGTGACGGAGCTTCAGATCATACGGCCCAATGCAAGCAGCGACTTAAATGAGCTCGTGCGTCAGGGAAAACTGATCAAATCCTCTGGACGACCAGTCAGATATGCGGATCACTCTTTGAAATGGAATAAGCAACCGCAAAATAAGATGCATCCATATAAAGAAGACCAGCCCAAACCAACAGCAAGGGCAACCAGCGAAACACGCGTTCCCGCTTCTGACATTTCTCGTGTTCCCGCAACCCGGGAAGGAAAGCATACGGGCAACCGTGAAACGAATAATGAGGTGTTTGCGAATGTAATCGGTTCAAATGACAGTATGCGGACTCAAGTTGATCAGGCAAAGGCGGCGATCCTCTATCCTCCTAAGGGGTTAAGCTGCTTGATAACTGGACCTACAGGAAGCGGGAAAACTTTTTTTGTTCATTCGATGTTTCGGTTCGCGCAAGCAAATCAAGTTTTTGCAGCTGATAAGGAGCTGGTTGTGTTCAACTGTGCCGACTATGCGCACAATCCCGAATTATTGATGGCTCATTTATTCGGCTATCGCAAGGGTGCCTTTACAGGAGCGACGGAAACGACGGACGGCTTGATCCAACGGGCAGACGGCGGCATGCTCTTTATGGATGAAGTGCACCGCCTGCCGCCGGAAGGACAAGAAATGATATTTTATCTGATGGATCACGGCACCTACAATCGCTTGGGCGAAACCGATAAAGCCAATAAAGTCAATGTCCGACTTGTTTGCGCAACGACGGAAGATCCCGCTTCCAGTTTGTTGCAGACCTTTGTGCGACGCATCCCGATTGTCATCAAGTTGCCTCAATTTTCGGAGCGGCCGATTGCAGAACAGGTGGACTTGCTGAAACGGATGGTTGCCATCGAAGCCAATCGCATCCAAAGAAGTATCCATGTGAAACAGGACGCGGTGAAGGCTTTGATCGGCAGCGTCACTTATGGAAATGTCGGTCAGCTGAAATCGAATGTGCAACTTGTTTGCGCGCGGGCTTTTTTGAACTATATGAATTCCAGTGACATCTCGATAACGTTGGATGAGCTGACACCAGAAATCCAAAACGGTCTGATGAATCTGGCGAATAATCATCGTGAGCGCTTGAATGAACTCACTCGGATACTGGAGCCCATCCTGACCATGGTACCGAATGAAGGAACGGAAAGTCCAATGATAAGGGATTCCTACGATCTTCCATATAATCTGTATGAGATAATCGGGAATAAGGCTGCGTTGCTGCGGGAGGAGGGGCTTGACCAAGAATCCATCAACCAATTCATTATGACCGACATCAATGTCCACCTCAAATCTTTTTATCGTGATACGGGTTTGACCTTCGATACAGAGAAGAAGCTTTCTGAGATCATTGATCAGCGGATCATTGGCTTTGCAAAAAATATGTTTGAGTATGCCCAAAAACATCTGGATTATCACTTCCAGCGGAATTTCGTCTATGCGATGAGTCTGCATATCAGTTCGTTTTTAAAACGAATTCAATTGGGAGAAAGCAGCCGCACGCTCCATGCAAGCATCAAAAATATGGTGGAAGATTACCCCAAAGAGTTTTCGGTCGCCAAATGGATGAAACAAGAGCTACAAAAAGAATACAACATCAACATCCCTGAAGTGGAGACCTATTACCTGACGTTGTTGTTGGTCTCGCTAAAGCAAGACAATGTTACAGGCCGCGTGGGCGTTGTGATTGCAGCCCATGGCAGGAGCACAGCAACGAGCATGGCTGAGGTTGTGACGACATTGCTGGGGGTCGACAATATCCGTGCCGTGGATATGCCGCTTGAGATGAAGCCCCAAGTAGCCCTCGAAAAAATTATTCATTGTGTCCAAGAAATCGATCGAGGGAGTGGCGTGATTTTGTTGGTGGATATGGGTTCGCTGACGACGTTTTCTGAAAAAATCACGGAGAAAACAGGGATTGAGGTCAAAACCATCGACATGGTCACGACCCCTATCGTTTTGGAGACCGTGCGGAAGACGGACCTTGTAGAAACGACACTTGATGAAATTTATCGATCGCTTCAATCTTTTCGCGGTTATGCAGGCAGCCACGTGACCACAAGGGAAGAGAACGGTCACTCCTTAAAGCTCAAAAAGGCAATCGTTGCTATTTGCGCTTCGGGCGAAGGGACCGCGCAAAAGATGAAAGAGATGCTCGACAAACATCTGGAGAAATATTTTGATGTGGACATCGAGGTGCTGCCGATTTCGGTGATCGATATGGATAAGCAGCTCGTAACCTTGCAACAGAAATATGAAATCTTAGCGACAACAGGAATCGTCAAACCAAAAATCGATGCCGTTTACATTCCAATGGAACATTTTTTCAGTGGGGATGCCGAAAAAGTATTGGACTATTTGGTGGAAGAGTCCGAATCCTATGATGAAAATGAGTTGACATCGGAAAAGGCAAAGCAGATATGTCTGGAATACATGGGCGAAAGCTTTACTTTCTTGAATCCACAAAAGCTGATTGAGCCTTTGTGGAAATTCAGCAGTTCCTTATTGGAAAATAAAGAAAATTATTCTCAATTAATCAATATTCTGATGCACCTGGCGGGAATGTTTGAGCGGGCCTTGCGCCAGGATACATTGATTGCACCGCAAGAAGAACTGAAATTGACTGAACAGACAGAGCGGTTCCAGCAGTTGGAACAGGCTTTAAATATTCTGAGCGGCACCTTTCAAATCGAAATGCCACAAGATGAGATATACTATCTGGAGCAACTGTTGGCCTATCAAGAATAATGATACAGTAAACCATACACTAGCTTTCAGTGCGAACGATACACTAAAACACTAATTGTTTTAGTGTATTTTTTTGTTTCTTAATTCCGTATGATTAAGCCATACACTAAGTTGGCACGCTTTTTGCTAATAGTATAATGACTGGTAAATCGCCTGCCAAGCTTTTTATCCAAACAGTCGCAAAATATATTCAATGGGAGGTATACAAATGGTAGGAATTATCCTAGCAAGTCATGGGAATTTCGCTGAAGGTATTCTGCAATCGGCTTCGATGATTTTCGGCGAACAAGAAAATGTCAAAGCAGTGACACTGGCGCCTAGTGAAGGACCGGACGATGTCAAAGCAAAGATGCAAGAGGCTATTTCATCCTTTGACAACCAAGATGAAGTACTGTTCTTAGTCGATTTATGGGGCGGCACGCCGTTCAACCAAGCCAACAGTCTTTTCGAAGCACATAAAGACACATGGGCGATAATCGCCGGAATGAACCTTCCGATGGTCATCGAAGCGTATGCTGCACGATTGAGCATGGACTCAGCACAAAAAATTGCTGCACAAATTCTTCCAGCAGCGAAGGACGGTGTGAGAGCTAAGCCAGAAAGTTTAGAGCCGAAGAAAGTGGAAGCGGCTTCTGCAGTGCAACAACCAAAAGGCAACCTTCCTGTAGGGACAGTCGTTGGTGATGGAAAAATCAAGTTAGCTTTAGTTCGATTGGATTCACGATTGCTTCATGGACAAGTAGCAACAACGTGGGCAAAATCAGCTGGAACAAATCGGATCATCGTGGTTTCGGATGATGTCTCAAGAGATGAATTGCGGAAAAACCTGATCGTGCAAGCAGCACCGCCAGGAGTCAAAGCCAATGTGATTCCAATCAAAAAAATGATTGAGATTGCGAAAGATCCTCGTTTTGGGAACACCCATGCCCTCTTGCTTTTTGAAAATGTGCAAGATGTCGTTCGGGTAATTGAAGGCGGCGTGAAGATTGAGGAGTTGAATGTTGGATCAATGGCTCACTCAGTCGGCAAGGTTGTCGTGAATAAGGTCTTGTCAATGGGGCCTGAAGATGTGAAAGCATTTGAAGCATTGAAAGCAAAAGGTGTTAAATTTGATGTCCGGAAAGTTCCGAATGATTCATCGGAAAAAATGGATGCGTTGCTGAAAAAAGCTAAAGAAGAATTAGCTAAGGCATAACAAGAAAAGAGGAGGTATATTATGTCAGTCGTTTCTATTATTCTGGTTATCATCGTGGCGTTCTTTGCCGGGATGGAAGGTATTTTGGATGAGTTCCAATTCCATCAACCACTCGTTGCATGTACATTGATCGGTCTGGTCACAGGAAATCTTGAAGCTGGTATTATTCTTGGAGGATCATTACAGATGATCGCATTAGGTTGGGCAAACATCGGAGCCGCTGTAGCACCTGACGCAGCACTCGCTTCTGTCGCATCTGCAATTATTTTAGTTTTGGGTGGTCAAGGGGTAGACGGCGTATCTTCCGCTATTGCCATTGCGATCCCTCTGGCTGTAGCTGGATTGGTTTTGACGATGTTCGTTCGTACACTGGCAGTTCCTGTGGTTCATATGATGGACGCAGCTGCAGAACAAGGTGACTATCGTAAAATTGAGTTGCTTCAAATTGGAGCAATTGCCATGCAAGGTTTGCGGATTGCAATTCCTGCAGCATTGCTTTTGTTCATCCCTGCAGACGCAGTCCGTTCCGGATTGGAAGCAATGCCGGGCTGGCTGACTGATGGAATGGCAATCGGTGGTGGTATGGTTGTAGCGGTTGGTTATGCAATGGTAATCAATATGATGGCCACCAAAGAAGTATGGCCGTTCTTCATCATCGGTTTCGTCGTTGCCGCTGTATCTGAATTGACATTGATCGCATTAGGAGCCCTAGGTGTCGCAATGGCATTGATCTACTTGAACCTTTCTAAAATGGGCGGTTCCGGTAATGGCGGTTCCAGCAATACTGGCGATCCACTTGATTCGATACTCAATGACTATTAGGAAAGGAGACTGCAAACATGGCACAAAATACGGTAGATAAAAAATTCGTATTAACTAAAAAAGATAGACTAGCTGTCGCTTGGCGTTCCACTTTCATTCAAGGATCATGGAACTACGAACGGATGCAAAATGGCGGCTGGGCTTTCGCAATGATTCCAGCAATCAAGAAACTTTATCCAGCAAAAGAAGATCGCGTCCTAGCGTTGAAACGCCACTTGGAATTCTTCAACACACATCCATATGTGGCATCTCCGGTATTAGGAGTAACGCTGGCTCTGGAAGAAGAACGTGCAAACGGAGCTCCAGTAGATGATGTTACGATTCAAGGTGTGAAGGTCGGAATGATGGGACCTCTTGCCGGTGTTGGTGACCCTGTGTTCTGGTTTACAGTCCGTCCGATTTTGGGAGCTTTAGGCGCATCCTTGGCCTTAACAGGAAACATCCTAGGACCTATCCTGTTCTTTGTTGCCTGGAACGCTATCCGTTGGGGATTCATGTGGTATACCCAAGAATTCGGTTATAAGGCTGGATCAAAAATCACTGAGGATTTATCTGGCGGAATCCTGCAAGATTTGACAAAAGGAGCTTCCATTCTGGGGATGTTCGTATTGGCGGCCTTGGTGCAACGTTGGGTATCGATCTCGTTTGCTCCAACCGTTTCATCAGTCAAGCTTCAAGAAGGCGCATTTATCGATTGGGAAAACCTGCCAAGTGGCACTGCCGGCATCCAGGAAGCCCTGATGCAGTATACTTCAGGCTTGTCGTTGACGGACACTAAAGTCACAACCTTGCAAAACAACCTGGATCAATTGATCCCTGGATTGGCAGCGCTGCTGTTGACATTCCTTTGCATGTGGTTGTTGAAGAAGAAAGTATCTCCAATCGTGATCATTCTTGGCTTGTTCATTGTCGGTATCGGCGGACGCTTGATCGGATTGCTGTAATTTTCGGATGCATCAAAAATAACGATTATGAGGCTCAGGCAAACCAGCCTGAGCCTTGTTTTTCTTGTAAAAAGTAAAGAGTGTATATTATACTCAAATCAGACACAAAGAGAGAGGGGCTTATACAATGGTTGAATCCCTGAATGCAAAGGTTGACATGGTAGTGGATGGTACTTCATATATGGGGCTGACCGACTATGGTAAAATTATGATTGGAGATCAAGCGTTTGAATTTTATCATCATCGTGATCCGCGAAAGTTCATTCAAATTCCTTGGGAAGAGGTTGATTATGTACTGGCATCCGTGATGTTCAAAGGGAAGTGGATTCCACGTTTTGCGCTTCAAACAAAGAAGGATGGTACGTATACTTTTTCAGCAAAAAATCCCAAGGACGTGTTGCGTGCGATCCGCATCTATGTAAGCCCGGATCATATGGTTCAATCATTGGGCTTCTTCGATGTTTTGAAGAATGCCTTCAAGCATATGTTCAATAAGAAAGCATCCTAAATAGTGGCAGGAAATCAATTTGCATACGGTTTACGGTTGCTGGATGAACGATTTAAGGAGGTTCTAATGTGGTAATGGATATTCGGTTGGTACGAATCGACGATCGTTTGATTCATGGGCAGGTGGCAACCGTGTGGACAAGACTAAGTAAGGCAGAGCGGATTATTGTCATCAGCGACGAGGTGGCGAGGGATCATCTGCGTAAGACGCTCTTGCGGCAGGTCGCCCCACCTGGTGTAAAGGTCAATGTGATTCCAGTGGAGAAGTTTGTCGAAATTTACTTCGATGATGCGCACAACCAATTTCGGGCGATGCTCTTGTTTACGAATCCACTCGATGTCGCACGCATCGTCCAAAGGGGCGTTCAGCTTGATTCCGTCAATATCGGCAGTATGAGTTATTCAGATGGAAAAAAGATGATCACGAACGCAGTAGCGGTTGATAAACGCGATGTTCAGGCTTTCGAGTACCTGAATTTTAAGGGTATCCACTTGGATATCCGGAAGGTCGTCGCTGACAATAAATTGGATCTCATGCAAGTGCTGAAAAAAGAAGGTTTGGTCTGAGCGCATATTAAAAGAAGACACGAAGCGAATGGAACAGCGCCTTGTGCCTTCTTTGTTTTTACGGAATGGTATATTATCCAGGGGGTGACAGCGTGCTAAAAGAAGCATGTGCAGAAAATTTTACGAACGTCCCAGAACTCATCGAGCGCGGGGCTAAACGGATTGAATTGTGCGATAATTTGGCAGTAGGGGGAACAACACCAAGCGTTGGCGTCATCAAAATTGCAACGGCGTATTGTTCCGACAAAAATGTATCCCTTATCGTGATTCTGCGACCAAGAGGCGGAGATTTTGTTTATTCTGCTATGGAAAAAGCCATCATGATGAGGGACTTAGAAGAAATAATTGCCTTGCAGGCCAATGGTATAGCGGTAGGTGCGTTAACTGCAGCAAACGCATTGGATAAACCCTTTTTGGAGGAAATCGCCAAGCTGGCCAGCGATAATGGAATCGAACTTGCTTTCCACATGGCGTTTGATGAAATACCGGAAGAAAAGCAACGAGACGCCTTATTGTGGTTGGGAGAAATTGGTTTCAAACGGATTTTGACGCATGGCGGTCCTAAAGAAAATACGATTTTTGATAACGCAGCGCACATCGCCGAACTTGCGAAAATCAGTCCCGGTATGACGATCATGCCGGGCGGCGGTATTACGAAAGACAATCTTGCAGACCTTGAAAAAACTTTGGGATTCACCGAAGTACACGGGACGCGAATTGTGTAGGAACCTATCAAAAGCAAAAAAGAGACTGTATCAGAACCAGAACAGGATTTTCTGGCTTTGATGCAGCCTCTTTTGTATGGGCTTACCCCTTTATGCGCAGAGATGCCCCGCCAAAACCTATTTGGCGGGGCAAAATGTCCAAGAAAAACACGAGATTCCCCGTCAAAACCTATTTGGCGGGGAAAAACGTCCGCGGACAACATGAGATTCCCTTCCAAAACCCATTTGGCGGGGAATCCCACCGCCAAACCGCAAAGAAGGGGCTGCCTCATCATCGAGACAGCCCCTTCGTTAGGCATTTTTAGTAAGTGTAGTTATTCAGCGCATTCCACAACAGGAACTCGTTGACGCCGGCATCATACAGTGCCTGCACTTGGGCATCGACTTGTTCTTTGCCGTAGGTTTGGTAGAACCCGGAACCCAGGTAAGAAGCGGTGAAATCCTGAAGCCATGGTCGGCTGATAGGTGGAGTTTCAAGTGTTGCAAGCAACTCGTTTTCGACCTTCATGTATTCAGCAACTAGTTCATACGGGTACAGATCCGGCTTGTAGATGCCGAAGTAATCGGTGCCCCAGTGGCTCGGATAAATCATCGAGGAGATGACATCGACATTTTCGGAAATCTGCGGGAAGTTCTGGCCGATGCCGGATGCTTCGACGACAGAGGCTGTATAGCCGAAGATATCAACGGATACGTCCACGCCGTAGGGCATCAATTTTTCTTTCGCATAAGCGGTAAAGTCTGTGATGGCTTGCACGCGTTTTTCGTCGTCGGTCATTTCCAAGTCAGCGTATTCGCCCATGTCGTAATTCAAGTCATCGCCCCAGACTTCGAAGCCTTCCGGGAAGCGGACATAGTCGAACTGGACTTCCTTGAATCCGACTTTGGCTGCTTCGATCCCGACATTGACTGCATAATCCCAAGTCTGCTTCAGGAACGGGTTGATGAACGATTCGCCGTTGGAAGCGACCCAGACGGAGCCATCGCTTTCGGTGAAGGACATCTCCGGTTGTTCGTTGGCCAACAGCGTATCCTTGAAGGTCACGATGCGGGCAATCGGATAAATCTGTTTCTCTTCCATCACGTCCATCAACTCTTCGATATCTGGGATATACTCTTCCGTATTTTCCTGGATGTGGCTATCCTTCGAGTTGAAGTCTGCAGTCACGACGCCCATGTCATCCTTGATGTCGATGACCATCGCGTTCAGATCGTTTGAATCGACGTAATCGACTAGTTTGTTGAATTTTTCTTCATAGCCGACCGAGTAGGCCGTCACGTAGATCCCTTTTACGCCGTCAGTCGGATAGGCGATTTCGACACCACTGTCGTAGAAGAATTTCTTCGGTAGTTCCTTGGCGGTAGGTGTCTTCAAAAGGGCACCTTGGCGCAGCGTCAGCGTGCTAGTGGCTGCTGTCGTTTCAGCAGAGCTTTCGGTTTCGCTGGCCGATGCAACCGTCGTGCTGGATAGGAAAAACAATAAACTAGCGGCAGCGAGTGTCTGTTTAAAATAAGTCATCATTACATTTCCTCCCGTTCAGGCGATTCGATCACATTTGGATCCACGATGGTGATATCTTTCGCGCGCAGGCCATCGATGATGGCGCCAATCGCGTCGTTTGTCCAGGGACGATCATGCATCAGCAAGTTCGCGCCGTCACCCAAGTATTTTGAATTGACCATGACATCGGCTAAAGCAGTGCCTTCCATGAATTCTTCGACCCAGTCATAGCCGTAGGTCCAGTTCATGATTGTCATGCCTTCCGTTGCGGCGATCGCGATGGTGTCCTCATTATATTGTCCGTATGGGGCACGCAGGAAGCGTGGACGCTCGCCGGTGATTTCTTCGATCAGGTCGTTCGTTGATTTGATTTCCTCCAGTTGTTCGTCATAGGTCAAAGTTTGGAAATCGGGATGCGAATAGGAATGGTTCCCGATTTCGAAGCCCATGTCATAGACGGTCTTGATGTCTTCTCGCGCTTGCTCGTTCGTGAGGAATTGTCCCATTACGAAGAAGATGGCATTGGCATCCTTCGATTTGACGGTTTCGGCAATTTCCACGGTATAGCTGTTCGGTTGCTGCGGCGCATCATCAAAAGTCAACAAAGCGACCTGCGTGTTGCCGTCCTCATCAATCGGTTGGACAGTGGAAATCTCTGGATTGATGCGGTATTCGTAGCTGACGGGCTCAGCTTTTTTTGCTGGCGTTTCTGCAGCGGCAGCCTCAGAGGATTCCGCAGCGCCGGCAGAAGAATCGGCTTCTGCACTTCCTTCCGTACCGATTGCGGCGATGGCTGCTTCCAATTCAACCAATTGCGCATCCAATGTCGTCAAATTCTCAGCGACTGGAGCGAGGTTGGCTTGGTTTGTTTCGGCGCTAAGATTGATCGCTTCGATGCCTGCAAAGAACGTATCAAAAGTGGCATCATCTGCTCCGAAGCCGGTCAACAGTTCTTCTTCCTTGTCCAAGCTGTCTCTATAGGCAGCCAAGTAAGTCAACGAATTTTCGCTGAACAAATCCAACGTTTCGCCGATTGCCTGCATCTGATCCAGCGGCAAGGTCTCTTCGTCGAAGGCAACAAAGTCGGCTTTCGTTTCGGCCAATCCTTCCAAAGCGCTTTCAATCGAATCGGCTAAAGTGCGGCGTTCTTCCAGGTTGCTGAACACGGCTGCCGATCCGTCTTTGAAAGTCTTCAATTCTTCATCGCTGGCCAGCGATTCGTCAAATGTTGTCTGTAATGCGGTCTCCAATTGTTGCAGCTCATTCAATTGGGCAACAATTTCGGTTTCTTCGGTTCTGATCTGGGTGATTGTTTCTGTCGTTTCTTTCACTTGATCTGCGCAGGCTGACAATACCAGTGCACTGGTAAAAACTAATGCAATCTTCTTACCTCTCAACATAAACAAGCTCCTTTATTACGTGATATATAATGTCTACTGAATAATTAACAAACCTTATCATAACAGCGTTTTTAGATGTTTTTTGGTATAATAGATGCATGGAATCCAGCGCAAAACACCAAAAACCCGTGCACTTTTTTCAAAAATGATACGAAGAGGCGATGAAAATGTACAAAAAGCAGACGAATCGGCAATTAACCATTTATGACTTCGATCAGCCATTGGGCCTGACGATGAACCCAGAAAACCGTTGGGTCAAAAAAGCGGATTCGATTCCCTGGTCAGTCATTGAAGATAAGTACGCTGCTCTGTTCAACAGTGACAGAGGAAACATCGCCAAACCGGTAAGGATGGCACTAGGTGCCTTGATTATTCAAAGCGAATTTCAGTATGCAGATACCGAAGTCGTCAATCAGATTCGCGAAAATCCCTATCTGCAGTACTTTGTCGGACTACCCTCTTATAAGGATGAAAAGCCGTTCGACGCTTCTTCGATGGTGCACTTCCGTAAACGTCTCTCGTCCGAAATTCTGATTGAAATCAATGAATTGATCCTCAAACCTATAGAGGATGGAGCAGATGATTCCCAAACTGATGATAATGACAATGATGATGACAATGATGCATCAGGATCTGAGAATGAAGGGACGCTAATTCTAGATGCCACTTGCGCGCCTTCAGAAATCAAGTTCCCGCAAGACACGGAACTGTTGAACGAATGTCGGGAAAAGTTGGAAGGCATCATCGACGTAATCTGCGAAGCAAACCACCTTCCCAAACCCCGCACCTATCGGAAAATGGCCCGAAGGGATTATCTCAACATCGCGCGCAAGAAAAAGAAAAGTGGCAAACAAATTCGCAAAGCCATCGGCAAGCAACTGAACTACATCCGGCGGGATTTAGGTTACATCGACGCATTTCTGGAGCAAGGTTATACGCTAGGAACGAAGCAAGCCGACCTGTTGGGGACTTTGCGGAAATTGTATGAACAGCAGCTCTACATGCACACAAGCAGGACGCACAAAGTGCAGGATCGCATCGTCAGTATCAGCCAGCCGTTTATCCGCCCGATTGTCCGTGGAAAAGCCAAGAATCCAGTGGAGTTCGGAGCCAAACTGGACATGAGCATAACCAATGGGTACGCCCGACTCGAAAAAATTTCCTTCGATGCCTACAACGAGAGCGAATGCCTCATAGTTGCGGTGGAACGGTACAAAGAACGGATGGGAGTTTATCCTGAACGAGTTTTGGCAGATAAAATATACCGAAATCGCACAAACTTGAGCTATTGCAAAGAACTCGGAATCCGATTATCCGGACCGTCGCTCGGCAGGCCCAAGAAGGATCAAAAGATTGACAAAAAACAAGAATACACTGACAACTGCGATCGAGTAGAGGTCGAAAGAGGCTTCAGCCTGGCGAAAAGAAAGTTCGGGCTCAGGCTTATTCGAACACGCCTTGAAGAGACCAGTCTGTGTGTAATTGCTTTATCCATCCTTACAATGAACCTGTCCAAGGTTTCATTGCGCATTTTTTTGACTCTCATCCAATGGATGAGCTTACCCAGAATTGAACCCCTGGTGAACCCGTAAGCTAAAAATGGGGATTTATTCAGCAGGCATTATATAACAATACAATCTTCATTATACCGAAAATGAGGATTCTTTATCAAGGTCGATTGCGCTATATGCAGAAAATTGTTAAAGATACATTAAAATGATAGTCACAACTTACCTGATGTGTAAGGCAAATAAGGCTTCAAGCGGAAATGCCGGAATCAATGACTATACAATTTTGAAAATTAGTTTACAATAGATAGAGGCAAAAGATACGGAAAAACGTTAATTTCAGAATAAGTGAGGCTATCGGATGATTATCTATTATATATTGGCCATCTTGCTGTTGGTCCTGGACCAGTGGAGCAAACTGGCCATCGTAAATAATTTTGCATTGCACGAAGTAAAGGAAGTGCTGCCGGGCATTTTGTCCCTGTTCTACATTCAGAACGAGGGCGCTGCCTGGGGGATTTTTGAAGGAAGAATGTTCTTTTTCTTCATCATCACAGTAGTTGTTGTGGGTGCGATGGTTTATAATGCGCATAAACAGGGGTTCGACAAAAAAATCGTGGGCATCAGTTACGCTTTTCTTTTGAGCGGTGCCATCGGAAATTTCATCGACCGGATGCGGTTGGGTTATGTTGTCGATATGTTCCGCTTGGACTTCATCGATTTTCCGATTTTTAATGTGGCGGATGTCTGTTTGACGATAGGCGTCATCCTGATGACGATCTATATCCTTTTCATGGAAGAGGAAGAAAAGGTAAGTACAAAAAATAAGCTAAAGTAAAGTGGGATTCAAATGACAGAAAAAATCGTTTTTAATATTGATGGTCAAACCGGCAGAATCGATAAGATCTTGGCGGATTTCATGACCGGTACGAGCCGTTCGCAAATTCAGGCATGGATCAAAGACGGCAACTTGATGGTGAACGACAAAGCCGTCAAATCGAATTATAAGGTCCAGGATGGGGATCTTCTGGAATTGACGATTCCGGAACCAGAACAAATCAACGTCACGCCCGAAGACATAGCATTGGATGTCATCTACGAAGACGATGCG
The DNA here is from genome assembly GCF_900067165.1 of Trichococcus sp. ES5. Lineage (NCBI taxonomy): Bacteria > Bacillati > Bacillota > Bacilli > Lactobacillales > Carnobacteriaceae > Trichococcus > Trichococcus sp. ES5. The sequence continues at coordinate 75,620 of NZ_FJND01000002.1, forward strand.
TTATTGGTGGTCAATAAGCCGTCAGGAATGGTTGTGCATCCATCCAAAGGGCATCTTTCAGGCACCTTGGTCAACGGCTTGTTGTTCCACGTAAATTCGCTATCCGATGGTACGGCCAACATCCGTCCTGGCATTGTGCACCGCATCGATATGGATACATCCGGCTTATTGGTCGTAGCTAAGACGAACGAAGCGCACCAAAAATTGGCGGAGCAACTTGAGAACCACACGATGGAAAGGGCCTATCTTGCTTTGGTCCATGGCGTCATTCTGCATGAGGATGGTACCATCGATGCGCCGATTGCCCGGATGATGGTCGACCGCAAGAAGCGCACCGTAGCTGACGGTGGTAAAAAAGCAGTGACGCATTTTGAGGTCATTGAGCGTTTCCGTGATTTCACCTTACTGAAGCTGCGCCTTGAAACCGGCCGGACGCATCAGATCCGCGTCCACATGAAATACATTGGCCATCCGTTAGCCGGAGATCCTATGTACGGACCAGCTGAAACGCTCGGTGGTCACGGCCAATATTTGCATGCGGCAACTTTAGGCTTCATCCATCCGAAGACGGGCGAAAACATGCACTTCGAAGCGCCATTGCCCGACTTCTATAGCGAAAAATTAACTGAACTGCGCAAAAACTGATTGACAGAAACGGCTCTATTCGTTATCATTACAGTAATATTCAAGGAACCTTTAAAATAGTCCAGAGAGGCTACAAGGTGCATCACATTTTGTATAGCGTCACGTGACTGTACCCTTATGCCCACATGCATAAGGGTATTTTTTTTATTATTGACGACGAAGGAGTAGTGGAGATGGCAGAAGAAATCGAAATCATGGATGCTCAGACGATGAAACGCGCGCTGACCCGCATCACGCATGAAATATTGGAAAAAAACGATGGTACCGAGAACCTGATTTTGGTGGGCATCAAAACGCGCGGCATCTACCTGGCCCAGCGCATTGCGGAACGAATCAAAGATTTTGAAGGCATCGAGGTGCCTGTGGGCGAGTTGGACATCACGCTTTACCGCGATGATGTGCACCGCGAAACGAATGAGAACCCGGTGTTGCATGAAACGAACATTCCGTTTTCGGTTGCCGGCAAGCATGTCGTACTGGTGGATGATGTACTGTTCACTGCCCGAACGATCCGGGCTGGCATGGATGCAGTGATGGATCTCGGCAGAGCGAAACGGATCACAGTCGCGGTCCTGATCGACAGAGGTCATCGGGAACTGCCGATCAAGGCGGATTACGTCGGCAAAAACATTCCCACATCCCAAGCGGAACAGATTTCCGTCCGTCTGGATGAAGTGGATGGCATTGAAAAAGTAACATTAATCAAGGCGTAAACAAATAGATTGGTGATTCTTTAACTGTGTCCTGAGAGACTCAGAAGAATTTGCTTTGAAGCTTGCTCCATTGCATTTTTTTAGATCACCTTATTTTGTCAAAATTAAGGAGGAAAATAATTATGAGTCAAGCTATGATGACAGTCGTCAGTCAGACAGAAATCGCAAAAGATATTTTCGAATTGCGCCTGAAAGGGGCATTAGTGAATGAGATGGGAGCACCGGATCAGTTCTTGCATATCAGGGTCCCTGGGGATGAACTGCTTTTGAGACGCCCCATCAGCATCGCCGCAATCGATGCCGATAAAGAAGAGTGTGTCATCATCTATCGTACCGAAGGGAAAGGCACTACCATCATCAGTAAGCTTACAGCAGGAGATGAATTGGACATCTTGGGGCCATTGGGTAATGGTTATCCGATCGATATGCTCGCAGCAGGTCAAAACGCTTTATTGATTGGGGGCGGCATCGGTGTTCCTCCGCTCTATGAATTGGCGAAACAATTGCACGCGAAAGGTGTCAACATTGTCAGCTGCTTCGGTTTCAAAAACAAAGAGGAAGTTTTCTACGAAGAGGAATTTGCATCATTCGGCAAAGTGAACATCGCGACTGATGATGGAAGCTACGGCAAACATGGCTTCGTCACGCAATACTTCGATGAAGTGGATGGCTTTGTGCCGGACGCAGTCTTCGCTTGCGGACCGAAAGGCTTGTTGGTGGCGGTCTCGAAAACATTCGATCCAAGCCTTACTTACCTTTCTTTGGAAGAACGGATGGCTTGCGGTATCGGAGCTTGCTACGGCTGCGTCTGCGACAAGAAAAACAGCACATCCGCTTATGATAATTACAGAGTCTGTGTCGAAGGACCGGTCTTCAGAGCAGAGGAGATAGTATTATGAATCGATTAGCAGTCAGTTTACCTGGATTGGAATTAAAAAACCCGATCATCCCGGCGAGTGGATGTTTCGGCTTCGGTGAGGATTACGGCAAGTTTTACGATTTGAGTTTGTTGGGCGCCATCATGACGAAAGCAACGACACTTGAGCCCCGCAAAGGCAATGCCACGCCGCGTTTGGCGGAAACGCCATCCGGTATGTTGAATGCCATCGGATTGCAGAATCCCGGTGTTGAAGCCGTTGTCGCGCATAAGCATACGGCGCTTGAAAAATTCGATGTGCCTTTGATCTCGAACGTTGCCGGAAATACAGTCGACGACTATTACCAAGTCTGTAAGGCGGTTTCCCAATCGCCGAACGTCAAAGCGATCGAATTGAACATTTCTTGCCCGAACGTCCACAAAGGTGGTCTGCAATTCGGAACCGATCCAGAGATGGCAGCTGCTGTAACGCGTGCGGCAAAAAAAGGTGCAACCGTGCCGGTTTACGTGAAACTGTCGCCGAACGTGACGGATATCGTCGAAATCGCTAAAGCGGTTGAAGCAGCTGGAGCAGATGGCATTACGATGATCAACACACTGATAGGCATGCGCATCGATCTGCATACGCGCAAACCGGTCATCGCAAACAAGACGGGAGGCCTATCCGGCCCTGCAATCAAACCGGTAGCCATCCGCATGATTTATCAAGTGGCACGCGCAGTCGATATTCCGATCATCGGGATGGGGGGCGTCTATACAGTTGATGATGTTCTGGAAATGTTCATGGCCGGAGCAAGCGCAGTCGGCGTCGGCATGGCCAATTTCACCGATCCGTTCGTTTGCCCGAAACTGATCGAACAGCTTCCGCAACGCATGGATGAACTTGGCATAAACAGCCTGAAGGAATTAATCAATGAAGTGAGAGAAGGCATCCTGAATGAACGATAAACCGATAATAGCATTGGACTTTTCAACAAGCGAAGAAATCAAGGGCTTTCTTCGGTTATTCGAAGATGAATCACTTTACGTAAAAGTGGGGATGGAATTATATTACCAACACGGAGCAGAAATTGTGAAGTGGATAAAAGATTTGGGCCACGAAATTTTCCTGGACCTGAAATTGCATGATATCCCGAACACGGTTCACCGCGCCATGAAAGGCTTGGCTGCTTTGGGTATCGACATGGTCAATGTCCATGCAGCAGGCGGTTCGGAAATGATGAAAGCTGCTAAAGAAGGCCTCGTTGCCGGTACGCCGGCAGGAAGCGATGTTCCGAAATTGATCGCGGTCACACAATTAACTTCCACATCCGAAGAAGCGATGCAGGCGGAACAGTTGATCAAAGTCAGCCTTCAGGAGAGCGTGCTGCATTACGCTGACCTCACCTGCAAATCCGGACTTGACGGCGTCGTCTGTTCCGCATGGGAAGCGCGCATGATCAAGGACCACACGAATGAAGACTTCATCTGCTTAACACCGGGTATCCGCCCGGCCGGCAGTGCGGTTGGAGACCAGAAGCGTGTCGCAACACCAGGCCGTGCAAGAGAAATCGGCTCAACTTTTATTGTAGTCGGTCGTCCGATCACCCAGGCAGCTGATCCGGTTGCAGCCTATCACGAAATCAAGAACCAATGGAATGGAGCAGAGTAAAATGACGATAGCAAAAGAAGTAGCAAAATCATTATTGGACATCAAGGCAGTGAGCTTAAGTCCACAGAACCCATATACGTGGGCATCAGGCATCAGAAGCCCCATTTACTGCGATAATCGTGTCACCATGAGCTTCCCGGCAGTGCGTAAATTGATTGCCCAAGGTTTGGCTGATCTGATCAAAGAAAAATATCCGGATGCAGAAGTGATCGCCGGAACTGCGACTGCAGGTATCCCGCACGCAGCTTGGATCGCTGACATTTTGGACTTGCCGATGGTCTACATCCGCAGCAAAGCGAAAGATCATGGAACAGGACGTAAAATCGAAGGGAAAATCACTGAAGGCCAAAAAATGGTCGTAGTCGAAGACTTGATTTCCACAGGCGGCAGCGTCATCGAAGCTTCCAAAGCAGCTGAGTTGGAAGGCGCAAATGTATTGGGCTCCGTAGCTATCTTCACTTATGAATTGGCTAAAGGCACAAAAAATTTCGCCGATGCTGGTCTTGCGATCGACACATTGTCCAACTACAGCACACTTTTGGAAGTCGCGCACGAAACTTCGTACATCACCGAAGCTGAAATGGATTTGTTGAAAGACTGGAGCAAAGACCCTGAGAACTGGTTCAAGGGCTAATTTAACGGTCAAATAGTTATCATACGAACCCCCCGTAGACAAGATCTTGAATCTTGCTTGCGGGGGTTTTTCATCATTTTCTTGCAAGTAAGCGCTCTAATGGTGGTATACTGGATGCATGTGTTTTTTTGACAAGTACGGGAAGAGGTGAAAAGGATGGCGAAACAGGAATTCCAACTGAAACAGACGCAGCAACAATCGGTCCGGATGACCCAGCAGCTGCGGCAGGCATTGCACATTCTGCAGATGCCCATGTCGGAACTTTCCGCCTACATTGAGGACAAGGCGTTGGGTAATCCTCTGATGGACATCAAAAAGCAGGCATCGGACACGGGCGCGGTGGCCGTCTCCAATGTATATACGGCGGATAATCAGACGCCCTGGTATGAACGCATGGAAAGCAAGAATCAGTCGCTCTATGATTTTCTGCATGAACAGATCTATCTGAACATGAAAAACACGCCACTCAGGCAGCTGGTTCTGTTCCTCATCCGCTATGTGACGGATGATGGCTATCTGGACATCAAGCTGGAAGAGGCTGCAGAGGCAACCGCGGCCGAGGATACAGAAGTGTTGGACGCCTTGACGCTCCTGCAGCAATTGGATCCTCCGGGTGTCGGTGCCCGCGACCTGCAGGAGTTTCTGATGCTGCAGACCGAAAGGGACGAACAGTCGCCCCCGCTGGCCTACTACATACTGGAAAATTATTTCAAGGAACTTTCCAGCTATCGCTTGGATTCGATCATGGAGGCCGAGGAGATCGACCATGACGAATTGATCGAAATCATCACCTACATGAGTAAGCTGAAGACGAAACTGCAGTGGGAAACCACATTCGAGGAGACGGTCTTCGTCGAACCGGACATCTATGTAGCCATTGCCGAGGACAACACCTTGGACGTTTCGTTCAATCAAAGCGGCCTGCCTTCGGTCGCGTTCAACGAAGACTATTACAGCGAATTGCTGGCATTGGCGGATAAAGATATGAAACGCTATCTGGAAGAAAAAAAGAAAGAAATTTCCTGGATCCAGCAGTGTGTTCTCCAACGGACACAGAATGTCATCAAAATAACGGAAGCCATCCTGCAGCTGCAGGCGGATTATTTCCTGGAAAAAGCCTCGTCGATGAAGCCTATGACGATGAAAAACATCGCCAAACTAACGGACCTGAGCATTTCGACAGTTAGCCGGGTCGTGAACGACAAATATATGGCGACCCCAAAAGGCATCTTTGAATTGCGTTTTTTCTTCCGGAGCGGTTTTATGAAAGAGGATGACGGGGATCAGGTAGCCATCTCATCCATCGTCATCGAAACCGAAATCAAGGAAATAATCGGCCGCGAAGAAAAGGCGAAGCCGGTTTCCGACCAGATGATTGCCGATCATTTCACCGCTCAAGGAATAGACATCTCCCGCAGGACGATCGCGAAATACCGCATGGGTTTGGGCATACCCTCCAGCTCGAAAAGAAAAAGGATATAGTTACGTCGATCGGTGCGGCTGGATAAAAAGAAATACAAAAAAACTGCCTCATTTTAGAGACAGCTCAACGTTCAATTGGTTCTATTGTTACGCAGTTGCTTGTTTTCAGCTAGATTTCCGTAAGTTTGGTTTCCTTTCGGCGTAAAACGGTTTTTCAATTCGGGAAGCTTGTCTGTCCTCGTAGCCTCAAGTCGGGACTCTTCACCAGATTTTGGAAGATTCTTTTTGGCAGTGGACAGCATCAAGCGTATGCGGTTCAACTGGTTCACGGAAGAAACGCCCGGATCATAATCGATGGTTGTGATATTGGATGTGGGATACTGGCTGCGCAGTTCCTTCAGCGTACCTTTGCCGACGATGTGGTTCGGAAGGCAGCCGAATGGTTGCATGCAGATGATGTTGTTTGTTCCGCTTTTCAGCAATTCGACCATTTCGCCGGTAAGGAACCAGCCTTCGCCGGTCTGGTTGCCGATATTGAGAATCGATGCTGCTCCCTCAGCCAACTCATAGATGCCGCTGATGCCGTCGAAACGCTCCGATGCGCGTAAAGCTTTGTCCATCGGCTTTTCGCACATTTCAATGGCTTTGATCATGGCTTCCGCCAGCCGTTTGCTGGATTTTGAGAAGCCCAATTCATCCGTTTTGTACACTTGGTTATAGAAGCTGTAGTTCATGAAGCCGATCAGATCGGGCACGACTGCCTCTGCGCCTTCTTCTTCCAGAATTCTGACAAGGTCGTTGTTGGCAGTCGCCGAGTATTTCACGAGTATTTCACCGACCACGCCGACACGTGGTCTTATTTCGTTGCGGATCGGCAGGGTGTCGAAATCACGGATGATCGCTTTCATGTTTTTATTGAACAAGTGGAAGGAGCCGTTTTCGACGTTTGCTCTCACCTGTTTCAGCCATTGGGCATGCAGGGCATCCGCGCTACCTTTTACGACTTCATAAGGTCTGGTGCGATACACGACACGTTCGAATAAATCGCCATACAAAACGGCGATCAGCAGGCGTTGTAGCATGACCGGCGTGACCTTGAAACCCGGACTTTGTTCAACACCTTTGTTGCCCATCGAGAAGCTGACTACGGGTATTTGAGGGAATCCTGCATCCACAAGCGCTTTTCTCAGCAAAGGAATGTAATTGGTCGCCCGACAGCCGCCGCCTGTTTGGGTAAGCAATACGGACGTATTCTGCAAGTCGTATTTCCCGCTTTCGAGCGCCTTCAGCATCTGCCCGATGGTGATGATGGCAGGATAGCAGGCGTCATTATTGACGAACTTCAAGCCTTCCGAAATATCGTCCTGACCCTCTTCCTGGAGAGAACTATTCAGTTGGACGATAGTGTAGCCCAAGCTGCTCAACGCCACTTCAATCAATCCGTTCTGGTGGATTGGGCTCATCATTGGCACCAAAATCGTATGGTTTTTGCGCATTTCCTTTGTGAAGATGATTTGCGGCGGCGTTTCGTATAGTTTTTTCGGCTCGAAGTGCTCTTTGTCGCGTTCCGCCATGGCTGCCTTCAGGGAACGGATCCGGATCCGGATGGCGCCTAGGTTCTGTCCTTCATCGATTTTCAGAACCGTATGGATTTTGCCGTATTGCTTCAGTATCTCACTGACCTGATCCGTCGTGACGGCATCGATGCCGCAACCGAAGGAATTCAATTGGACCATCTCGAGGTTTTTAACCTTTGTGACGACGCGAGCCGCCGCATAGAGGCGGGAATGGTAGGTCCACTGGTTCACAACCCGCAGATCGTCGACATCCTCCAGATGAGAAATGCTGTCTTCCGTCAGAACGTGGAATCCGTACGCGATGATGACTTCACTGATGCTATGATTGATTTCCGGATCAGAGTGGTAAGGGCGCCCGGCCAGGACGATGCCTTTCTCGTTATTCCGGACAATTTGTTCGATGGCTTCCTCCCCTCGCTGTTGCATGTCGGCTTTGTAGGCATTCAGTTCGCTGAATCCCTTCTCGACGGCGTCTGCCATCTCCTCCCTGGAGATAACCCCGTCGGAAAAGGTCTTGGTCAAAGCCGCGATGACTTGATCCTTATCGTTCAGGTTCAAGAAAGGGTTCCGGTAATCCTGGGCACCACTGCGGATTTCATCAATGTTCATGCGGATGACATCCGGGTAGGATTGCACGATGGGGCAGTTGAAATGGTTGTCCGCATGCTTCGATTCGACTGTTTCAAATATTACGCTCGGATAGAAAATCACATCCACCTTTTTGTTGATCAATTGCTGTATATGGCCATGAACCATTTTGGCAGGGTAACAGATGGTATCGCTGGGAATCGTTCCGATTCCCGTTTCGTACAGTTTCTTGGAGGAGCGGCCTGATAGTTCCACGCGGAAGCCCAGCTCATTGAATACCGTGAACCATAAAGGATAGTTCTCGTATAGGTTCAACACACGAGGGATGCCGATCGTCCCTCGCGACGCTTCTTTTTTCTTCAGCGGTTTGTAGTCGAACAGACGTTTATATTTGTAATCGACCAGATTGATTTTTTCGTCGTGCTTTTCGATTGTAATCTGGGCGCCTTTGTCGCAACGGTTTCCGGTTACGAAACGACGGCCATCCTTGAAAACCGTCACGGTCATCAGGCAATTATTTTCGCAAAGGGTGCAGTGCGTTTGTTTCTTATCAGCTGTAAAATCCTTTATGCTGTCGGCATCGATGATCGCGGACACATCACCGGCTTCGAAAGCTTCCATTGCGATCAGCGCACAACCATAAGCCCCCATCAATCCGGCGATGTTGGGGCGGATGACTTCGCGCTTGCTGATCAGTTCGAAGGCGCGCAGGACCGATTCGTTGTAGAAGGTCCCGCCTTGGCAGACAATCTTTTCACCTAAATCTTCCGGACGTTTGATTTTTATGACTTTGTAGAGGGCGTTCTTGATGACCGAGATGGACAAGCCGGCAGAGATATCCGCAATCGTGGCACCTTCTTTCTGCGCTTGCTTCACTTTTGAATTCATGAAGACCGTACAGCGCGATCCCAGATCGACAGGATGATCCGCCTCCAAGGCAATTTCCGCGAAATCTTTGATGTCATACTTCAATGTTTTCGCGAAGTTTTCAAGAAAAGACCCACAGCCGGAAGAACAAGCTTCATTGAGCTGGATGGAGGAGAGGATGCCGTTGCCCATGGTCATGGCTTTCATATCCTGTCCGCCGATATCCAAAATGAAGTCCACGTCCGGTTGAAATCTGCTCGCCGCTTTGTAGTGGGCAATGGTTTCGACTTCGCCCAAATCTACCACAAGCGCATTTTTTAGCAAAGCCTCACCGTAACCGGTTACACAGGCTTTGCCGATGTAGCTGTTCTTAGGCATTTTTGCATAGAGATCTTCAAGGATGCCCATGGTCACCTGCAAAGGTTCGCCTTCGTTATTGCCGTAATAGGTGTATAGCAGCTCGCCTTCCGGATTGATCAGCGCCACTTTGGTCGTGGTCGATCCGGCGTCTATACCCAGAAAAGCGACGCCGATATGATCTTCCAATGGCGATCGACTGACTTGCGCTTGTGCATGACGGGATCGAAAAGCCGTCAGCTCTGCTTCGTCTTTGAACAGAGGAGGCAAAGTGACGTCGGGCGTAAGTGCTTGATTGTTTTTCGTGTTCATCTGACGGAATAATGCCGGGAAACTAGTTGTTTCATTGCCTTCGGAAGACAAAGCGGCACCGATTGCGACGAACAATTGGGGATTATCCGGAAAAATGATATCTTCAGGCGCAAGTTTCAGCGTCTCGATGAAACGATTACGCAGTTCGCTCATAAAACAGAGCGGACCGCCCAGGAAGGCCACTTTGCCTTTTATCTTTCGACCCGATGCTAATCCGGCAATCGTCTGATTGACGACAGCTTGCAGAACGCTCGCCGCGATATCTTCCTTCCGGGCGCCGTCGTTAATAAGCGGCTGGACATCGGTTTTTGCGAATACGCCGCAACGGGATGCAATCGGGTAGATGGTGTGGTGTCCTTTTGAAAGCTCATTCAGACCAGCTGCGTCGGTTTTCAGCAGATCTGCCATCTGATCAATGAAGGCGCCTGTTCCGCCTGCGCAACTACCGTTCATTCGTTGTTCCAAAGAACCTTCGAAAAAGGTTATTTTCGCATCTTCACCGCCTAGCTCAATTACGACATCCGTCTCGGGTATGAGCGCTTCGACTGTTTTGGTGCATGCGATGACTTCCTGGATGAAGGGGATATCCAACAATTCCGCCAAACCAATTCCACCGGTTCCGGTAATTTCCAAAGTGAAGGTGATATTCCCTAACATTTCATGTGCTTCCGTGAAAATCATTTTTATTGCGTTTTTAACATCGGAAAAATGGCGCTCATATTTTGAAAATACCGTCTCGTCCTTTTCATTTAAGACGACGATTTTTATCGTTGTAGATCCGACGTCTATCCCGATCCGCATTGGTTTTGGCATAATAATTATTCACTCCTGAATATCGTTTTAATTGCGATGAATAGTAATATTTAACATAACAGAAAAATATTTACGGCTATTTTGTGTTCATTCCATTACTTGATTATATAGGAAAAAAACAAAATATACAAAATATACAAAATATACAATAAAAATCATTGAACAAGACGGTACGATCCGGAACATCTCAACTATAAAAGCACAATAATGCTCAGAGATAACCCACCAAACTACAGAGAAAAGGCTGTCTCATTTTTGAGACAGCCCCCAAAGCACGTTTAAGGAGAAGCAGACTTTATACTATCGATCTTGCGACACCACGGAAACCTTCTCTCAATCAGCCTTCAGCGTCCGGACCAATTCCTTATCCGGCGTCACATAAAGGGTTTTTTGGCCTTCGTAGATGACGAAGCCGGGTTTCGCGCCGTTTGGTTTGCGGATGTTCTTGACCGCAACGTAGTCGACAGGGACGTTCGAAGAATTCTGGAACTTGGAATAATAGGCGGCCAAGCTCGCCGCTTCAAAGAGTGTCTCTTCGGAAGGGTGATTGCTTTCGATGATGACATGCGAACCGGGTATGTTTTTCGCATGCAGCCAAATATCCGATTTTTTTGCCGTCTTCAGCGTCAATTGATCGTTCTGCACATTGTTCTTTCCGATCAGGATGGTCGTGCCGTCCGATGACAGGAATTTGTGGGGCTTGCTGGTTTTGTGCTTTTTCTGTTTACCTTTGTACTTTTTCTTCAAATATCCGGATTCGCGCAGCTCGTCCTTTATGTCCTCCAAGTCCTGCGGATCGGAGAGTTGGATCAGCGTTTCGATGGATTCCAGATACTCGTTCTCCGCAAGGGTCTGCTCGATCTGCTCATTCACGTATGTGACGGCAGTGGTGAGCTTCTGATATTTGGAAAAATATTTTTGGGCATTCTGGGAAGGGGTCAGCGCTGGATTCAAGGCAATCGTGATCGGATTCTCATCATCGTAGAAGTTGTTGAGCGTCACTTCCAGATCGCCTTTTTTCATTTGATGCAGATAGGCCGTCAAGATCTCTCCCTTGATCCGGTAGACATCAGCTTTTTCCGTCTCCAACAGCGTCTGGTCCAGTTTCTTCAGCTTCAGCTGGTTCTTCTTGCGTTCCGTGTTGACGATATGGAGCAGCTCGGAAGCCACTTGGTTGATGCGGTCCCGGGATGCTTTTTCATCATAGTAGGCGTCCAACAATTCGCTGAGGCTGTCGTAATGCCTTTTCTCTCCCGGAAGACTACGGAACGGGAAGGGGGTAAAATGTTGTTTCTTTGCGGGTTCCTCGGTCAATGTCGGGATAGCTGTGTCCAGCTGTTGTTTAAATGCGAGAATCGCATCCGCTGCAGACAATCCATCCTGCTCCGTATAATAGCTGATTTCCATTGCGGAATCGCTGCCCAAGCCCTGAAAAGCTCCTTGCAAGGATTTGAATAGCGGTAATTCATCGTTGAATGTGGCCGCGACAGATGCCAGTTCCTCCTTGTCCATCTCAAAAGGGCTCGCTTTGTCCTGATGAGGCGGCAACTGATAGGTGACACCTGGATGCAGCGGCCGGTAACTGTTTTGGTAAAACGGCACATGCTTCAGGCAATCGATGATCATCCTGGTTTGTTTATCAATCAGGAAAATGTTGCTGTGGCGACCCATCAATTCGATGATCAATTCCATCTGGCGCTGGTCGCCGAGTTCATCGAAATTCCGGAACGAGAAAATGACGATCCGGTCGTTGCCCAATTGTTTGATGTCTTCGATGTAGGCACCCTCCAGATTTTTGCGCAACACCATACAGAAATTAGGCGCGGAATCGGGATTGGATAAGTTATCATTGATTACTTGTATCCGAGCGTAGGATGGGTGAGCTGACAGCAATACCCGTTTGTTTTTCCGATTGGCTCGTATGGTAAGAATAATTTCGTGTTGAAACGGTTGATAGACCTTGCTGATCCTGCCGTTTTCCAGGTCGCGGTTCAATTCCTTGACCATGGCACGTGTAAATACACCATCAAAAGACATGAGAACACCTCCTAGTACATGTCAATATACGCCTTTCATTATACCATATCATCTCCGACGTCTGTCCTGTTTCTTTTTCGTATCCTATTAACGAAAAAAACATAAGTTTTAATGGTTATGAAAATGTTAGAATAAAGAAAAAATATGCGAAAATTTTCGGGTTTTTACTTTTATTTTTCTGAAAAAGAATTCCCGCAAATAAACACATGTTCCAAATAGGCAGTTTTAAAAAACGACCGGTCCTGATGTCGATAGCTGATAAGCTACCCCTTTGCAATGCTGGAAGCTATTATCAATAAATACCGGGCCTGAAAAAATGGATGTCCAGATGCCCAAGCAGGCAAAGGCGGGGATGAAACAAAATACTGTTAGTTCCACGATTAAACAAACAGCATATTGATATTTCGGTTCGTTTTTTTTATTTATCGGAATTTAATGAACACCTATGTGCAATATGTCCGATATCTCTTGCGAAAAACGTATCGAACGTGTGGATACAGTGTAATAATAGTACGATGAAATGCTTATATATAAGTATTTAATCGTATACTCCTGGAATCTCTGGCTAACATTTTTTTAGAATTTCGTTTCATCAAATAACACTCCAGGAAATCAATGATCAGGCTAGGGCGCAACTTGATCATTGAACCTGAAAATAAAAAGTAAATAAAATGACATTTAATGTTGCTTTTACACAGTCAGTGACTTATACTAGGGAAGTAATCGAAACATGGAAGCGGTTGCGGCTTGCTGGACCTTGTGCGTTATTGAATATCAGCACCATTATGATTGGAGCCCGTCATAATGGGGGCCTGCTGTTCCTTCATAACCACCAACAAAAAGTCGTCAGCATTTCTCCGTGCGGTGTTGCAGAAGAAAAGGATTGTGATATCCAAACTGAATCCATCGCGACAAGTGGACTTGGGGGCTTGTCGTTTATTAAAAATCTCATCGCTTTGTGGTGAGAGAAATAACCTTGGGGGGATGGAGTACGTAATGGATGAATCAGCAAAATTGCAAGGTATGGTGTTTTGCTCATTTTTTCGTAAGCTAAATCAGCAAACGTATACTGCCATTATTCAATGCATATCCATCCTTCATTCAGCACCCTTCGATTACCTGTATACACAAAAAAGGTGCATTCATTTTGTAGGCCAACTTGAGCTTCCCCCGAAGTTTTTTGGGTCAATCAAAGGAAAAAAGCATGATCACAGGGTTGTTCCTTGATCATGCTTTTTGTTTTGCGGAAAGGAAGCGGAAGACAATATGAGAATACCTCATCTTTTTCTAATCCTACTCTTGACTTTGTTTTTCGCATTGGTTACTATTGAATTATCAATCATAAAGGAGCAATCAAGCATGTCAGCATATACTCGCGTTTCCGAAATGAATTTTTTTGATTGGCAAAGCCACGTGGAGTAGGTTGTTCTTTGTGACGTATTGATTGTCCATAGATACAGCCTCAGATGAAACATCTGAACAGTATCTATGTGGATTACTAAAGATATTTAAGCCGCCACATAGACAATATCGGTCTGTGTGGCGTTTTCTGTATTCAGCCGCCATACTTGGTTCAGATGGCGGTTTTTTTATCACCTTTTTACAAAATAAGAAGCAGAAACATTGGAGGAATCAGAAATGAACAAATTATTCAGAGTACGCGCAAGCATCTTGACCTTAATGGCAGCGACAGTATTAATGGCATGCGGCAATACGGAGGGCAATAATGCGGACACCTCTTCGGACGGTTCTGCAGCAAGCTCCACCGACAGCATCAACTCGGATTTGCCTTACATCGGTATTATGCAATTGACTACCCATCCGGCACTCGATCAGATTGGGGAAGGTATTATCGACCAATTGGAAGAGGCCGGATATGTGGACGGCGTAACGGCAACGATCGATTTCCAAAATGCGCAAGGCGACCAGTCCAATATGCAATCGATAGCGGAGCGGTTCGTTTCGAATGACGCGGACATCATGATCGGCATCGCTACCCCTGCAGCACAAGCCTTGGCGAACGCATCCAGCGATATTCCGATCATTTTGGGAGCCATCACGGATCCGGTGGCTGCCAGCCTTGTGCAGTCAATGGAAAAACCGGGCGGCAACATCACCGGCGTCAGCGACAAGACTCCGGCCCGCGATCAGTTTATTTTGATTCAACAATTGCTTCCTGATGTCAAAACGGTCGGTATCCTTTACTCATCAGCAGAGGACAATTCAATCAGTTCCGCTAAAGAGGCTGAAGAAATTGCTGCTTCATTAGGCTTGAAGACCGTCACGAAAACAGTCACTTCAACGAACGATATCGCGCAAGTCGCTGAAAGCCTTGCTTCCGAAGTGGATGCTATCTACGTACCGACAGATAATACTATCGCAAGCGGATTGGCGACATTGATCCCGGTTGCGGATTCTTACAACATCCCGGTATTCCCTGCTGTGGACACGATGGTTGAAGAAGGCGGATTAGCGACAATCGGTTTGAATCAATATGCATTGGGAACTCAAACGGGTGCTGTTGCGGCTGATATCCTGGCTGGGGCCGATCCCGCTACTTACCCGGTACAGTACGCGACTGGGATCCAACTGGTCATCAATCGAGCAAAAGCAGACCAATTGGGCATCACGATTCCTGATGATATCGCACAGAACGCCATCTTTGTAGGTGAAGGAGAGTAAATTTAATGAACATGATTATTTCCGCCGTCTCCCAAGGGTTGCTTTGGAGTATTCTGGCACTGGGTTTATTTGTAAGTTTCCGTATATTGGATTTGGCTGACATGACTACCGAGGGTTCATTTCCCCTCGGTGCGGCTGTCGCTGTTCAAGCCATCACTTTAGGCGCCAATCCTTATATCGCTATTATATTTGCCATCATTGCCGGCAGTTCAGCCGGACTGATAACTGGTTTTTTGATCACAAAATTGCAGATTCCCAGCCTTTTGGCGGGTATTCTGACGATGACTGGCCTCTATTCCATCAACCTGCGCGTGATGGGTAGAGCAAACATCAGTCTGTTGGGCAAGGATACGATTTTCACCGTTTTCCAAAACATGAATCTCCCAAGACATTTCGACACGATTACGTTGGGCTTGTTGGTAGTCGTATTGATTATTGGGCTCTACGTCATCTTTTTCAAAACGGAATTCGGTCAAGCTGTCATCGCGACAGGTGACAATGAAGCGATGGCCCGCTCATTGGGTATTTCCACAAATACGATGAAAATCGTCGGCCTGATGATTTCGAACGGCATCGTCGCATTGGCCGGGTCCATCATCGCCCAGGACAATGGCTACGCCGACATCAGCATGGGTATCGGAACGATTGTCATCGGTCTGGCTTCGATCATCATCGGCGAAGTATTGTTCACGAACGTCTCTTTCAAAATGCGTTTGGTTTGCCTGATGCTCGGTTCGGTCCTGTACCGCTTGATCATGGTGATGGTATTGGAAGCCGGCATGAATCCGAATGACTTCAAGTTGATTTCAGCCGTATTGTTGACCTTCTTCTTGGCGTTGCCGAAAATCAAGGAAACCTACTACATGTACTCATTGCGAAAGAAGGTGAAGCGAAATGACTAATCATGAAGCGATGTTGACGATGTCACATGTCTCCAAAACGTTCTACCCTAGTTCACCCAATCAGGTCAACGCCCTGCAGGACGTCAATCTGACGGTCAGACAAGGCGATTTCATCACCTTGGTCGGAGGCAACGGAGCAGGCAAATCAACCCTGTTGAATGCCATTTCCGGAAACTTCCTGCCTGATACAGGCGATATCATCGTAAACGGACAAAATGTTACATTCCTGAAAGAAGATAAGCGCGCGCCATACATCAGTCGGGTCTTCCAGGATCCAAAAATGGGGACCGCTCCACGGATGACGGTGCAGGAAAACTTATCCTTGGCATACCGCAGAGGCCAAAAACGGACGCTGCGCTTCGGGACTTCACACGAAGAAAAAGCATTCTTCAAAGAGGAACTGAAAAAATTGGGCTTAGGCCTGGAAAACCGTATGGGCTCTGATATCGGGCTTTTGTCGGGCGGCCAAAGACAAGCCATCGCGCTGCTGATGGCAACGATGAAAAGACCGGATATCCTTCTGCTTGACGAACATACGGCAGCGTTGGATCCGAAAACGGCCAAATTGGTTTTGGAATTGACGAATCAACAAGTGGTCGACAACAACCTTACCAGCATCATGATCACCCACAACCTTCAGGACGCGATCCAGTACGGAAACCGCATGCTGGTGCTGCATCACGGTCAAATCATGAACGATTACGACGCTGAAACGAAGAAAACATTGACGCCCGAAAAAGTGTTTGCTGAACTTCAGGAATTATCCATCCAAGACATCTTGGTCTGACAGAAAGGTAGTGATCTTTATGTGGCATCCGGGAGATGCGATTGGCTTCATCAGCTGCTCGAACGGATTGACGAATAATGACCGCTCGCTGGAAATGGTTTCGTCGCTCAGCCGGAAACTCAAGCATGATTTTGGCCTTGAGACCGTAATGAGTGACGTACTTTTCCTGGATAAAGAGACACAGCAAACCGAGGCCCCTGCATCCCGTGCAGGGGCTTTATTGTCCCTTTATTCCGATGCGAGCGTAAAAGCGATATTTGACTTATCCGGCGGGGATTTAGCCAATGAAATATTGCCTTATCTCGATTTCGGGATCATAAAAAAGAATCCGAAACCCTACTTCGGCTACAGCGATAATTCTGTGATCGTGAATGCGATCCAAGCCAAGACCGGCATCCAGAATATCCTCTATAACCCAAAAGTGCTCGTGAGCCAGGAGGAAGCATTCCAAACACAAGCCCTCCGTGATTTATCCAGCGGTAACGATGCAGACTGGACCAGCACGTTCGGAATAGGCGGAAACAGTGCCTCTGAGCAATCTTCGGTAGTTTTTTCAGGCGGGAATCTGCGTTGTTTCCTGAAGCTGGCAGGGACCCCTTATTGGCCGGAATTGGAAAACAAAGTGATGGTCCTCGAATCGGCAGGCGGCAGGTACGAAGCGATGTGCAGCGGGTTGGCGCAACTGGAACAATTGGTCGCGTTCGAAAAAATCAATGGTATGCTCATCGGGCAATTCACGCAAATCGAGTTGGATGGAAAAAAGGCCGCTTTTCTGGCTGTGTGCAGGGGCTATGCTTCGCGGTACGGGTTCCCGGTGTGGGAAACGGCCTTCATCGGACATGATGACCGTTCCAAGCCGATCCGCATCGGCTGAGGGGACTGTATCTTGCTTGATTGCGAAAAAACACAACATCCGTTTAGTCATCATTGACAAAAGTGTCTATGCGCGTTATTATTTTAGCAACAGAATGAATTTCCTTTAACGAGAGTCCAGAGAGACTACTAAGGAGCATATCAGGCGTACTGCGCCTTCATCATGACTTTATGCCCATTGTCTCTTTGACCATGGGCTTTTTTTCTGGAGATTTATCCTATCGCACAATTTAATAGCGAATGTGAGACTTTAAGGGGGTCCTGTGAGGCCCGCAAGGTCACTAGATGGCCGCTCTGTATCCAAATATGGGAGCGGCTGACCTAGAACCTGAAGAACTTACAAATTCTTCGGGTTCTTTTTGCCTCCATTCACAAAAAAACTAATTGGAGGGCTTTTAAATGATGCAGACGACAAATCAGATCGCATTAAAAAACTTTGTAAGTGTCGAGGAACTCACGAATCTGGAAATCATGTCCCTGATCCTGCGTGCATCCGAATTCAAAAACGGCGTCCAACCGGACAGAAATTTGACTGCGGGAATCTACGCTTCGAACTTATTTTTCGAGAACAGCACACGCACGCACAAAAGCTTTGAAATGGCGGAGCATAAGTTGGGGATGCAGGTCATCGGTTTTGATACTTCGACCAGCAGCGTCAGCAAAGGCGAAACGCTTTATGACACGGTCCTGACCTTATCGGCGATTGGCGTGGATGTGGTCGTTATCCGCCACAGCGCAGAAGCCTACTACAAAGAGTTGATCGAAAGCCCGGGCATTACTGCGTCCATCGTGAACGGCGGAGACGGCGCCGGCCAGCACCCAAGCCAGTGCTTGCTTGATCTCTTGACGATCTACGAAAAGTTCCATACTTTCAGCGGTGTGAAGGTGGCCATCTGCGGCGACTTGTCGCACTCGCGCGTCGCCAAAACAAACATGCAGATGCTGCAACGCCTCGGAGCGACCGTTTATTTCACAGGTCCTGAAGAGTGGTACGATCCTACTTTCGACCAATACGGCACGCACATGGACATTGATGACATCATCGGCGAAGTCGATGTCATCATGCTGCTCCGCGTCCAGACGGAACGTCATGGCGGTAAAGCAATGCGCTATA
Organism: Trichococcus sp. ES5; assembly: GCF_900067165.1. NCBI lineage: Bacteria > Bacillati > Bacillota > Bacilli > Lactobacillales > Carnobacteriaceae > Trichococcus > Trichococcus sp. ES5. The sequence goes on from NZ_FJND01000002.1 coordinate 94,471, forward strand.
CAAAAGCAGAGTACCTGGATCAATTCGGACTGACTGTCGCTCGGGAAGCCCGCATGAAGGAAACAGCCATCATCATGCATCCCGCTCCAGTCAACCGCGATGTGGAATTGGCGGATAGCCTAGTGGAATGCCGCCGCTCACGGATTGTGACGCAAATGAAAAATGGCGTCTTTGCCAGAATGGCCATCTTGGAAGCCATCGTAAACGGAAGAACAACGAACGGATAACAATAACAATTCACCAGTGGAGGGATAACATGTCAGTTTGGATAAAAAACGCGAAAATGTTGGGTCAAAAAGAGGAACTTATTCCTGTAGAGATATATGTGAAAGACGATAAGATCGCCGCGATCGGCCAGGATCTGCAGGTAGCGGATGCTGATGCAACCGTCATCGATGCCAAGGGTGGTCTGGTCACTCCCGGATTGGTAGATGTGCACGTACATTTGCGTGAACCAGGTTTCACCTATAAAGAAACCATCGAAACAGGCACACAGGCAGCTGCTCGCGGAGGATTCACTACTGTCTGCGCAATGCCGAACGTGAATCCCGTTCCGGATACGGCAGATAAATTTGCTGCTATCCAACAGCTGATCAAAGATACTGCCATCATCAAAGTCAAACAGTACGCGCCAATCACCGAGAACTTGCGCAGTGATGTCCTGACCGATCAGAAGCAATTATTGGAAGCCGGCGCTTTCGCCTTCACCAACGACGGTGTCGGTGTCCAAACGGCCGGAACAATGTATTTGGCGATGCAGGAAGCCGCAAAGAACAACGCCGCACTTGTTGCGCATACAGAAGATGACTCCCTGTTGTTCGGAGGCGTGATGCACAAAGGTACGCGCTCCGACGAATTAAATCTGCCAGGAATCTTGAGCGTTACGGAATCGACACAAATCGCCCGCGATGTGCTTTTGGCGGAAGCGACAGGCTGTCATTACCATGTCTGCCATGTTTCCACGAAAGAAAGCGTACGCGTTATCCGTGATGCCAAACGCGCAGGGATCCATGTCACTGCCGAAGTCGCACCACATCACTTGATTCTGATCGATGGTTCCATCCCAACGGATACTGCCATCTACAAAATGAACCCGCCATTGCGCGGCGCTGAAGACCGCGCAGCCTTGATCGAAGGTTTGTTGGACGGCACAATCGACTGCATCGCAACCGATCATGCACCGCACGGCGAAGAAGAAAAACAAGGCGGTATGGTCGGCGCTCCATTCGGTATCGTCGGCATCGAGACTGCTTTCCAATTAATGTATTCCAACTTCGTCTTGGGCGGCGTCTTCACCTTGAAACAACTGGTCGATTGGATGACCGTCAAGCCTGCAGCATTGTTCGGTATGGGGTCAGGGACACTGGATATCGGATCCCAAGCGGATATCGCCATCTTCGATTTGGCCAACGAATACGAAATCCGCAGCGAAGACTTCCTTTCGAAAGCGACAAATACACCGTTCACCGGCTGGAAAGTCAAAGGTGAAACACTTTATACATTAGTGGATGGCAAGGTCGTCTACACCAAATAAATGCAAGACCCGGAGTAAGCAGCGAATTGCAATTCGTTGCTTATTTCTTTATAATGACTAGGCACAATAATGAATGGATAGGTGAAAAAATGACGAAACATTTAAAGAACATGTTATTGGTCATCGTTGCGGTCACCATAACCGCTATCGGGGCGAGTTTCACAGTGAAAGCCAACGTCGGCGTGGGTGCCTATGAAGCCCTTAACATGAGCATCAACCAACTTTCCGGCATCAAAATCGGAACGCTGGCAATCATATTGAATATCACATGTGTAGGCATCCAATGGCTTTTGATGAAAAAAGATTTTTCGCTCAGACAATTGTTTCAGATTCCTGTCACATTGATTCTCGGCCAAGTGATGAACCTGATGCTTTATACAGTTTTTTCCGGTTTGACGATCGACCAGTACTGGGTGAAGATCGCCATGGTCATTTTAGGGGGCATCATAGCCGCAATCGGGGTCGGATCGATGATGGCTTTAAATTACATCAGTATGCCTTTGGAGGGCGCTTGTATGGCCTTCAGTAACCGTTTCGGCTTCAACTTCGGGAAAGTGCGCCAAATAGTCGATGTGTTGTTGATCGCAGCTGCTTTGCTGATCGCATTCTCAACCGACACCGCCATTACCGTACGCGAAGGGACCATCATCAGCATGCTTTTCTTCCCGCCAAGCATGAATTTCGTCTATGAAAAAATCAGATCTTCGGCCGCTGCGCAGGAACTCTCCATCGATCTGGACTGATTCATTTAGTCATAAACCACTAGATATGGTTTGTTTTTTAATCGATAATACTGTATGATGTATCCATAAGCTTTATTCGAAAAAAGTTTTTATCGGATAATCAATGGAGGGAACCATCATGTCGAACAAGAATGTCACAGTATACACGAAACCAAATTGCATGCAGTGCAATTTCACAAAGAAATTTTTGGATGACAACAGCATCCGTTATGAAATCAAAGATATCCAGGAATCCGAAGTGGCCCTGGCTGAAGTCAAAGAGTTGGGTTTCCAATCTTTGCCTGTAGTCGTCTTTGATGGCGTTGAGCCATTTTTCGGCTTCAGACCTGATTTGCTTGAACAATTGATCACCGCGTAGCCGCCGTTATCCGAACAGCGCCAGATTGTCCTTTCAGGGGCATCCGGCGCTGTTTTTTCTGCTAATTGTGGTGAGTCGTGTTAAAATAGAGGAAACAAAACAACAATTAGAAAGAAAGGGGAGTAAATTTTATGGAAAAATCGTTATATCACACAGAGGTCATAAATAGTGAGGGTTTGAACGGAATAGCCAGAGTATCCGATGGGTCTTCTTTACGAACGTCGGACCCACTGAAAGATTTGCCTGGATTTAATCCGGAGCAATTATTCGGCCTCTCATGGTCGACCTGTTTAAACGCAACCATCGAAGCTCTGTTGAAAGCTAGAGGAGCCCAAGCACGCAGCCAGGTGCAAGTGCATGTCGATTTCTGCAGGGAAGAAGACGGAAAAGGCTTTTATTTCGATCTGAAGGCCTTTGTTTCAGTCGAAGGCATGGAGTTAGCAGACGTCGAGAAACTTGCGCAATCCGCCCATAAACGCTGTCCAGTTTCAAAAATCATCGGTGACTACAATCATGTCACCATCGAAGTTGTCCCTTTCACAGAATAGCGCCTTTTAAATCGTCTGCTGCAATTATCAACTAATCCGTATCACTTTGCATCAGTCTGTTTTGTGATAAAATAGTTAAAAGCAGAAAAGGTGGCGTAGCATATGTTAAAGGACTTTGATTTTGATAAAAAAGACAAGACATTATCCGGCACAAAAAGGTCTGAACTCGGCAGTGAATTGGCCGCTTTGCAAAGAAAATTGGTCAGTAGCGATTCATCCATGCTGATTGTCGTCGATGGCTGGGAATCCTCAGGAAAAGGGCATATATTGAAGGATCTGACGAGAGAATTGGATCCGCGTTATTTCGAAGTAAGCGCCTTTGATGATGCCTTGGACGATTACGCAGAGCGTCCTTTTTTGTGGCGTTTCGCACGGGATTTACCCGGAAAAGGGAGGATCGCTTTTTTTGACCGGAGTTTCTATTCTGAACTCATGAACGATCTGAAAGTGAAGGATGAACGACTGGAACATCACCTTGGCTATATTAGTTTCTTGGAGCGGATGCTGGTTGCTGATAACACGATTGTCCTGAAACTGTTTCTGCACCAGTCCGAAAACACGATGGAAAAACGGATTTCGAAACTGAAAGAAGATCCTTACAGAGAATTCCTCATCACGAAAGACGATGAAAAACAACTCAAAAAGTACCCTAAATATTTGAAACATTTCGATAAAATACTGGAAAACACAAATTTCGAATCGTCTCCGTGGCACGTAATTTCTTCAGAGGATCTGAAAGACGCTTCCCGAGAAGCGATCAGCATCGCAATCAGCACTTTGAAAAGTCATCTTGAGCAGACCGAAAAGAAACCACCCGCGCCGATACGTTCCGGCCTGAAGGAAAAGCCACTGGCCAAAGTCGATCTGAAAGCCGCCATAATGGAAGAAGAGTATGAGGCGCAGCTGCCAAAACTGCAGGAAGAAGCGGGGCAATTGGTCTACGAAATGTGGCTGAAAAAGATTCCGTGTATCCTTGTGTTCGAAGGGACGGATGCAGCCGGCAAGGGTGGTGCAATCAGCCGATTAACGAGACTGATCGACCCCCGCAGCTATGATGTCGCCACAACTGCTGCACCTACGGAAAACGAGAGCCGGTATAACTATCTTTGGCGTTTCTATCAGACTTTCCCGGTAAAAGGAAAGATGACCATTTATGACAGAAGCTGGTACGGCCGCGTATTGGTTGAACGGGTGGAAGGTTTCACGCCAGAACACCGCTGGGCCGCTGCCTATGATGAAATCAATGAAATGGAACACAACTTGGTCCATGACGGCTTGTTGATCATTAAGTTCCTGATCGTGATCGACAAAGAAGAGCAAAAACGGCGCTTCAAGGACCGGGAAAACGACCCGGAGAAGAATCACAAGCTGACCGACGAAGATTGGCGGAACCATGAAAAATTCGAGCAATACGAAGAAGCGATGAACGAGATGGTCGCCAGAACAGACACAAAAGATGCTCCGTGGATCATAGTCGAAGGGACCCAAAAAGAATATGCCCGGATCAAAGTGTTGAAAGAATTCATCAGTCGGGCAAGAGCCTTCATTGATAGCCATGAGGGCAAAAAGTAAGCAAAATAGTCGAATGTAAGCGGGGCGTATAATTTGTTAACAAACAAGAAAGTAACCATCTATGTAACGGGCGGCATCGCAGTCTATAAAGCAGCCGATCTCGTCAGAAAATTCATCAAAGCGGGCGCCGAAGTTAAAGTCGCGATGACCGCTTCGGCCCAGGAATTCGTCACGCCGTTGACATTCCAGGTATTGAGCAAGCACGTCGTCTACACAGATACCTTCGATGAAAAAGATGCACAGTTCGTCAGTCATATCCATTTGGCAGATTGGACGGAGCTTGCAGTCATAGCGCCAGCAACAGCAAACATCGTCGCCAAGATGGCGAACGGCATTGCCGATGATTTTGTGTCGACAGCGCTATTGGCTACGACGGCTCCACGCCTGATTGTGCCTGCCATGAACCAACATATGCTGGAGAATCCGGCTACAGCCCGGAATATGGAAGCTCTGAAAAGTTACGGCTATGAAATCATGGAACCTGACACAGGCTTTTTGGCTGAAGGTTATGAAGGCAAAGGGCGCATGCCTGAACCGGAAAAAATTGTGGAGGCCGCACAGCTGGTCGTTCTGAATAACGCCAAAGAACTGCCTTTGAAAGGTAAAAAAGTGCTCATCACAGCAGGAGGAACAAAAGAGCGCATCGATCCGGTAAGATTCATCAGCAATGATTCTTCCGGAAAAATGGGCTACAGTTTGGCTAAAGCCGCCCGTGATTTAGGTGCTGAGGTGACATTGGTAACCGCAACGAATCTGTTGCCGATACCTTTTGGAGTCGAATCAATTTACGTACAATCATCCGAAGAAATGGAATCAGAAGTGTTAGATAAATTTCACAATCTAGATATGGTCATCATGGCAGCGGCTGTATCTGATTACAGACCGAAAACACAAGCAAACGTCAAAATCAAGAAAACAAACGAGGATTTAACTTTGGTTTTGGAGAAAACGATAGATATTCTGGCTGAACTAGGAAAAAGAAAAACAGGCCAATTTTTGATCGGTTTTGCGGCTGAAACGAATGATGTCGAACATTATGCGCTGGATAAGCTGAAACGCAAAAATGCGGACATGATCGTAGCAAATGACGTTTCGAAAGAATATGCAGGTTTCAACAAAGAAACAAATGAAGTGACCATTTTTCAAGCGGATAAAGAACCAATCCAAATTTCGGTGCGGTCAAAAGATTTGATTGCTGAAGAAATCTTGTATGCAGCGATCGATTCGATGCATGATGATGTTGACGCGGGATAAGTTAAAATGACGAATAAATAATAATATGTAGCAAAATTGCGATAACGTTGATTATTTCGCAATTTTGCTATTTTTATGCGGTATGGTCCGGACGATTATGGTTATCTCAGTATATGATCATTTTTAGATTTAACTTAGTATAATATATATTATGTAAACTAGAATATCCAAATTTAAATAGAAGGTCTTCACCCTATGCTTTTGGAGAGATTTATCAGTATTTTTCTATTATTCTGGATCGCCACAGATAGTAATCTTATTTTTTGTTTTATTTGAGAAAATGTTCCTCGTTGAATTTTTTTCAACTGGACAAATATGCAAAAACATTCTGGAGTATCCACACATATGTTTGAATTTATTTTACGTCAAGATGATTAATCAGGTAATCTGCCGGCAATATAGATTCGCAACCTAAAAAGCGCCCGAGATTTTCCCCGAACGCATGTGAGGGCGCTATGTCAACTTTTCAGAAATTTCTTTGATAACCATATCCTTTAGGGCGTCAAAACTTTCATCCCAAGTTGCAACATTGACACATAGCGAAATTGCTTCATCTGTCGTGAGTGACAATTCTTTGCTGTTCAATGTCAGAAAGGCTTCTAAAGCAACGAAGGCTGTACGTTTATTTGCGTTGTGAAAACAATGTTTTTTGACTAGGTTGATAAACAAGATCGCTGCTTTTTCAATGATTGAAGGATAAACCTCTTCTCCAAATGCAGTAGCATAAACAGAATTGACACACATATGCAACGATCCAGAATCTTTTACACCAATCAATTCATCTGGAGAGTATCGCTGAATGAGATATACATTGATCGCAATGAGTTGGCTTTCAGACAAAGAAACGATCATTTGTCGACCAATTCTTTCAATGCTTCATCATTTTTGTCGCAAATCCCCTTCACCAATTCCATAAACGACTCTGTGATTACTTCTTGTTTCTTTTTCATTGTTACCTTTTCACCCTGTGTATCAAATTCTAAGGTGTCCCCTTCTTTAAGGCCAATTTGCTGCAACACTTCCATCGGAATAGTTACCGCGAGACTGTTTCCGACTTTTCTTAATTTTCTTTCAATAACTTTATTTTCTTTTGTCAGAGTCATTTTCTATTCCTCCTATCATTTGTATACACATTATACATTATACAAGTTATATAGTGAAGAACAAACGCTCTGATACCCGTCAATCGAAATATTCAAGCAGCTTTTCTTTGACTTCTTCGAGGAATTCCAAATCGGAAGCAGTTGGATTTTCGATTTCCAGCAATGTGAGATAATCATCCGAATCCATGCTGTTTACCACCAGTTCTGTTAAAGAACCATGTGGAAATTTGTTCATGCGGATGTCGAGCTCAGATTCGAGATACGCACGGTTACAACCTGAATAGGACTGGATCTTTCTGATCAGATCATCATAATTCACGTTTTTTCTTTGCTCTGTCACAATTTCTTCCATGAACATCAGGATATCCTGTTCCGTTTGACTCTCGTGATCCGGAGTCACCCTTTCCTTCAGGCCTTGCAAAAACTGCTCCAATTTTATTCTGTTGACCGTCACGTTTTTCATAGTACCTCTCCTCGCTCCAGAAACATTTCCAGCAACCTTCGTACCTTTATATTACCACCAAAGTAGCTGATTGAACGAATCAGAGCATTTGCGATACAGGCAAAGAAAAAGAAAAAGCGAAAGCGCCCTTTCCTATTGCCGGAATATGGGCGCGTTCGCTATGTTTTTTCTATTTTCAGCTTCTTACAGGTACAGCTTGCAGCATTTGGTACAATTCAGAAGGAGACGGCACATCGCTGATGTTTTCGGAGTAATGGCTCAGGACAACTTGCCCTTTTCTATCGACGACGATTGTCGCCTGCAGTTGTAATTCATTCCCCTCAAATCGTTGACATTCGATCCCATAATAGTCGAATTCCAGCAATTTATCTTCAGAAACGCCGTATACAAGTTGTCGCATTGACTCTGAAGAAGGAATATTGAAGTGCCCATACAATTCCTGCTCTGGGTCCGCTATGACAGTGAATGGGATGTTCAATTTGGCAGTTCTTTCGGCAACAGCAGCTTCTGTGCCCTGTATCACCATCAGGATTTCGATACCCTGTTCTTTGAGGAATTTGTAGGCATCGCGGTATTTCAGCATGTCCAGTTGGCTCATGCCGCACCCCAGATGTCTCAGGAAAATCACTGCAGTGAAATTGCGTTTCAGCTGAGATTGGAAACTTTCACAATTTCCATTCTTCGTCAAAAATAAAAAGTCGTCTATTTCTGTTCCTTCGGTCAACTTCATGTAGCCCACTCCTTCCGCTTTCCCCTTAAGATTATTCCTTCGAGTGCCATTTTTAATGCCGGTACGTTGATTCCATGTAAGAACATCTTACCGTTTCTTTCTGATTTTGTCGATGTTATTGTTACATTTTCTTGTCAGAATATATTCCACGAGATTTTCCAAAGGCTGTAGCTGTTGTCATATTTGTCTAATAGCTACAAATTAACAGCGCTTACAATTTGTGATAGATTGACTTTGATGAGGCAATCAAGCATATAAGGAGGTGTAGAATATGGCAAGAGGAGGCGGTGGCGGTTCACGTGGAGGAGGCGGTTCATTCGGCGGCAGCCGTGGTGGCGGTGGCCGAAGCAGCGGCGGTCGCGGCAGCTCTTTTGGCAGCGGTTCATTCGGCAGCAGCAAAGGCGGTCGTGGTGGAAGTCGCGGAGGAAGTGGTGGATCATTTGGTGGCGGCGGGTTTAATATCCCCCGTTCCGGTTCGAGTGGCCCGATTTTCCGGAGCGGCCCTATCATCAGAGGCCCCTCATCCGGCGGTCCTATCTTCTCAGGTGGAGGTCCCAGAGGCGCTCCGGGATGCGGCTTAGGATGCGGCACGATTGCGTTGATAGTGATCATTCTGGCTGTCGTTTTTGGTTTGATTTTTTCTTTCAATTCAGGTTCCTCTACCTCCAGTTCGGGTGGAGGCAATGAAATCACCCTTTCCACAGTGGAACGGGAGCCCCTTCCGGATGGTTCAGTAACCGAAACTGATTATTATACGGACACGATTGGCTGGATCGGCAACCGGTCGGAATTGACTTCCGGTATGAAGCATTTTTACGAGAAAACTGGCGTGCAACCCTATCTTTACTTGACGGATGACATCAACGGATCGACCAATCCTTCGATGGAGGATTTGGAAAGCTTTGCGAACGAAAAGTATGACGAACTTTTTGCGGACGAAGCCCACTTGCTGTTGGTCTTCTTCGAATATCAGTCCAGCATGTACATGGATTATTATGTTGTCGGTACGCAGGCTGCCACCGTCATCGATACGGAGGCCGGCGATGTCTTGCTCGATTATATCGATTCCTATTACTACGACGACAATAAGACGGACGAAGAATTTTTCAGCCATGCTTTCCGAGATTCTGCGGATCGCATCATGGAAGTGACGCGTTCCCCGTGGATTACGGTCCTGATCGTATTCGGCGTTGTTGTTCTGCTCGCCCTTCTGTTCTTGTGGTGGAGGCATGCCAAAAAACAAAAGAACCTGGAAGCGCAGCAAACCGAAGACATCCTCAAGACGCCGTTGGATACGTTCGGCAACACCGAGACGGAAGAACTGACGAAAAAATATGATGCCGATGTCCCGCAACAAACCGATACAACCGATATCAACCCTACCCCGCAGCCAGAAGACGAAACCAAGGAAGATATGAAACCCTAAGGAGGAAACGGAAATGGCAATACTGGAGAGATTCTCGGATATCATCAGTGCAAACATCAATGCTTTGATCGACAAAATGGAAAATCCGGAAAAGATGATCGACCAATACCTGCGCGACATGATGGAAGATTTGGCTGAGGTAAAAAGGAGCACGGCCGGCGTCATGGCTGAGGAAACCCGGACTAAACGCTTGGTCGACGAGAACCAGGCCGAAGTCATCAAATATACGGACTACGCCAAAAAAGCCTTGGCTGCTGCCAATGAGAACGATGCCCGAATTTTCCTGACCAAAAAGCAGGAATTGGAAAATGTCGGTGCCGGATTGGCGACTTCATACGCTTCAGCCCATGAGAATGCCGTCAAGATGCGTCAGATGCACGATAAACTGGCAACCGACATCGAAACGCTCAAATCCCGCCGCGAAATGATCAAATCCAAGATGGCGGTCGCCAAAACCCAGGAAACACTCAACAAAGCGACGGATTCCATCGCAAGCACGAAAGGTGCCATGAGCTCTTTCGAACGCATGGAAGAAAAAGCCGACAAAATGTTGGATGAAGCGAATGCGATGTCCGAGTTGAACATGACACCGATCGACGAAGCGAAGGCACTGGAAGAAAAATACGCCAGCCAAGGCTCGGCATCTGTCGAAGATGAGCTTGAGAAAATGAAAAAAGATATGGGATTATAAATCACCATCAAATTAAAAAAGTGCACCCTGCCGACTTTAGATGGCAAGGTGTACTTTTTGCTGTTTTTGTGGAAACGCATTTTGAGGCGATTTCAATCGGGAATGTGTACCCACCATCACGAAACTCTCTCAAAACACGTTATTTTTCTATGGGTGTTAAAATCCGAAATCGATCCGTTTGTATACGTTGTTGATGTTCTCCTGGGTGATGTCGATATAGCGGAGCGTGACCGCCTGCGAAGAGTGCTGAAAGATTGTCTGGAGCAAGGAAATATCGACGCCCTGCTTATAGGAATGGTAGCCGAAGCTCTTCCGCAGCGAATGGGCACTCAAGGTGATGCCGATCATATCCCCGGCATGTGCGATGATGCGGTGCGCCTGCGTGCGTTTGATATGGCTGCTCTTGTCGGCGTTGGAATAGAACAAATAGTCAGCAACAGTCAGCCCTTCCCGTTCCACGTAATCCGAAATGGATTGCTTCAAGCGGTCATGGATGGCCAGCTCCTTCTTCTTGCCCGTTTTCATCTCGACGATCTGATACGACTCTTTCCCTAGCACTTGCCCTACCTTCACGTTCAGGATGTCGCTGATGCGCAACCCAGTACGGATGGCATACTCCAGCAGCAGGCGATTTTTCGAATGAGGCGGATAAACGTCCATCAATGTTTGAATTTGGCTAATGTCTTTGATTGCATGAGTGGTATTCACTGAAATGTCCTCTTGTTTCCTCTATTTTATCCCCTCCGATATCCGGGGGGTTTCGGGTGATTTCGCTAAAAAAAGCATACCATTTCGGCATTGATAAATCAACGTTTCATAGGGAACACAATTATACATGTGTTCCCTTATTTGGTATCCAAATTCATAATTTGAACGGCTGCAGAAACGATTTTTGAGACGATTTCGCGCATGACTAAGGACAACGGTGCGTGAAACGGTACAAATGGCCCCTATTAGGGAATACTTTGACTTTGCGCCGCGGAAGCTTCATACTTATTTAATAAAATCATAATACATTTCGTAGTCTATCTTTGATACAATTTTAGGAAGCTACGAAAGAAAGAAGGTTAAACCATGAAACTGAAAAAAATGATGACAACAGGTCTGGCTTCATTGGCCTTATTGGGAATTACCGCTCCGGCAGCATTCGCCGATAAAGTCGCAATCGAACCGATCTTCACTTATGGCGAAAGTCTGAATGCCGCCCAACTGGAGGAAACCAGAGAAACACTGGGAGTGGCCGATGGGACGAATGAGTTGGTTGTGGCCGTCAATGAACTGAACGGATTGCTGCAGGATGATTATCCTTATAGCCAAGTCTATTCGAGCACGTACATCACGCCTGCCGACAGCGATGGTGCTGTTTCGGTGGAAATCCTGACTCCTGAAACAATCACCTCCATCACAGAGGCACAATACAAGAATGCCGCCATCACAGCCGGTGCAGTGGATGTGGACATCAAGGTGGCATCCGCCGTCACAGTTGACGGATCCGGGGCATTGGCAGGCGTATACAAAGCTTTCGCTGATTCAGGGAATACATTGGACTCTGAAGCTGTAGGGGTAGCCCAGGAAGAATTGGCTGTTACTTCTGCAGTTACCGAAGAAAATAAAGACAACAGCGGGTATTCGGATGAGTTGATGAACGCAGCGATTGTAGAAATGAAACAGGATATCCAAGAAGCTAAGGATGCCAACAACGGCACCCTCAGCGCAGATGAAATCCGTCAGATAGTCGAGGATGTGCTGAAAAACTATAATCTTGACAGTATTCTGTCAGCGGACAACATCACGAATATCCAAAATCTGATGATTAATTTCGGTGACATCAATCTGACGGCCGAGCAAAAAGAACAGATCGCAGCTTTCGGTAAAGAACTGCAAGCCACTGGCGGAAAATTGTTCGAGAAGGCAAAAACGGCCTGGAGCACTGTTGATCAAGAACAACTGAAGGAAGACAGCATGGGCATTTGGGAATCCATCGTCCAATTCTTCACGAACCTTTTCGGCGGGAATGACAGCACTACAACCGAAACCGAATAACCCAAGCTTCAACAACCGGATAATGAAGAAGCCTCCCTTTCTGTATACGTCGAAAGGAAGGCTTCTTGCTATTTGGTGATTCGTTTGGATTTAATCATGGTAGTTCCCTATCGTCTTCACAAAAAAATACAATTTGCATGTTATCCTCTTTAATGAGCACTGATGCATTTATCGAAAGGAGGATACTCGTTTGATGGACCTTCCCGTATTGATTGTTCTCTTTGTTGCGGTAGCTTACTTCAACTATTCCAGCCATGGCAGGTTTGCGTATACGTTCGGCATTTATCTGGACCTCCCCAACGTCATCATCCATGAGTGCGGCCATGCTCTGACGGCGCGCTTATGGGGCGGAAGCATCCAGTCGATAAAATTCAATGTCCTGCCCGCAATCGTCAAAAATAGCGGCATCCTCGGATTGGCCGAAATCGGAAACCGCAGCGGGTTGGGGATGTTCTTTAGCCTTTTGGGCGGCTATGTTTCGCAGGCATTGTTCTTTGTGGTCATGTCCTATCTCTATTTACAGGGACTGTTGCTTTGGATCATTCCGCTTTTTTTGGGCATCTATCTACTAACGAATTTGTTGGCTCGGGAAAAGAGTTTTTGGCAGAATCTGATCATCCTGATTGTTATTGGTATTTCTATTTTGATCTACCGGAACGACTCCAGCATTCTGATTAGGATTTATCAGTCAGTTGACATCATCACAAGCAGTTTCGTCGTCTGGTATATGCTTGGTTTGGCCCATCAATTTTTCATTGTTTTGCTTTTAAAAAATGACAGCCATTGGGACGGAACAGCTTTGGCGACTAAAACATATATCCCTACTATCATCTGGAAAGGCCTCTTTCTCCTTGCCATGGGCGGAGCGTATTTCGCCCCCTCTTGGCTGCAATTACTATTGGTTTAAATCAGACAATCCAAAAAGCTGAAGAAACGCCTCTATAATGGCATTCTTCAGCTTTTTTTGCTGGTTTTATCGTTGGGTCAGATGTGCTTCAATTTTGGCGATGTCTGACAGATCTTTTTCCCGGCCCAACTGCTTCTTCATAACGATGACTGATTCCAGGCTAGCGACCGGAACCCCCTCGATCATCGTGCTGTCCCCGCTATGCCAATCCTCAAAAATTTCTACGTCTTCGCTGTAGATCACTTTGCGGGCAAATTCGCCTTGTTTGATCGGGTATCCCTGAGCTGCTAAAGCTTGGAACGCTTCCTTTGTGCAGCTGATGTCGATATCTTTAGTTTCCTCTTTTATGCCATGCATCACCAATGCCGTTCCGGTGATGACGCAATAGTCCCCAGCTTTCAACGGAAGCGCCGAAACGCTTTCCTTGATTGTTTCTTTTAAAAACATGTCCCTCACTCCTCGTTCATTCACCCAGAGTACATTATATCATGCAGCCAAATCAATTTATTAATGCGAGGCAAAAAAAGAGGGGCCAGCGAGCAGATTATGTGCTCGCTGGCCCCTCTTTTTTGATTCCGTTTATTTCACGTCTTTGAAAAGACCCGTAAAATCGAACGTTGCAAAATAATCCGCTGGTGTTTCTGCGCGGCGGATCATTTCCGTGCCGCCGTCTTCCTTCAACAGGATTTCGGCCGAGCGCAATTTTCCGTTGTAGTTGTACCCCATCGAGAAGCCATGCGCTCCTGTATCATGAATCACGACCAAGTCGCCGATGTCGATTTTAGGCAGCATGCGGTTAACGGCGAATTTGTCGTTGTTTTCGCACAATCCGCCGGTCACATCATACAAGTGATCTGCTGGCTGATCTTCTTTGCCCATCACGGTGATGTGATGATAAGCACCGTACATTGCCGGACGCAACAAATTGACTGCGCTGGCATCCAGGCCGATGTAATCTTTGTAGATGTGTTTTTCATGGATGGCCGTCGCCACCAAGCAACCGTATGGCCCAAGCATGTATCTGCCTAGCTCTGTGTAGATTGCAACATCACCCAAACCAGCAGGCACTAATATCTCTTCGAACGCCTTTCGGACACCTTCGCCGATTTTTGCTACATCCGCAGCTTTTTGCTCCGGTAGGTAAGGAATGCCGATTCCACCTGATAAGTTGATGAAAGTGATATCCGCGCCTGTTTCTTCCTTCAGTTCGACGGCCGTCTGGAACAGGATGCCTGCAAGGATCGGATAGTATTCATCCGCAACGTTATTGCTGGCTAGGAACGAATGCAGGCCGAAGTGCTTCACGCCTTTTGCCATCAACTTTTTGAAACCTTCCGTCAATTGCGGACGTGTGAAGCCGTATTTTGCGTCTTCGGGTTTGTCCATGATTTCGTTGTTGATCGTGAACTCACCGCCTGGATTGAATCGGCAGCTGACCGTTTCCGGCAATCCGGCTACTTCTTCCAGGAAATCGATGTGAGTAATGTCATCCAAATTGATGGTCGCATTCAGTTTGTGGGCGAATTGAAAGTCTTCTTTAGGCGTCACGTTCGAAGAGAACATGATTTCATCGCCTTTGAATCCGAGTGTATCAGCCATCATCAACTCTGTATAAGTCGAACAATCGACGCCACAACCTTCTTCTTTCAGAATCTGCAGAATGGCCGGTGTCGGTGTTGCCTTCACAGCGAAGTATTCTTTAAAGCCTTTGTTCCAGGAGAAAGCTGCATTCAATTTGCGCGCATTCTCACGGATACCTTTTTCATCATATAAATGGAAGGGAGTCGGATACTGTTGTACGATTCCTTCCAACTGCTCTTTTTCAACAAATACTTTTTTTGTCATTTCGCTTCAAATCCTCTCATAATTTCGACTACTTTGATTTCGTTCTGCAACGATTCTTTCAATAAATCAACTACATTTTTCTTCCCGGAATACAGGCACGTGGAAAACTCGCCCTCATCGATATCACCCGTCAAAACGGTCGTGGAGTCCACGATGATCCGTACTTGCTTCTTCGGCTTCTCTAAAACATGGACAGTCATGCCTTCCTGAGGGAACGGCGTATCAGTTATGACGACCATTTTTATGCCGCGCTGATGCGCAACCTGCATTTCCGTCAAAAGGTCCGGCAGGATATTTCCGGAAACGGACAAGTAGACACGGGACTTGGATTCTGAAATCATATTACGCATTTTGTCCAGTATGCGGTGTTCGCCTGTGATGGTTATGTACCCCTCCGCATCTTCTCTTCTTTGCGGGATATTCTTGATCAATTCCTGCTTGGATTCCTGCAGGGATCGGATCTTATTCCCGCAGAATTCCTCCACTGGCACTGGCGTGTATCGGGTTGTCTCCCCCTCAATGATGAAAGCCGCTCCTTTTTCAACCAATGAAGCTAATGATGCATAGGCGTTCGAGCGTGAAATGCCGGTTATTTTTGATACTTCATAGCCGTTCAAATCCCCGTCCGCAAGCAAAGTCAGGTAGATGGTTGCTTCGTGTCTGGTCAAATTAAATCGCGTCAACAATTCTGTGTTATCCACTGAATAAATCCTCTCGTTTCAATGCGTGTTCTGCTTTTTTGACAGTAGTATTACTGCATAGGAACACTATATACTATTTCCGTTTTCTTGTCTATTTCTAATGCTTTTTTCATGATTTTTTTTGATTGATCTATCGGTCCCATGCTGCTCTTCAGACAACATGATGGCTGTAGTGCTCAACTAAGTCCCCGAGCATGTCGGTGGCGATGTCGTTCTGGCCTCCACGCGGGACGATGATGTCGGCCTGGATTTTGGACGGCTCAATGAAGGAATCATGCATCGGTTTGACGGTCGTCAGATAACGGGCGATCGTACTCTCATAGGTGCTGTTCCGTTCGCGGATATCCCTCTCGATTCTTCTGATCAGACAGATGTCAGGTTCCGCATCCACAAATATTTTGATGTCGATCATTGGCACCAACTTGGGTATGGCCAAAATCAGGATTCCTTCCAGTATGACGACCGGTTTTGATTCGATCGAGGTCGTCTTTTTCGAACGCGCTTGCGCACCGAAATCGTAGATCGGCGCCTCGATGTCTTGTCCTGACCGGAGTTTGGCCAAATCCGCTATCAGAAGATCGTTATCGAAAGCATTAGGAGGGTCGAGGTTCAGCTTTTCACGCTCTTGTGCACTCAGATGCGTCTGATCTTTGTAGTACCAATCCTGCGATCTGTATCCATTATAAGCTTTCGACGGGCCACAGGCGAACGCGAATGGCAAAAAAAACAAGAATCTGCTTGAGCGGCAGGCTCTTGTTTCCTTACGTTGTATTCAAATCAAAAATAATGATTTGAGGACCGTTATAATCACAACCAAGCTAAACATTGACAAGACGGTAGTGAAAACGACGATTTGGCTCGCCAAATCCGGGTCCCCGCCCATTTGTTGCGCCATCGTGTAGCTGGATACAGCAGTCGGTCCGCCTAACAACGTCATCATCGGCACCAGATTTTCTCGGGTCAATCCGTAGAGGACAGCCAGCGTCAGACCAATTATCGGGATTAAAACCAACTTGAAGAATACCGTCAATGCCAGTTGGATGCGTGCATTCTTCAAGGCATCAAAGCGGAAAGTACCGCCCATGACAATCAGTGCTAACGGTGTAACCAGCCCTTTGATGCCGCTCAGCGTATCATCGAGGAATACAGGGAACCGGATGCCGGTAAGACTGATCAAAATTCCTGCAAGCGTACCGATGAACATCGGGTTCTTAAGGATGTCCAGAATAATCTGCGCTGGTTGGA
The DNA here is from genome assembly GCF_900067165.1 of Trichococcus sp. ES5. Lineage (NCBI taxonomy): Bacteria > Bacillati > Bacillota > Bacilli > Lactobacillales > Carnobacteriaceae > Trichococcus > Trichococcus sp. ES5. Next base: position 111,634 of record NZ_FJND01000002.1, read on the forward strand.
TTTTATGGTCCGAATAGATGGAAAGTGCCACGACCGACAGAACATTATTTAAGGGAACGATGACTGCAATCAGTATCGATGTCATCCCCAACTGGCTTTCCGACAACAGCGAAGTGGCAATCGGCAAACCGAACAGGACAAAATTGGAGCGGAATGTCCCTTGCAGCATCACTCCGCGTTTAGTATTGTCCTTTTCGATGCGCGGAATGAGCACTGCAAAGAGGAAGAAGATGCTCAACGTGAGGCCTACAGCGAAGAGAAGCACGTCCACTCTGAAGGTGCTTCTGACATCGGCTTCGTAAACATTCATAAGAAGATTGATCGGCAAAAAGAATCGAAAAATAGCATTATTCAATTTTTGATAGGTAGTGCCATCCAATAGTTTTGCCCGCAATAATCCCTGCCCGATCAACATGAACAACAATAAAGGCATTACTGCATTCACTGCAATGGAAAAATTCTCCAATAAAACATCTCCTTTACGTGCAAGTAGAATTAACGATACGCAGCCCTTTTGAGTAATGAAAGGCTGAATCAAACAACACTATCAGTGTACCATACACAGTTGGAGAAGACATACTGATCGCTTATCCATGGACTTTCGATTCAATATCTGCGCGTTATTCTTTGCTCTCAACCCTCTTAAAGCGCTATACTTGAGTAAAGCAGAGAACAGGGGTGGTCAAGATGATTTATGAATTCAGGATTGCTGTCCGCGATATCGGCGTGCCTATATGGCGGGATATCCAAGTGAACAGCGATGAGACTTTCTATGATTTCAACAGTATCATCCAAGCCGCATTCAGTTGGAGCGGGTTTTTCGAACACCGTTTTGAAGTCACGCGCTCCGGAGGTACCGATCTCCTTCCCATCATCATCGAAGAGACACCATTGGATACTCTGGAAGATTACACGGACGACAGCGACTTCAGGGGATATTCCGATGAAGAACGTGAAGATGTGAATGAAATCGAAGAAAATGACTACGATTATTACGATGAAAACGACAGCGCGGAAAATGAGTACCAGACGCTGCAGAAATTTTTCACTGATATCGATGATGCTGCGACCTACATCTATTTCACAGATGCCGTGATAGAAGTGGATATCCAACTCACGGAGATGGTTGTTCCTCAAGAAGATTGCCGCTATCCGATTTGCGTAGCCGCGAAAAATGCCAGTCCTGACGAAATGGAGGACCGCCCCACGATTCTGCAGAATCGGGATAAGTTGAAACTGACAGACTCACAAGATTTGATTCGTTTGATCAACTTCGCATTATCTCAATTGGGGGACTCGGATATTTTCGACACGGAATATGAAAACTTTGGGTCAGAATATGCGTTCGATACAAGCTGGGATGATGTGTTGCCTGATGAGACGGAAGATTCTCCGCCAAATTTCTGATTCCTCTTTTACATTACGCAGCGTACCGCTCATTTAGCAGCGGTATGTTTTTTTGTGCCTCCTGACCGAGTACCCTCACTTTTGCTTGCTTCGGTCCTCATTTTTTGTCATATGTTGGAACAGGTCATACTTTCTTAATAAAATAATCGTCATTCCGAAACAAATGCATCATAAATCTGTGTTATGATATCTTTTGACTGCTCCTGAATCGCAAAAAAAAGCGTTATTCCGCAATTTTTTCAGAGCAAATAGACATACAAGGGGGATTAGGCATGACCTACCCAGTCATCATCGTTTTTCTACTTATCCTGACATTCATTCATATTATGAGACAACGCAACGGCAAGGAGTCCAGATTTCCATTTACGTCAGTGCTTCTCGGTATACTCTTTGGATACCTGCAGCAGGCTACTGCTATCGGCAGCATAGTCGGCATTACGGACCTTGGTTTTTACCTTTCGTTCGCATTTTTAGGCCTGGCCACTCTACAAGTTCTGTTTGGAAAAAGTAAGCAAAAACGCGAAGCAAGTGCCCGAATCCGTAGCGGCGTATCCGGCTTGATATTGGGGACCGGGTTCCTCTATCTGCACACCCAAACAGCCAGCGATCAACTCATAGTTGCCAGAACAGGCATTTCCGACTTGACGCTCTACGTAGCCATCGCTTGCTACGCACTGGCATTCCTCTCCTTTTCGGCCAACTTGAATAAATTGCTGAAGAAGCATGGCACCCATTTCAGAAATGGTATACTCGGCGTCTTCTTTGGCACATTTTTCCTTTTCCTCGATACGCAAACGATGGCTAGCGATTTTTTGACGAACATCACGGGAGTACGCAATCTGCTCGTGTATGCCGCACTCATCAGTTATGCGATTGCTGTCTTCAGTATGCTTATGGAGGGCAACAAGCGCTTGAAACTGGCCAGCGGCAACACCAAACGGGCGATCCTTTGCGCAGGCTTGGGCGCACTATTGAGATACATCCATCTCCGGACAACTTTGGATGATCTCTTAGGCGTATCCGGCTGGATAGGCGCTCTCTCGTTCGGTCTCTTTATTGCAGCCGCAGTTTTTCTGGCGTTGGACCTGTTCAAATCGGGTAAGCTCAAAACCAAGAAGCGCTCTGCTGTAAAGTCGACCAAAAAAACGAAACCTAACTTTACAGAGGAACAGCCGGTTCCTGTAGAAAATCTGGATGCAAGCGGGCTCTCACGGTCTGAATACAGGCGCAAACAAAACTTGTAAGCCTTCCGAATCGCTTATATTTTAAATAAAAAAGCAGTGGACTCTCATCATCTGAGAGCCCGCTGCTTTTTTCAATCTTCGTCCTTGATGTCAGGATCTTCCGGCAAAGGCGTGTTTAAATAGGCCTCCAATTCGTGTTTGTACTTTTCCCTTTGTTCAATAAAAAAATTGAACTGATCGCGATTCAGTAATATTTCATCATCCACCTCGATTATGCGGACTTGCCGTCCGCGGATCAAGCGATGGATTTCACTGATCGGAACTTCCAGATAATCGGCAGTTTCTTGAATATTCAGATACATAATAACACCCTTCATAAAACTCATTTTATTCATTGTACACCAAGTATAGAAATTTCGGAGGGAAATCTCTGATTCATCAACGCAGGCGATTGATGTCGGGATTGAAGTAGTTCTTTCGCTTGACCCAGACAGGACCGTCCCTCTTCGTGATCAAAAGCACATCGATTGGTCCAACGACCGTTTCCATCGCAAAGGAGATTTTCCCTTTGAAAGAGGTGATGTTGACCAATGTTTCAGCTATCAAAGCAAGTTCTTCCTTCGGCATCGAATCGATCGTCATCAACACGGGGGTCAAATGCCGTTCCTGTTTCATGTTGTCGAAGGCATTCAGGCCTGATTCGATCAGCGTCGCCTTCAGTTTGTTGATTTCCGGAGCATCACTTTCCTTCAACAACTTTTTCTCGGTCAGTTCCGAAATGAGTTTTTCGAGTGTAGCGCGGAGCAATTCCCCGAGATCGACCTCCAGATCAGGCGCTATGCCGTTTATGACCGTATGGACCATATCCTGTTGCGCAAATGGAACTATGGCCGAGGAACATCTGTCTTCGACGAAATCATTCAGCACGATTTGGCGCACAGTCAGCCGTTTTTTGATTACTCTATCGACGACGCCGGAAATGTCGTACTGATAGATGCTGGGGAACAGCTCATCGAGGCCGAAACCGGCGATCACCAGTCCGGAGTGGGTGTCGGGATAATAACTGTCGCTGTAAACATAATTCCGCACAAGCTTATAAAGATCCGACTTAAATTTGTCATAGTGGTTTAAGCCCAAGAACACCGTATCGAAAAGCTCCTTAAAAACCTCGTCCAGTTTCTCACCGTAACGATCGGAGAAAACTTTGATCGGCGCCTTTTTGGTGATGCTCTTCATTTTTTCGCTTTCTTTCAGCAAGGCGGGAATCTTTTCCTCGACAGCTTTTTGGTAATCCGCCAGAGTGAAAGCACCGGGTGACGGTACATAAGTTGTATTCTCCAAAATATTGCTGACATTCTCCGCATAACCGATGATGAGCACCTCGGTAAAAATTGAGGAGTAGATCTCATCCACATTCTCGAGATAATTGAAGAATTCTGTGCAGTAATCCCAGACAGTATCCAATGGCCGGGCACCTATTTTTTGATGAAAACCTGTCACGATGATTTCCCATGGAATCCCCATGAATTGTACATTCCCGAACATCATGATACCGATCGAATGGCTCGGGCCGAGCGAAAAAATCTTATTGCCGGAATTGAATATTTTCATTTGTTCGCTGTTCCCCATCGTCAGAGCGGAATCAGCCGCCAGCACCAATCCGTTCGCGTTCAATATCCCTACTTCTGCCGTCATGACGGTTCCTCGCTTCCTTTTGTAAACCCATTCCCGAAAAGCGTTTTCTTTCCTTCATTATAGCCTTCCTCGGGCCTTTTCTCAAAACATTAGGATGCCTGCCTGAGGGCAGCAAAAAAAGCCAGTCGCTACTATTGGGCAGCGACTGGTCCGGATTGATGCTAGTCAGTGAAAGAGTCCAAGCGTGCGTAGGACTGATAACGGTCTTTTGCAGCCAGGAGGCTCTCATCAAAGATAGCCTGTACATGCTCGGCATCATATTGGTTGTATAAGGAAGAGTAGCGAACCTCTTCCATCAGGAAATCCTGGAAACGTTCAAACTGCGGTTCCTTAGAATCCAACTTGAAGGGGTTTTTTCCTTTCAGTTTGTTTTCCGGGTGGAAGCGGTAAAGATGCCAATAGCCAACTTCCACTGCATCTTTTTCGTGCTCTTGCGATACGGTCAACCCGCACTTGATGCCGTGGCTGATGCATGGGGAATAAGCGATGACGATGGAAGGCCCATCATATGCCTCCGCCTCGGAGATGACTTTCAGCGTGTGTCTAGGGTTTGCGCCCATCGCGATCTGGGCGACATAGACATACCCGTAATTCATCATCATCATGCCCAAGTCCTTCTTGCGGACCGGTTTGCCGCCGGAAGCAAACTCTGCGATGGCACCCAGGTTAGACGATTTCGAAACCTGTCCGCCTGTGTTGGAATAGACTTCGGTATCCAGCACGAGGATATTCACATCTTCCCCGCTTGCGAGAACATGGTCGATTCCGCCGAAGCCGATATCATAGGCCCAGCCATCGCCGCCGATCATCCAGGTGGAACGCTTCATCAGATAGTCCTTATAGTCCGTCAGTTCATTGACCAATTGGCGTATCTCCGGATCCGTTGTGTCCGCAGTTTCCAAAGCTTGGATGTAGGCTTCAGCTAATTTGCGGGCGCCATTTTTGTCATTGAATCCTTCAACCCAAGCCGTTGCAGCTGATCTGAGCGAATCAGCTATCTGTAAGTTCAAAAGTTTCCCTGTCAATTCAAGTGTGCGTAGGCGCAGCTGTTTTGTCGCATGGTGCATCCCCAAGCCGAATTCCGCATTATCTTCCAAAAGGGAATTTGCCCATGATGGTCCGCAGCCTGCTTCATTTGTCGTATACGGGGTGGAAGGTGCCGAGCCGCCGTAGATGGATGAGCAGCCTGTCGCATTCGCGATCTGCATACGATCGCCAACCACTTGGGTGACCAGTTTGATGTATGGTGTTTCGCCGCAGCCAGCGCAGGCACCTGAAAACTCGAACAACGGTTTTTCGAATTGGCTGCCTTTCACCGTGTTGATGCCGACAGGATTTTCCTTGTGCGGCAGACGGATCATGTAATCCCAGTTATTGTTTTCCTCCAGATGGTCCTCACGGTTTTTCATCTCGATCGCTTTTTTGCGGGCGGGACAGGTCAGGACGCAGATACCGCAGCCCGTGCAATCGGCAGCGGAAACTTGGATCCGGTATTTATAGTCTTTGTACGGGCGCATCCCGTCCAGGAATTCCATACCTTCAGGGGCATTAGCTGCCTCGTCTTCTGTGGCCAGGAACGGCCGGATGGCGGCATGCGGACAAACAAAGGAGCATTGATTGCACTGGATGCATTCCTCAGGGTTCCAGATCGGTATCTGTACCGCGATTTCGCGTTTCTCGTATTTCGTTGTCCCCTGCGGGAAAGTACCGTCAGCGCGGTCCACAAAGGCGCTGACCGGCAATTGGTCGCCTTCCATCCGTTCCATCATGCTGGCGATGTTGCGGACAAAATCCGGGTGGTCATTCAATACTTCCGGCTCATCCTGCGCATCCTTCCAGCTATCAGGGATGCTGATTTTTTGGACAGCTTCCATACCGGCATCGATCGCTTTCTCGTTCATGGAAATGATGGCTTCGCCTTTGTGCCCGTATGATTTGCGGGCCGCTTCCTTCATGTACTGCATTGCCTCTTCAGCAGGTATGACCGGCAGGATTTTGAAGAAGGCTGCTTGACAGATCGTATTGATCCGCCCGCCCAGACCGATTTGTTTGGCAAGATTGATGGCGTCGATCGTATAGAAGGCAATCTCATTTTGTGCGATATACCGCTTCATCTTGGCAGGCAAACGCATTTCGAGATCCTCGGCACGCCAATTGGTGTTCAGCAGGAAAGCGCCGCCCGGCTTCAGGTTCTTCAGCATGTCGTATTTTTTGACGTAAGCATGGTTGTGGCAAGCCACGAAGTCAGCCTTTTCGATCAGATACGGTTCATGGATAGGCTCCTTGCCGAAGCGCAGATCGGAAATGGTTACCCCGCCCGATTTTTTCGAATCGTAGGAAAAATAGGCTTGGACATGCATATCGGTATGATCCCCGATTATTTTGATCGAATTTTTGTTGGCCCCGACAGTCCCGTCGGAACCGAATCCCCAGAACTGCGCCTCGAAAGTGCCTTCCTGACGAACGTCGATCTGTTCATCGATCGCAAGCGACAGGTGGGTGACGTCATCATTGATGCCGATCGTGAAGGGATGCTTCGGTTGCTCTTTCTTTAGGTTTTTATAGACTGCGAACAGCTGCTCCGGTGTTGTGTCCTTCGACCCCAAGCCATAGCGGCCGCCGATGATCATCGGACGGTCAAGTTGATTGCTGAAGGCAGCCACGACATCCAAAAAGAGCGGTTCGCCTATGGAGCCGGCTTCTTTCGTGCGGTCGAGTACTGCAATCCGTTTTACGGTATCCGGCAAAGCCTTCAAAAAGTGTCCGACGCTGAATGGACGGTAAAGATGCACATTCAGGACACCCACTTTTTCCCCTAAGCGATTCAGGTAATCAGCCGTCTCGCAGGCTGTTTCATACACGGAGCCCATGCAGATGATGACCCGATCGGCATCCACGGCACCGTAATAATTGAACAGGCGGTAGTCGCGGCCTGTCAATTGGTTCATCTTTTCCATATAACCTTCCACAATTTCCGGAACGGCATCGTAATATCTGTTTGCCGCTTCCTTGGTTTGGAAAAAGACGTCAGGATTCTGAGCCGTTCCCCGCAGTGTCGGGTGGTTCGGGCTGAGGCTGCGGTTACGGAATGCCTTCAAGGCATCCTGATCCAGCATTCCCGCGAGGTCGTCATACGATTGGACCTCGATTTTTTGGATTTCATGCGAAGTCCTGAAGCCGTCAAAGAAATGCAGGAACGGCACGCGCCCTTTGATTGCCGCCAAATGGGCGACTGCGGCCAAGTCCGTCGTTTCCTGTACGCTCGAGGATGCCAACATAGCATAGCCTGTCTGTCTGCAGGCCATCACGTCCGAGTGGTCGCCGAAGATGGAAAGCGCATGGCCCCCGACCGCACGAGCGGCAACATGGATGACAGATGGTAACAATTGTCCGGCCATTTTATAGAGGTCGGGTATCATCAACAACAAACCTTGCGATGATGTGTAGGAACACGCCAAGGCGCCCGCTTGTAGCGCTCCGTGAACAGTTCCGGCTGCTCCTGCCTCGGATTGCATTTGGGTCACTTTCACGGTTTGGCCAAAGATGTTCTTGCGGCCCTCCTGCGCCCAATGATCGACAGCATCCGCCATCGGTGAAGAGGGTGTAATGGGATAAATCCCCGACATTTCAGTAAAAGCGTAAGATGTATAGGCTGCAGCCATATTTCCGTCGACAGTCATATACATTTTCTCGTTGGACATAAAGGATTCCTTCTCTCAAATTGTATAATTCACATATAGGTGATAAAGCAACTATTTTTTAGGCCATATCCTTCAGAATGGCATCAGCTGATGCATTTGCATGCTTTCATTATAGCAAAATAGTAAGTGCTCCGGTACACAAAGAAAGGCATTTATTCCCGAATTACCAAAACTTTAAGTATTCTTTATGCATTTATTATCTATATCGATTGGTATAATCCATGAAAATCTTTCATTCCGAAACCGGCGGAGTGAGGATAGGCAATTGCCTTCTGATGGATGCAACGCGCTCGAGATCCAGCGACACGATTGCGATGTCTTCCTCAAAACCAAGTTGAGCCAGCACGCTTCCCCATGGATCAGCCACAAGCGAATGGCCGTAAGCATGGTAACTGAAATCGAGATCGCGGGCGGGACTGACCCCCACCATGAACAGCTGATTGTCGACTGCGCGCGCCCGGAACAGCAATTCCCAATGCGCAGGGCCGGTCGTCATATTGAACGCCCCGGGAACAATGCAGACAAGGGCTCCTTGTTTTTGGAGCAGCTCCCAGTCGCTTTGGAATCGGACGTCAAAACAGATGCCCAAGCCGAACAGGCCGAATTCGGTCTCAAACACACCCATTCCGTCCCCAGGGGTCAACGTATCGGATTCTCTGAAAACTTGCCCGCCCTCGACCTGGATATCGAATAAATGGTTTTTGCTGTAGTCGTGGATTTCGTTGCCTTGGCGATCGAAAGTATAACTTGTGTTGTAAATTTTATTATCCCTGATTTGCGGAATCGATCCGCCTACCACATATATAGCGTGTTCTTTCGCCATACCCGCGAGCCTAATGTAGGTTTCCCCGCCTTTCGGTTCTGCGTACTCTCGGAAATAGGCGTTATCATAAGGACAATTGAACATTTCCGGGAGCACCGCCATATCCGCTCCCCCTTGCGCCGCTTTTTTGACCAATTCTTCTGCACGTTTTAGGTTCGTTTCCTTATCCGCTGTGACCATCATCTGAAGTAAGGCTATTTTCATCCCCATCACCGTCCTATTCATTTTCCTTAGTATAACGTTTTACGGACTTAGTGTCACAAAAAAGCAGAGAAGGCTAAATGGCCTGTCTCTGCTTTTCGATTTCTATGAACTACGACCTGGGTGCCAATCAAAATGCTGGATCAGCATCAGTCTTCTTCATATTCACTGGCGTTATCATCCATATGCTGGCTGCTTGCAATTTGAGCAGCTTCGATGCTTTGGTTGTATTTTTCCAGCTTCTGCTGGACTTTATGGAAGACGCTGCCTTGTGTGTATGTTCCATCCGGTTCGCGTTTTCCGCAATTCATTCCGGTCAATAGCTCGATCCCTTCCGCAACGGTCTTGACGGAATATATGTGGAATTTGGCAGCTTCCACAGCCGCGATGATTTCCTCCTTCAGCATGAGATCGTCCACGTTCTGATTCGGAATGATGACCCCCTGTTCTCCGTTCAAGCCTTTAGCCTCGCATAGATCGAAAAAGCTTTCGATTTTTTCGGTGGCGCCGCCGATCGGTTGGATTTCACCCTTCTGGTTGATGGATCCCGTGACAGCCAGATTCTGCTTCAGCGGAACATCAGCAAGGCTGGACAGGAGCGCATAAAGTTCGGCACTGGAGGCACTGTCTCCGTCGACACCTCCGTAATTCTGTTCAAAAGTCAATTGGGCGCTTACTGCCAGCGGTTTTTCCTGCGCAAACTGACCGCCCAGAAAGCCTGCCAGCGTCAATACCCCTTTTGAATGGCTGCTGCCGCTCATTTTGGTTTCGCGCTCGATGTTGGTCACGCCGTTCGAACCGACATAGGTACGGGCCGTGATTCGCGTCGGATGGCCGAAAGCGTATTCTTCTGTCTGTATGACCGAGAGGCCGTTCACTTGGCCTATGACCGAATCTTCTACATCGATCATGATCTTGTTCTTCAATAACATTTCCTGGAATTTTTCTTCAATCATATTGGCCCTGTATTTCCTCTCAGCCAATGCTTTTTGCACGTGCACATCGGAAACGATCGTTGCACCTTCGTATTTCGCGATGGCGCTGGATTCATGTACAATCTCAGTGATTTCGTTGAATTGAGTGGACAATTTGGCCTGATTACCGGCAAGACGTGATCCGTATTCGATTATTTTTCCTAAGCCGGTACGGTCAAAATGGAGGATTCCAGTTTCTTCGCAGATTGAGCTGATGAAAGAGACATATTTCCTGATATTCTCTTCGTTGCGTTCCATGCTGATATCGAAATCGACTTTTACTTTGAACAGTTTCCTGAAATCTTCATCATAGGTCAGTACTTTGTAGAATATCGGGCTCCCGATCAAAATGATTTTGACGTTCAAGGGAATCGTTTCCGGTTTCAGCGTCAAGGTCGGCACGTAGCGGTATTGTTCGCCGATATTCTCGATCAATGCTTGCTGATGCTTCAGAACCTTTTTCAGGGCATCCCACATGAACGGATCGAACAGCACATCTTTTGCCTGAAGCACCAGATAACCGCCGTTGGCCTGATGGATGGCGCCTGCTTTCACCATCGTGAAGTCCGTAGTCGTGTACATGAATTGGTTTTTGTATTCTATTTTCCCGAAGATATTGTAATAGTTCGTAAAAGGTTCGATGATCGCTGGGGCGCCTTTGCTGTTTTCATTGTTCACAAAGAGATTGACTTTGTATTTTATGAACGGGTCACCGTCGCTTTCCGGCAGCTGGAAAGGATTTTGCGCTTGCGGTGCATCGGCCAACCGGAAGATGATGTTGTTTTCGGTGATGTCCGTCAAAACTTTATCGAGATAATCCAAGATTTTTTCTGAATAAGCGTACTTTTCTTTTAATCTGGCGATGGGAGGCTCTGTCGCAAATCGGGTTATTTGCCTGTCCAATTCCTTTAGCTGCTTATCAGCCTCTTTTTCTAGTGCGCGGGAACCGCGGATGATCTCATCCAGCCTCTTTTCAAGCTTGTAGGTATTTTCATCAATGATTTTGCGTTCTTCTGCCGAAAGAGCTTTGTATTCTTCTGGTGAAAGCTGCTTGCCGTCCCTGATCGGGATCAAGGCCACGCGTCCAGGAGCTTGCCTGACGATGAATCCCGCTTTGAGAGCTTCCTGTTCGATACTCCGAAAAATAGAATCAACCTTTTCCTGGACCACTTGGATGATGGTGCCTTTCTGTTGATCATAATCACTGCTCTCGAACGTTTTCGGAATTAGGCTGCGCATATCCTCTACGAACTCGGTCATGTCATTGCGGAATATTTTGCCTTGCCCTGCAGGCAGAGACACCGCAATCGGTTTGTCCCGATCGGTAAAATTGTAGATATAGCACCAATCATCGGGCGTATTGCCTTTCTCGGCCAAACGGGACACCACGGTCTGGACATAGGTGCTCTTTCCTGTTCCCGGTGGTCCGGAAACAAAGATATTGTAGCCGGGCACTGCCATTCCCAACCCGAAGTCCATCGATTTCACGGCCCGATCCTGACCGATGATGCCCTGCAAGGGAGGGACATCCCTGGATGATTCGCAAAAATTCAGTTCACCGGTATGCAGATAACTCCAACGCAGCTTCTCGACCGGAATACGGTATTTTTCTTCAAGCGACATGCAAAGGACTCCTTTACTGTTGAATTGCGCGTTTTTTGCCGGCGTAACGTATCTCCGGACACCGGAAAGTAAGCGCCGTCATATCTCAACTCTATTGTATAACAATTTTGCCGAGATGTGGAATTTTTTCTAATTTTTATTCAGTTATGAGCACGGGCCATTATTAAGCAAAATCATCATTATCCACTTTTCAGTTATGGATTGCTGCGCTATACTGATGCAATAGAATGGAGGTACCCCTTGCATGCGTTTTACTTTTGACACCAAATTTTTAGCTTTATCCCTATGGATGGCCGTTATTTTTTTCTTGTCCCACCAAAATGGCCATGATTCGTCCGAAACCAGCGGAATCTTATTGGAATTGCTGAAATTATTTGGGATTGGCCCCGGCAGTTCCGTTCAGGGTGTACTCAGTTACTTAGTGCGTAAGGCAGGCCATTTCACCGAATATTTGATTTTGGCTATCCTGTTTTTGCGTACTCGGAAAGAGCGGGGATCATCGGGAAGATCAGCTTTGTATGCGTTGCTGTTCGTATTTTTGTACGCCTCCTCGGACGAGTTCCATCAATCCTTCATTCCGGGAAGAGGTCCTGCATTTACCGATGTATTGATCGATACCGCGGGAGGATTGACCGGCATCATCCTTTTTGAATGGAAGCAGAGCATGCCGGAAAGGCAAAATCGGATCTTCTGCAAAAAATAAACAGGCATCCATCTATTTGATGGTGCCTGTTTTAAAATTATGGAAAAGCCCAGTCGCTGACCTAATCGACGGCATCTTTGGGCTCGTTGAAGACATAGACGTTCAGATCGACTGAATCGTCATCCACGCTTTTTGCCATGATGTGCAGCCCTTCGCAAATCAATTCATTGTCTTTGAAGAGGGGCGTTACCCGATAGCGGACTGTTGTGCCAGATTGGATCGCTTCACTGACAATGTATTCCGAGGCGAAATACATGGCCGGATAGTTCGCGTTGCGGTACAACGTCACCAGATTGCGCCAGTCCTCACCGCTTCCTCCTAGCACATCCGCCAGCAAATGCCCGCGGTTCAGCTGTTTTGGATTCGAATCATTCTGATTGCTTTTCGACCAGCCAGTCGGCAGGATGCTGCTGTTTGCATCGGTTCCCGTCTGGTACATTTCCGGCGTGATCATGGCGTTCATTGTGGTGACGCGGTTCAGCTCATCCAAATCGCCGTAACGGATCCAGCCTTCCCCTTCAAAGCGCAATTCTGAATCATCAAAGGTGCTCTTCCCACCGTTTATTTCGAGGAAGTCCGGGCCAGTATATTGAGGCGCATCATCCGTGGACAGGATTACTGCAGTTGTGGTTGTGCCGTCCTGGTTTGAAGTCGGATCGACTCCTTCATGTATCTCAATCCAGGTAAGGATGAGAAACCAGGCAAACAGCAAAAGCAGCCTCAACAGTTTGTGCTTGCCTGAAGTTTTTCTTTTTGCCATTTTTTCCCCCACAGATAATATTTGAAAGCATTCCTTCATTCTATCAGTCAACCATTGGGAGTGCAAACAGATTTCTGTCAATAATCGAACCCGTTTTCTTTGTCTGAGCAGATTGTATTTTTGAGAACAAAAAAACTCTTCTCAAATTACAAGAAGAGTCGGTAAGGCAAAATTATTCAGTTACTGGCTCATTTTTGACACTCGCCCGGATATCGAATTTCCCTATCGGATCCGGCCCACGCATGACTTCCCGTTTGATTTGGAGCAGGCCATCCTCGTTCACCCGCGTTTTCCATCTGACCAATTGGATCTGGCCACCGGTAATCTCGATGGCGGTTATGTTTGTCGGATAAATGCAGCACCCCGAATTGAAGTAAGGCAAATCTTTAGTCTTCGGATATTTGAAACGGTGCGTATGGCCGCAGATCAGCATTTTTTCATGCTTCTGGATCCACTTCACATAGTTTTTTTCGATTTTATGCCGTTTGTTCATATTTTTTACAGGGCTTGTCGGGCTTTTGACGCCGAATGCATGCAGGAACCGCCAAAAGTACTTCAAGGAAAGCATCGTAGGGTACCACAGTTGATCGTTGGGCAGATCGCCTTGCATGCCGTGGATGACGAATATTTCCTGTTTCGTCTTCCGGTCCTTCAAAACCAAGGCTTCGATTGGTCGGATTCCGGGGAGGAAATCGTAGAAGAACTCGGTATATTCATCATAGTTCCGGAAGTAATTTTGTTCCACATACCATTGGCTTTTCAGGTAGATATTGTGGTTCCCGTAAATCATGATCAGACGTTTTTCGTCATAAAAACGTTTCAGGATAGCGAATACCTCAGGATGGGCATTTTTGATGTGCTTGAACTCGTGGTGTTCCCACAGTTCATCGCCATCCCCGTTTTCAACGTATATGAACTCATTTTTGTAATAGTATTCCAAAGCATACAAAAAAATGTTTTTGTTCCGTGCGAATTCATCCGAAAGGCTTCCATCGCCTCTGTGACAATCGCTCAAAAAAACATAATTGGATGTTTCGTCGATGTATTCGACCCTGGCTTTTTCGTAGGCTTCCGTCAGTCGTTTATCCGTAAACATGCACTTCACCTCATCTCACTGAATCCGTTACTTATATTATAGTTATCCAAGACCGGAAGCGCCACTATTTAGAGTGTTAAGGAACAAGGAGTGCACTGAAATATTTTATCCGGTTCTGCAACTCAGTTTGGTTCGGAGTGTCTTTTTGATGCTCTCGACAGAAGCGGCACGATGCCCAACAGGACCATACCGAATCCGACGATGTAAAAATAAAGGAGATAGACTGAATCAGTGCCGGCTATTTCCAGAACGCCCTTCAGGAAACTGCCAACCGTGAGAGTAGCGATCCCTGAATGGTAGAGGTTGGAAAAGCTGCGCAATCGCTCTGCATCTTCAATATCAACCTTTGCGCGGTTCACGAGATAAATGAGCAGCCCTCCTGCCAATGGGAATAAGAACATCCAAGTCATTGCCGGCGATGTGACGCCGTGCCCAAACAACCTATAAATCTTTTCGAGGACGACCATCGCAACGGTCGCTATGAGATAGGTGATGCCCGTTTTTTGCGGTGCAGAAGACTTGTTATTCATATCCAATATAGACAATGTCGCTCACTTCCCTTTCCCCTGTGCTGTTGCCGCTTGTCGGATTATTGATGATTTCGCCGTTGAAATAGAGTGTCGACGAACCACCGCCATCCAAGTTATAGGCCGTGACAGCCCCTCTGTTTTGCATTTCTTCCGCCAATTGCAGCAGAGAAAAGCCTTCGCTTTCATCGGTCCGGCCATCCGACACGATGATGATGTAGTGCAACGGCGAAATTTGGCCGATGGCGGTCCGCGGATTGCTGGTCATCGATTGGGATACTTCACTTGAAGCATCCACGCTGATTTCACCATCTTCGATCAATGCGGGGCCAAAAGAAATGATTTGCGCAATGCTTGATGTGTCCAGGGAAGACAGACTCGTTTCATTTTCGGAAATGATCGAGAAGTCGCCCTCGTCATCGATGACCAACGCCTCCACATCTTCGGTTTCCCTTGCCGTATCACGGTAAAGTGTTCCATTCCTGAGGACATAACCCGCATCCCGGAAACCATAAAAATCGCCGTTGATCGCCAAAATCGCATCATGGCTGGCAGCGATGCTTGAAGTGACAGCTTTTATGTTCCTGCCGTAAGTGTCCTGTGCCAAAGCGGTTTTCAGAAAGGTAGCATCGGAAACTTGGATATCCACCGCATAATAGGTTGTATTGTTGCTCCGTCCTGTTTCGATGGATATTTGGATATTCTCATCTTCGTAGGAAGATTCGGTGACGATGGCTTCGGTGATCGTTTGTTCACTTACGGATTCGGATACATCCGCCTCCGTCTCCTCATTGCTTGTGCTGGTCGTTGTCTCTGTAGCGGATACCGCAGACAGAGACTTTGGGATGACAAAGGCATCCAATAAGACGAATGCAGTTGCTGCACTCAACAGGCTCGAGTAGATGAGAGCCCAACGATAAGGCTTCGAAAAAAATTGTTTCATAAAATGGTATGTCCTTTCTTGACCGTATTGAATACGTATTTTTTTTGGATAACGTAACTGGAAAAAAAGAGCGATCCATCAATGAATGCTTTTACAAGCAACAACGGAATCGGCAAGTCGCTCAAAAGCTCCACCAGCAGTCCGCTCAAAAACAACTGTGTGATGAAGAGAGCGCCATATTTGATTCCTTGGCTTCCCAATGACCGTTCATTTTGGAATACCCAATGCTTATTCAGCATAAAATTCACAGCTCCGGAGATGCATCTGGCCAACAGGGTCGCAAGGCCTATTTTTGCTGTCTTGGATGGGAACAGGTGGGTGCTGAACAATCCGAACAAAGAGAGGTCCACCAGTGCTGACAGCGCTGAAGACAGACTGTATTTCAGGATATTCCAATAGATGCGGACCGAGTCCTTGATCGGGTCGAAATGCGAGGCGCGGTTATTCTCGATGTAGATGGTCTCTATCAGCACTTGCCTAAAAGGGATTTTGTTTTCCGCAAATGTCATGAGCATATTCATCTCATATTCATATCTTTCCCCTGTCAGACCGAGGCACAGATCAGCGTACTGCATCGGAACGCCCCGCAGTCCGGTCTGGGTATCTTGGCAACGGTTGCCTGTTGCGGCGCGGAAAATCGAAGAAGTCATTTTGTTGCCGAAGCGGCTGCGGAAGGGAATGCCCTGCTCCTTGAAATTCCGTACGCCCAACACCAGTGCCTGCGGATTTCCGCCCAGCGCGCCGGCGATTTCCCCGATGTTTGCGACCGCGTGTTGCCCATCTGCATCCGCCGTCACAAAACCAGTGCTGTCCGGATACTTGTCCAAAAGAAATCTGATGCCCGTCTTCAAGGCCCGTCCTTTTCCGCAATTGCTGGGATGCGTGCAGACATCGCATGCGTATTTGCTTTTCAAAAGTTCGAAAATTGCTGCATATTCCGCACCGCTGCCATCGTCCACCACGATAGTGTGCAGATCCTTTTTCTGTAGCTCTTCAACCAATAAAATCAACTTTTCGTCAGGGTTAAGAGCTGGAATGATTACGACTGGATTCATATTGACGCCTCCTAATTTTTCAGTCCGGCCAACCGTTGCTCCTTTTCTGGTGCTGATTCCATTTTAAAAGAACGCACCCACTGAATTCCTCGAAATCCATACGAATAGTTGCGGAAAAAAAGTAGCGAAACATACACAAATAAAAGCCCTCACCAAGTTTGGAGCAAAAAAAGTGCCTCAACCACAGGAACCGCTCCTGCTGTGGTTGGGGCACTATCATTATTCGGTATATTGCTTAATTCTGAAACACTGGGGTGGAAAGGTATCTTTCGCCGTTATCCGGTGCGATCGTCACTACTGACTTGCCTGCACCAAGTTGGCCGGCCAAAGCTATTGCTCCTGCCACTGCCGCACCGCTGGAGATGCCCACAAGAATGCCTTCTTCTTTGGCAAGTCTGCGCGTCATTTCGAAAGCTTCTTCACTTGAGATCTGGAACACGCCATCGAATACCGCTGTGTCCAATACCTGCGGAATGAAGCCGGTACCGATGCCCTGAATCTTATGCGGTCCTTTTTGGCCACCGCTCAACACTGCGGATTCGGAAGGTTCAAGCGCATAAATGCCGACATCCGGATTCGCTTTTCGTAAGGCTCTCCCTACCCCTGTGATCGTACCGCCTGTTCCGACAGCCGATAAGAAAGCATCGGGGCCGACGCCGTCGAATGCCTCAATGATTTCCGGACCGGTTGTTGTTTCATGGATAGCCGGATTGGCTGGGTTTTCGAACTGCAGAGGCAGAAAATGGCCTGGTTGAGCCGCAATTTCTCTGGCTTTTGCGATAGCTGTAGGCATCCCCTCAGCCCCGGGAGTCAACACAAGTTCGGCGCCATAAGCCGAAAGCAACAGACGCCTCTCGATGCTCATCGTATCCGGCATCACAAAGATGGCTTTATAACCTTTCGCTGCCGCCAACATAGCCAAACCCACGCCTGTATTGCCGCTGGTCGGTTCAACGATTGTGTCGCCCGGCTTCAAGATTCCCTCTTCTTCCGCTGTCGCGATCATGTTCAAGGCGATGCGATCCTTGATGCTGCCGCCGA
This sequence comes from Trichococcus sp. ES5, assembly GCF_900067165.1. Taxonomy (NCBI): domain Bacteria; kingdom Bacillati; phylum Bacillota; class Bacilli; order Lactobacillales; family Carnobacteriaceae; genus Trichococcus; species Trichococcus sp. ES5. Next base: position 129,367 of record NZ_FJND01000002.1, read on the forward strand.
CATTGAACGCCTCCAATTTTACATAGACATCGGCGAATCCTTCCGGTACGACTTTATTTAATTTAATGATTGGTGTTTCCCCAATCAATTCTGCTACCGATGATACGATTTTAACCATAGTAATTCCCCCAGTAAGTTTAATATGTACGACAGTATGTGCCAAAATTCGAGAACGACTTTACTTCTCGGACCTTGAGTGATGATACTAGCTTAACACGCGAATGTTGCTGTGAAAATCAGACATAAACGAACAATGGTGATCGGTTATTCCGAACACCCTTGCTTAACAAGCGTATCACCTTATTATTCGTGCCCCATCAATTTATCTATTGCTGCCTTCGCTTGCTTGTAGCGCGCGTAGTAACTGAATTCGTCCTTGTCGCCGTCCCCTTTCGCGTCAAGCAAGACAACTTTATCCAGATTGCCGCTTTTTGCGATTTCCTCAAGCATCATATCATGGATGGTCCTCAAAAAGACGTTCTCTGAAAATTCCATATTGCGGTAACCGTCGTCGACATATTTCAAAGTCGGTGGTACAACCAAGATCAGGTCCCATAATTGTCTAGCAATAAAGGCATTGGCCGATTGCTCGAAAATTGCGTATTCATCTTGAGTGATGGCATAATCATCGTCCTTAGCGCCAAGACGTGCATAGACTTTTGTTACCATCACGTCTGTATCCAAGATTGCCATCCCTTGGCTAGCTGGATCGGCGATTGTATCCCGGTTCAGCTGGAACTGTCCCGTGACTAACCGCTGATAGTCCATGCCATCCAATTCGAAGTCATTCACATTCGACTCTTCTTGATACTGGCGTGAATATTCAAAACTGAAAGGGCAGGAATACAATTTCGCCAAATCCTTGACCAATGTCGTTTTCCCCCCGCTCGGAGCACCCAAAACCAGTATTTTTTTTGTGAACGCCCTGCGGAAAGGCAAAGCGATGGCATTAAAATAGCGCAAGGCATCGTTTCGGATATTCAGACCGGTTATAGGGTACAGGCTGGTATCAACCAGATGGACCTCGTCGCCGGATTCTCTTTCTAACGCATCCGCCTGCAGCGTTTTACCGGTATACCAGATTTTTTCCGCATCGCTGTACTGTAATGAATCAGCTATCTTGAGCTTGATGACTTGCAACCAAGACTTCCACGCGCTTTCTTTTTGCGGAATACGTTGACCGGCTGCCATCACCACATAAATCTGGTTATCATCCGCAAATAATTCGCGCATATATCGGAATCTCCTGTATACATCCAGACCGAAAGGCTCGCCGAAATCACCATCTTCACCACACACGATCACGACGCAACCGTCATTCTCTTTCTTGGCTTTCAGGATGACTTCCAAATGGCCGATATGGCAAGGTGCGAACGCCCCGAAAACGATACCGATCCGGCTGCCGCTTAATTTGTCTTTGTACAGATTCCCCATCTCAATTCTCCCTTCTGAAGAACGTATTCTCTAGGATACTAATCTTACCTCTTACCTACATTCTACAACTTCTTCGACGCAGCGTATAGCACGAAGGTCCTATCCAAACCATACAATCAGGAACAAGGCGGATTCCCCAAAAAACTTTCAGGACTAATATTACCTGTGTGGTTCTTTTTTGCGTCCGGAAATCTGTTTCCCCGCTGGCGTTCCTTGTGGCCGCGAGCCCCAATACACCCTACTTCAGGCCACGTCTCAGTGCATAGATATATTGCACGATCGGATGCTTCATTCTCACTGATTGTTCCATGTCCATGATTCGTTTCTTGCCGACGCGCCTATCCACTAAGGCCAAGCAATTCAACAGAATGTCTTTGCTTGCGAGACTGTCTTCGATGGGTTGGCTCAAAAATACATCAGCGGTTTTGTTGAAATCGGTTTTGCTTAAGGCCACTTGGGCGGCCATCGTTCCCTTCGCATAGGCCAACAGTTTGCGATCGCTCGCGATTACTGCCAACCGTTCTTCAGGTACTTTTCCGCCGGTTTCTTTCCTGATTTGTTCAATTTCGGCTTCGCTGAGCGGAATCATGACTGCAGGATCATTCTTGATGTCCTGTTCCGACAGGTACCACCTTATTCCTGTCGTTCCGTCCTTCATGTTGAAGATTTTTTTATTGTCTACGGCTATGCGACACTGGCCGTTTTTTTCGGGTGAATAGCGGTAGCTGGTGGATAGGTACTCCACTCTGCCCACCAACACAGGCGCGAGGAAGTTCTCCAACTGCGGCTTCATTTTACTCCAAATCATAATATCCTCCATCAGCAGCTTCAGTGCTGTCCATTTAGTCTACTTTACATTATGTCCAAAAATGTCATGGTCGGTCAATCTTTTTTTACTAGCGAACAGGGCTGAATGCTCACAGCACTAAAATCAACCTCTAAACGATTATAACTAACTGGCAGACTCTGATTCTATTTACACAACTGACCTCTGGGTAGTTAAATATGGGATTTATGCCATGTTCTTGACCACAAAGCAAAAAAACAGCCACAACGATCGCACGGATCATTGTGGCTGCCTTATTTGCACAAATATGAAATCTATTTTTTTTCGTCCTCGTGCATCTTGCGGATCAATTCATCAATCTTGCTTCCGTAAGCCACTGATTCATCTCGTTTAAAGATCAATTCCGGTGTCTTGTAGAGGGTCAGACGCGTTCCAAGTTCCTTGCGGATGAGGCCAGTCGCCTTATCCAAACCTTGTTGCGTTTTTTCGCGATCGCTGGCAAGTTCCGACAAAGTGCTGTAATAGATGGTTGCTTGCTGCAAGTCTCCGGTGATTTCCACATCGGTGATGTTCACATTTGCAACACGTGGATCTTTTACACGCTTAGCCAGGATATCATTGACTTCCCGTTGTATTTCTTGTTTGATTCTTCCTGCTCTGAAATTAGCCATTTCGGTTCACCTCTCACTAGTTAGTTCGATTGCTGTAGAGCATTATTTCTTGATTTCAACCATATGATACGCTTCGATGACATCATCGATGCGGATATCGTTGTAATCTTCGATCATCACACCACATTCGAAGCCTTTTTTAACTTCTTTGGCATCATCCTTGAATCGCTTCAAGCTGGCAAGTTTGCCGTCAAAAATGACGATGTTGTCACGGATGATACGGATGCTGCTGTTTCTGCCGATGTAGCCATCGGTTACGAAAGCTCCACCGATTGTGCCGACTTTAGAAACTTTATAGGTCTCACGGATAAGCGCTTGACCGGTTACTTGCTCTTCGAATTCAGGATCCAGCATCCCTTTCATCGCTGTTTCGATTTCATCGATGGCATTGTAGATAATACGGTGCAGACGGATATCCACATTTTCGCTTTCTGCTTGGATCTTCGCTTGAGGAGTCGGACGAACGTTGAATCCGATCATGATTGCGTTACTGGCTGCTGCCAAAGTAACATCACTCTCGTTGATCGCTCCAGCTGCGGAGTGAACGATTTTGACGCGGACACCCTCAACCTCGATTTTTTGCAAGCTTGCTGCCAAGGCCTCAACTGAACCCTGTACGTCAGCTTTGATGATGACATTGACTTCCTTCAGTTCTCCGTCTTTCAAGCTGGAGAACAAGTTATCCAAGGTCACGCGGTTTTGTGTTGAACGTTGTTCCATAAGGGCACGTTTCGCACGTTCTTCACCTGCTTGACGCGCAGTCTTCTCGTCTTCAAAGACGACAAAGTGATCACCGGCTTGCGGTGCTGCGTTCAAACCTGTAATTTCGACAGGCATTGCAGGTCCAGCCGTTTTTACACGTCTGCCTTGATCGTTGGTCATTACGCGGACACGACCATGCGTATTACCGACTACGATCGGATCGCCGATCTTCAAAGTACCTGATTGCACCAAAACGGTAGCGATCGGGCCTTTGGATTTATCCAAACGGGCTTCGATGACGGAACCGATCGCTAAACGATTCGGATTAGCTTTCAATTCCTGGACTTCAGCGACCAACAGAATCATTTCCAACAATTCATCGATACCTTGTCCGAACTTAGCCGAGATGTTGACGAAAATCGTTTCGCCGCCCCAAGCTTCCGGAACCAAACCTTGATCAGATAACTCCTGCATCACGCGATCTGGATTTGCTGTCGGTTTATCGATTTTATTGACTGCCACAATGATAGGAACATCTGCCGCTTTTGCATGGTTGATGGCTTCGATAGTTTGCGGCATCACACCGTCGTCAGCTGCGACAACGATGATCGTGATGTCTGTGACATCCGCTCCGCGGGCACGCATTGTCGTAAAGGCAGCATGTCCAGGTGTATCCAAGAAAGTGATCGGTTTTCCGTCGATTTTGACCTGGTAAGCGCCGATATGCTGCGTGATTCCGCCTGCTTCGGTTTGAATTACGTTCGTGTTGCGCAGTGAGTCCAAAAGCGTCGTTTTACCGTGATCGACGTGACCCATGATTGTGACAACAGGTGGTCTTGAAACTAATTCTTCCGGATTCTCTTCCATTTCGAAATAGCTGTTCAAATCGGAAATATCCTGCACGATTTTTTCTTCAGCTTCGATGCCATAATCGGCAGCCAACAATTCCAAAGCGTCTTTTCCTAGTGCTTGGTTTTGTGTAACCATGATGCCCATCAGGAATAACTTTTTGATGATTTCAGCTGGTTCACGGTGCAACTTTTTGGCAACTTCCATTACATTCATGCCATCTGTATAGACGAAAGTTTCCGGTAACTCGCGGAATTTGCGTGGAGGTACTGCCGGTCCTTGCTTCGTTGTGCCTTTTTTGAACTTCGAGCGTTTGTTTTTGTTGTAGGGATTGTTGCCTCTCCCTTGATTTCCTTGGCTGCGCGGATTGGAACCGCCGGAATTTTGACCGTATGATGGACGGTTTGATTTGGCTGGCGCATTGGTAGTGGTATTCGTGTTTGCAGTTTTCTGCACTGGTTTGTCATTTGATTTGTTTGGCGAAACAGAGTCAACTCGATTCATTTTAGTATTTGGACGATTTTGTCCAGCTTGGCTTGTGGCTTGCGCCGGCCGTTTTGCATTTTTGTCTGTAGAAGTTTTTGCATGTCCTTTATTTTCGGAACCGTTGTTTTGATTCGAAGAAGGATTCGATGGTTTATTTTTCATGTCTGTGTTTTTCCTCAGTTCACTCTTATCAGTAGTTTTATGTATTTTTGTTGCAGGCGCCTTTTTGTTTTCTGCTGGTTGCTTTTTCTGTGTCGCATTGGATTGCTGTGCACTCGGCTTGGCAACCTGATTTCCAGCAGTGGAAGAGATGGATTGGTTCAACTTTTTGATGTCTCCGTCTTCCATGGTTGACATATGGCTATGATAATCGATCCCCAATTGTTTTGCTTTATCCAACACCGTTTTGCTTGATACCTTGTGTTCTTTTGCATATTCGTAGACACGTTTTTTTTCCATGTCATCACCTTCCTTATCTCATTACTTTGTTCCTTTCAGCCGCATGAAACTTTTGGCGAATCCTCTATCAGTCAAGGCGCAAATGGAACGGGACTTGCCTATTGCTTGACTGATTTGTTCCGAAGTGAAATGCACCAGGAACGGGACTTCATAGTAGCGGCATTTGTTTTCTAATTTTTCTTTGGTGTTAGTGCTGCAGTCTGTCGCACAAAGCACAAAGACTGCTTCATTTTTTTGGATGGACTTGATGGTCATTTCTTCACCTGTAATCAACTTGCCGGCGCGCAATGACAAACCCAGCAAATTCAACATCTTGTCTTCAGGTGTCATAGCAGGCTCCTTGCTTTTTGGTGTTCGACATAATCGAACAGCTCCTGATAGAACGCATCACTGATCGCGATCTCAAGGTGTTTTTCCAAAATATGCTGTTTCCAGGCCTTCTGTACCAATGCAGGTTCCATAGAGACATAGGCTCCTCGGCCATTCATGCGGCCTGTGGGATCGATGGCTATTTCACCTGCTTGATTTTTTACGATGCGGACTAATTCTTTTTTTGGCTTCATCTCATTGGAGACGACGCATTTCCGCATCGGAATTTTTCTTGTCTTCATAAACTTTCACCTCACTGATTAGTCTTGAAGGTCCTTTGTTAATTCATCATAGCTTTCTTCCGGATCTGTCTCGACTTCCGATATCAATTGCTCGACATCTTCAGGATCAAGGATTTTTTCATCATCTTCGTATTCTTCCGTGTAATCTGTATCTTCCGTTGGGACAGCAATGTCATCAGCAACTTCCTCTGCCGTGAAAATTTTGTCCAAGCCAGCGAAAGAATGAAGCGTGTCAGCATCGTCTTCATCGGATGCAACTTTTTGGGCACCGGATTCCATCAATAACTTATTATACTCCGTTTCGGACTTAATATCGATTTTATAGCCTGTCAATTTAGCCGCTAAGCGTGCATTTTGACCTTTCTTACCGATTGCCAGTGATAGTTGATAATCAGGAACGATCACTGTGCAACTGCCGTCTGCTTGATGGAAATCAACGTTCACGACTTGTGCCGGATTCAACGCATTTCCGATGTAGATCGATGGATCTTCGTTCCACTCAACGATATCCATGTTCTCTCCGCGCAATTCGTTTACGATCGCTTGGACACGCTGGCCTCTTGGTCCTACGCAGGTGCCGACAGGGTCGACGTTTTTATCGCGGGAGCGCACGGCTACTTTTGACCGGTCTCCGGCTTCACGGGCGATCGAGACGATTTCGACTACGCCATCGAAGATTTCCGGAACTTCTTGTTCGAACAAGCGCTTCAGCAAGTCGGGATGGCTACGGCTGACAAAAACCTGTGGCCCTTTTGAAGTGTTCTCGACTTTTGTGACGTAAACTTTGATGCGGTCATGCGGCTGGAACGTTTCATTCGGTATTTGTTCCTGCTTGGATAATACTGCTTCAATTTTTCCAAGGCTCACATAAATATAGCGGCTATCCATTCTTTCGACGACACCCGTCAAAATATCATTTTCATAAGCGATGAATTGATTGTAGACGATGCTGCGCTCCGCCTCACGGATGCGTTGCATGATGACTTGTTTGGCTGTTTGAGCGGCAATCCGCCCAAAATCTTTCGGAGTAACCTCAAAACGGATCTTATCGCCTAGTTCGTAAGCTTTGTTGATCTGCAGAGCATCCTCCAAACTTACTTCCAAAGTCGAATCGAACACCATATCCACTACTTCTTTAACTGCGTAAACATGGATGTCCCCTTTTTTAGTATCAAATTCCACTTCAACGTTTTGGGCTTGTCCGTAATTGCGTTTGTAAGCAGACACAAGCGCAGCTTCCAACGCACTGATGACAATCTCTTTTGAAATACCTTTGTCTTTTTCCAACACTTCAAGAGCACTTAACATTTCTTTGCTCATATTACTCGTTCACTCCTATCTCAAAAAATGATTAAAATTGGATAGCCAATCTTGCGTTTGCGATCTGTTTTCTTTCGATTTCGATATCTTTTGTTCTGGTTTTGATTCTGATCGTCAATACAACGGAGTCATCGTTTACTTCCTTCAACGTTCCTTCATAGAATTTCTCGCCATCTATTGCTTGGTAGAAGGACAGATGCACGTATTTGCCGATAGCATTCTGCATATCTGCTTCCGTCTTCAATGGACGTTCTGCACCTGGCGAGGACACCTCCAGGAAATATGCCTGAGGGATCGGATCTGGATCAATAGCGTCCAGTGCTTCACTGACTTTTTCGCTGATCAATGCACACTCTTCAATATCGATGCCGCCTGGCTTATCTATATAAATTCTGAGAAACCAGTTTTTCCCTTCCTTCAAAAACTCCATATCCACTAATTCTAAATTCTGTTCATCAACTATTGGTTGAACCACTACACGAACTTCATCTACTACACGACTCACAGAAATCCTCCTTTATCAATCCTACACCACTGTCAAACATTGGCTGACTGCGTAAAAAGAGTGAGCGTTTCCGCTCACTCCTTCCGACGACTTATTCTTTTATAATCATACACCATTGTGTCAGTAAATGCAAGGACCTACCAACCTAACGGCTTTGGAATAGCCTTTCCTTAAAAATCAAATAAAGAAAGTTGATTTTCATCGGGTAAGTTTTTCAACACTCCGTTTTCATTCATGTAATCAATGATTGTCTTTGAAACTTTCCCTCTTGTCGCCAAATCTTCTTTGGATAAGAATGGTTGGTTTTCCCTGGCTTGAACAATCTGGTTCGCCACGTTGCCGCCTAGTCCCGGAATAGCCCGGAACGGCGCAATCAGCGTATCCCCCTCGATCACGAAATTATTCGCGTGCGATTTGTCAAGATCGACCATTTTGAAATTGAAGCCGCGCTCCACCATCTCGTTCGCCAATTCCAGTACGGTAAGCAAACTTTTTTCCTTGACTGAAGCTTCCAACCCTTTATCCATGATTTCTTTCATGCGGGTCTTGATCATTTCTTTCCCTTGCGTCATCGCGACTAAATCGAAATCCTGCGCGCGCACGGAGAAGAAAGCACAATAATAACGGATCGGTTGGTGCACTTTGAAATAAGCGACGCGCAAAGCCATCAATACATATGCCGCAGCATGGGCTTTCGGGAACATATATTTGATCTTCAGGCACGATTGGATATACCATTCAGGTATTTCTTTTGCCCGCATCTCCGCCTGCCAATCGTCTGGGATCCCTTTCCCTTTCCGGACACTTTCCATGATTTTGAAGGCCAAACCATCATCCATACCGTGATGGATCAGATAGACCATGATGTCATCACGACAACCGATAACATCCGCCAGCGGGATATTGTTCTCGCGGATGAGTGTTTCGGCATTGCCCAAATAAACATCTGTTCCGTGGGAAAGACCGGAAATCTGCAGCAATTCCGCAAATGTGTTCGGACTGGTCTGCTCCAGCATTCCCCGGACAAAGCGCGTCCCGAATTCGGGAATTCCGAGTGTCCCGGTTTTACTGAATATTTGTTCAGGCGTGACGCCCAATACATCAGTACCGCCGAAAATCTTCATGACATCCGGATCATTGGGTGGGATCGTCTGGGGATCGATTCCGGATAGATCTTGCAGCATCCGGATTACAGTCGGATCGTCGTGTCCCAGTATATCCAATTTCAGCACGTTATCATGGATAGAGTGGAAGTCAAAGTGGGTCGTTTTCCATTCAGAATCTTGGGCATCGGCCGGGAACTGGATAGGTGTAAAATCATAGACATCCATGTAGTCCGGAATGACGATGATACCGCCTGGATGCTGTCCCGTCGTCCTTTTTACTCCCGTGCAGCCTTTTGCCAACCGATCGATTTCCGCTGACGAGAATCTGAAATTGTGATCCCGCTCATAGGCTTTGACATAGCCAAAAGCTGTTTTATCAGCCACTGTACCTATTGTTCCGGCACGGTACACATATTCCTCACCGAAGAGCTCCTTGGTGTAAGCATGGGCGTGGGCTTGATATTCCCCTGAAAAGTTCAAGTCGATATCAGGTACCTTGTCCCCGTAGAATCCAAGGAAGGTTTCAAAAGGGATGTCGTGCCCGTCTCGGTCCATATCCGCTCCGCATTTCGGGCAGTCCTTCTTTTCCAAGTCGTAGCCGGAACCGATCGAGCCATCTTCATAGAAGTAGGAATATTTGCATTCCGGACACCGGTAATGCGGCGGTAAAGGATTGACTTCCGTTATACCGGTCATGGTGGCTACAAAACTTGAGCCGACCGAGCCCCGGGATCCAACCAGATAGCCGTCCTGGTTGCTTTTCAGAACCAGTTTTTGGGAAATCAGATAGATGACCGAGAAGCCGTTTCCGATGATCGAATTCAGTTCTTTTTCCAGCCTTTTTTCGACCAGTTCAGGGAGTTGTTCTCCGTAGAGGCGTTTGGCTTCATCATAGGAGAGCCTTGTGACTTCCTCATTCGCCCCCTCCATGTTCGGCGTGTACAACTGATCCTTGATTGGGATTATTTCATCGATGCTGTCGGCAATTTTTTGGGAATTAGATACAACGATCTCCTTTGCTTTTTTTTTGCCGAGGAAGGAGAAACAATCCAACATCTCGTCTGTCGTCCGGAAATGGGCTTCCGGCAGATGCAGGACTTTTCCTTGATTCACCTTCAAAGACCCAATCAATATTTCCCGGTAGATGGCGTCTTCCTTGTTCAAGTAATGCACATTCCCGGTTGCGACGACCGTCTTGCCCAATTCATCGCCGATGGCAACGATTTGGGTAATGATCTCTTCCAGATCACTTTCATTTTTCACCAGTTCTCTCGTGATGAGCGGCGCATAGACCTCTTTTGGCATAACTTCGATGTAATCATAGAACTTGGCTTTCGCTTTAGCAGCCTCTGCCCCTTTTTGCATCATCGCCTCAAATATTTCGCCATCGCTGCAGGCAGAGCCGATCAATAAGTTTTCCCGGGATGCTTGCAGAACGCTGCGCGGCAGACGCGGTGTCCGGTAATAATAATCAATATTAGAAGCAGAAATGATTTTGAAAAGGTCCTTCAGCCCATCCTGGTTTTTTGCCAAAATCGTTGCATGGAACGGCCGCGCTCGTTTGTATGAATCGCCGCCGCCGATGTATTTGTTCAGTTCATCATGAAATAGAATGTTGTGTTCTTCGCGGGCTTCCTTCAGGAATATCCAGCAGAGGGCGCCGGTTGTTTCGGAATCATAAACGGCCCGGTGATGCTGTTCCAAACCGACACCATAGCGTTTCGCCAACGTATTCAAACGATGGGATTTCAATTGCGGGTGCAGGAAACGGGACATCTCCAAGGTATCGATTACAGGTTGTGGCGCTTCGGCCATACCATAGCGTTCATAGCTGTTGTTCAAAAAGCCCATGTCAAAGCTGGCATTGTGGGCTACAAGAATGGTCCCCTCGGCGAATGCAGCGAACTCCTCGAGCACCGTTTTTTCCGGCTTGGAATCGCGGACCATATCATCGGTTATGCCCGTCAATTGGATGGTCGTCTGCGATAACGGATGGCCCGGATTGATGAATTCTTCGAATGTTTCGATGACATTTCCTTTGTACATTTTTACGCCAGCCAGCTCGATGATCGTGTCGTAAACTGCCGATAACCCCGTTGTTTCAACGTCGAATACGACATAGGTCGCTTCACTTAGATCCTCATGGACCGGATTATAGGCTATCGGAACGCCGTCATCGACGACATATGCTTCAATTCCGTACAATATTTTTACGTTATTCGCTTTTCCGGCTGCGTGAGCATCCGGATAGCCTTGCGCAGCAGCATGGTCGGTCAGAGCGATGGCCTTATGTCCCCATTTTGCCGCTTGTTTGACAAAATCACCGATCCCATTGGTGGCATCCATCTGACTCATATTTGAATGCAGGTGCAATTCCACCCTTTTTTCGTCTTCAGGCGCACGATCTTTCCGTTCCGCATGAGCAACTTCGTTCACGTCTCGGCCGTTCACAACCAGATCCCGCATGAAAGTGTCTTCTTGGACACTCCCGCGCACGCGCACCCAGATTCCTTTTTTGACAAGCTCAAAGTTCTGTTCATCCGTTTCATTCGACGAAAACAGTTTTACCGAAAAGGAAGAGGTATAATCCGTCATTTTAAATACGAGCAGTTTCCGCCCGGACCGCAATTCGCGGATTTCACTGTCGAAAATATAGCCTTCGATGACCACCGAACGCTCTTCTTCGGTGATTGAGGCCATCTGCTTGATTTCTTCCTTGCTGGAAATCTGTCTGCCGATCAGCAAGGGGCCGTTATTGCTGCCTTTAGATTGCGAGCCGTCGCTGCGCTGTCTATCCTGCTGATTTTGTTTGATGGCTTCCTCTGCTTGTTTGACCAACATTTCATCCTGTTCTTGTTTTCGGGCCAGATATTGTGCCATTCTGGCTTCGGATGCTGCCTCGTCCACTTCGATTATGATCTGGAAACTCGGAAATCCCAAGACCAGGTAATTCTGTTGGATAATGGACAAGTAGTTGTCTGCCAAATGATTTTTGGTGATTTCGTTTTCAACACTGATAACGACTTTATTGTCCAAAACAACGGGTGTATGTTTGGCAAAAAGACTCAGAACCAGTGGTGATGATATATTGCTGCGTTGGACGACTGTTTCCCAATAGTCCAAGATGCTCTCATTCGTCAAAATCGGTTTCCTGGTTTTGATCTGAAAATCGATTGTGGCGATGGATTGGAATTTTATTTTCATGTGGTTCATCAAAGCAGTGAACACTTCGAAAGGCAGAACGTTATCAAAAACGAACTGAAATGACCATAATTTTGATTTTTTATGCACGATGACTTGTTCGATTTCCCCGTTTTCAAAATACGGTAGATACTCCGGCTGGTGATGCAAATTTATCTGTTCCAACATCTGCTGGAACAATTCATGTTTCGATAACGACATTTGATCTCTCCTTCTCAACTAACAAACAAAAAGATTCAAAGAATGAACGTTCCTTTCTTTGAATCTTCTTATTTTCTTCCTATCATTGGCCAAAGAAAAATCTTTGAATATCATTCCAAGTGACGATGACCATCAGCAGAAGCAACAGCCCCATTCCGATAGCCGTGATGATGCCTTCCTTCTCTGGATCCAACGGCTTGCCTCTGATTCCTTCAACTAGGTTCAGCAGTAGTTTCCCGCCATCCAATGCTGGAATCGGCAATAGATTCACGACACCAAGGTTGATGCTCAAATAGGCCAGAAAACTGAGTACGCTCAGAAAGCCATAATCAACGACTTGCTCGGTGGCCGCATAAATAGCGACAGGCCCGCCGAATGAGTCAGCCTGAAAGCCGGTCCTGAACATGGCAAAGACCAATCCGAAAATGGAAGTGGCAATCACCCAAAATTCTTTGAATCCGTAGCTGATTTTAGCCATCAGCGTGCGATTCATCGGGACAGCGACACCGATCAAACCATACTCGTTGCCTTGTTCATCAGTTTTCGTGTCAGGTGTGACGAGGACATCACGCGCTTCTTCTCCATCAGTCACGACTGTAAGTGTGATTTGGTTGCCCGGATTGGCTTGGATGGCCGTAACCAGTTCCGTCCAGTCAGCGGTTGCATCGCCATTAACAGCCAATACCTCATCATTCTCCCGCAATCCGGCTGCTTCCGCCGGGCTGTCAGGTTGGATTTCTCCCAAGCGACTCTCGTTTACTGTAACGCCGCCTTGCACGAACGCAATCGCGATGAATACCGCGATACCCAAAATGAAATTATTCATCGGTCCGGCGAAGTTTGTCAGCATCCGTTTCAGCAAAGGCGCTGATTGGTATTGTACATCGATGGGAGCGATCTGAACTTCTGTTCCGTCGGTCTCGATGATTGTCGCATCGCGTTTTACTGCGTATCTAACGGGTTCTGAACTTCCCGGAATGATTCCTTTTATGAAAAGTGCGTGTTCCAGATCAGCCTCCAGTAATTCTATCGGCACAGCCTGCAAATGCTGTTTGTTGCTCAAATCTATTTGAATGACCTGTTGCTCTTCATCAAGGGTGATGTTAAGCGGCATACCCGGTTTCAACTCGGTGTCCTCATCCCCGATGCCGGCCATCCGCACATAACCACCGATGGGCAGCATCCGGATTGTGTAGGTTGTCCCGTTTTTGCGATGAGAGAAGATTTTCGGTCCCATGCCGATTGCGAATTCACGAACCAGAATGCCAGCTTTTTTCGCAAAATAGAAATGGCCGAATTCGTGGATGATCACTAATATGCTGAACACGATGATGAACGTTATGATTGTCTGAAACATGTAATCCCTCCCTTTTTGTAGCGTGTCTTCGCTTTGTTAAAAGATGAAATGCAGAAAAATATGGAACACCGGCATCACAAAAAGCGTGCTGTCAAAACGATCAAGCATGCCGCCGTGTCCGGGTAATATCTTCCCGGCATCCTTGACGCCAAAATAACGTTTGAATGCCGATTCTACCAAATCCCCCATCTGGCCACAGACCGAAAGTAAGGCTGCCAGCATGATCTGGAGTCCTAAAGATAACTCCAGCGGATTGTAGTAATGGAAAAATACGATGGCGATCAGCACAGCGGCTATCGAACCGCCGACAGATCCTTCGATTGTTTTATTTGGGCTGATAGCCGGAGCCAACTTGTTTTTGCCAATTTTTCTTCCGATCATGTATGCGCCGATATCCGTTCCCCAAATGATGAACAACACTAAGAGCACCATCCAAAAACCGATGTCCCTTGTCTGCATGAAATAATAAAATCCTCTCCCGACATAAAGGGAGATCAGGACAGAAGCGGCTGCATCGTCGAAGGTAAAATCGTTCCGCGAGAACACAGTAAAAATGAACAGTACCAACGCCTCCAGATAAATTAAAAGCATCGCATCGATGCCATCGGGGATGAACTGCAGATAAGATTCCGGCAACATCAATAATACGGTCGCCAAAGCAGTGATGATACCTTCGACACTGAAGATGGACAGCTTTTTCATCTTCAATAGTTCTTGAACAGCGATCAAACCGATTGCTGTCATGAGCAGTTGCAGCGGCAGTCCCCCAAGCCACAAGAATGGGATGAATACTGCGGCAGCCACTAAGCCTGTGATTACTCTTTCCTTCATAATATCCTCCCTATATGCCGCCGAAACGACGATTGCGATGCTGATATTCTGCTAAAGCCGCCCGCAAGCTGGCTATCGAAAAATCAGGCCAAAATTCTTCCGTAAAGTACATTTCGCTGTACGCTGCCTGCCACAGCAAGAAGTTGCTGAGTCGGATTTCTCCACTGGTGCGGATCAGCAAGTCAGGATCCTGCCATTCACCAAGACCGCTTGTGAATAGGTAACCAGAGAATACGTCATCAGTGATTGCGTCTGCCGAGAGTTTTCCTGCTGCGACATCGTGCGCAATCATCGTTGTAGCTTGAAGGATTTCAGCCCTGGAACCATAATTCAACGCAAAATTCAAAATAAGACCGGTATTGTCCTTTGTCTTTTCGATTGCATTTTGCACGACTTTAAGCGTCTTCTCGGGCAACTGATCGATCCAGCCGATGGTCGTCACTTTGATGTTGTTCTGCATCAACTCCGGCATAAAGACATCAAAAAAATCGATGGGCAATCCCATCAAAAAATTGACTTCGTCAGTCGGACGTTTCCAGTTTTCAGTCGAAAAGGCATACAGCGTCAATACCTTCACATTAAGGCGGCTTGCCTCTATGGTTATCTTTTTAACCGTATTCATACCCTCTTTGTGTCCGTAAACCCGTGGCATCAGTTTTTTCTTTGCCCAACGGCCGTTCCCATCCATAATGATGGCAACATGAGCTGGAATGATGCCATTTTCGTCAAACTGCAAATCTGTTTTTGGATTCTCACTCTTGAATAGAGCCATGCTTTATCCCTCACTTTTTCATAACTCTTTTTATTTTAACAAAAACCCGCCTGAATTCCTATGATTAACCGGAATTTATATAATTTTTAAAAAGAGCCAGGGCACAAATCATTCGAAATGATTTGTGCCCTGGCTGCTTCCCAACGAATGGAATGTTAAACGTCCAAAATTTCTTTTTCTTTGTCCGCCGTTATTTTGTCTATTTCTTTGGAAGATTTGTCGGTGAACTCTTGTACTTTCTTTTCATAAGTCCGTAACTCGTCTTCTGTGATTTCTTTGTTCTTTTCTGCTTTTTTCAACGCCTCGATGGCATCACGGCGAATATTGCGGATAGAAATCTTAGCTGCCTCGTTTTCTTTGCCAACAGTTTTTGCCAACTCTTTACGACGCTCTGAAGTCAATGCCGGAATCACCAAACGAATGACGTTGCCGTCATTGGCTGGGTTGATGCCCAAGTCGCTTTGGTAAATCGCGCGTTCGATATCACCGATACTGGATTTGTCGTAAGGTGTGACCAACAACATGCGTCCTTCAGGAATCGTGATGGATGCTAATTGATTCACTGGTGTGCTCGTTCCGTAGTATTCAACTTCGATACGATCCAATAAACTCGCATTCGCGCGGCCTGCTCGAATCGAGCCTAGTTCGCGGATCAGTGCAGCTTCCGTTTTTTTCATTCTGTCGATCGCATTATCAAGGATTTCTTTAACCATAATTATTTCCCCCTAACAGTCGTTCCGATATCTTCTCCCATTATAACACGGCGAATATTCCCTTGTCTGTTTAAGTTAAATACAACCAGCGGGATGTCGTTATCCATGCTTAATGAGCTTGCTGTAGTATCCATTACTTGCAATCCTTTGGAAATAACATCCAAATGAGTCAATTCAGAGAATTTAGTTGCATTCAAGTCCTTCATCGGATCGGATGAATAGACCCCATCAACATTGTTCTTAGCCATCAAAATAACATCAGCATTGATTTCAGCGGCACGAAGGGCTGCTGTCGTGTCAGTAGAGAAGTATGGATTGCCGGTACCGGCAGCAAATATCACTACGCGTCCTTTTTCAAGGTGACGGACAGCTCTTCTGCGGATATACGGTTCGGCAATTTGTCTCATTTCGATGGAAGTCTGAACACGGGTAGGAACCCCTTCATTCTCCAAGGCATCCTGAAGAGCCAGAGAATTCATGACAGTCGCAAGCATGCCCATATAGTCGGCTTGCGCTCTCTCCATACCCATTTCAGCGCCTGTCGTGCCGCGCCAAATATTGCCGCCGCCCACAACGATAGCTATCTCCACACCCAAGTCATGTACTTCTTTGATTTCTTTTACGATTTCTTCAATCGTCGGTGGGTTAATTCCGAAACCGGTGTCGCCCGCTAAAGCTTCACCACTTAGTTTTAAAACAACGCGTTTGTATTTTGGTTCACTCATTCTATATTTCCCTCCGTAATTGGCTGACCCCTGATTAATCAGGCTTATGACTATGATAAAAAAGCCCCAATTAAGGGGCAATTTTCATTATTTTTTAACTTGGCTCATTACTTCTTCTGCAAAGTCCACAGAGCGTTTCTCGATACCTTCGCCTACAGCGTAGCGAACGAATGATTTAACAACGCCGCCTTTTGAAGCAGCAAATTGTGAAACTGTTTGATCTGGATCTTTAACGAATGGTTGGTCGTTCAATGAAATTTCGCTCAAGAATTTGTTCAAACGGCCTACGATCATTTTTTCAACGATGTTAGCTGGTTTGCCTTCGTTCAAAGCTTGTTCAGTCAGAACTTTCTTTTCATGCTCAAGTTCTTCTGCGGAAACTTCGTCGCGAGAAACATATTTAGGATTGATGGCAGCGATGTGCATAGAAATATCTTTAGCAGCATCAGCATCCGTAGAGCCTTCCAAAACTGTCAATACAGCGATACGTCCGCCTTGGTGCAGGTATGCGCCGAAAGCATCAGCATCTGTTTTTTCAACGATAGCAAAGCGACGCAAAGTAATTTTTTCGCCGATTACAGTAGTAGCATTCAAGATGACATCGTTCAATGAGCCGTCTGCAGTTTCGATCGCTAAAGCAGCTTCCAACGTTTCTGGTTTGTTTTTAGCGATGATTGCTGTAATATCAGCTACCAAGTTTTGGAATTTGTCGTTTTTCGCAACAAAGTCAGTTTCGGCATTGATTTCAGCGATAACAGCTGTATTTCCGTCAACATATACGTTTGCAAGTCCTTCAGCAGCGATACGGTCAGCTTTTTTGGCTGCTTTTGCCATACCATTTTCTCTTAGGTAGTCAACCGCTTTGTCCATGTCGCCATCGACTTCTACTAGAGCTCTTTTAGCATCCATCATGCCTACGCCTGTCATGTCGCGTAATTCTTTAACCATTTTTGCTGTTACTTGTGCCATTTTATGATTCCTCCTGAATATTCTTTTTCATAAAAAAAGCTGCCCCAAAGAGATAGAAAAGATGTCGGCTACCTAATTGGCTATATCTTTCTTCTTTTCTGAGACAGCTCATTGCTTCAAACTAAATAGGAAATATTATTCGTTGTCGCCTTCAACGACTTCAACGATTTCTTCTAATGAAGTTGCTTCGTCAGCTTCAGCCGCAAAAGTTTCTTCAACAGAAATTTCAGCTTGATCATTTCCTTGGTTGCCTTCGATGAAAGCATCAGCCATTTTAGCAGTGATCAATTTAACTGCACGGATAGCATCGTCATTTGAAGGGATTACTACGTCGATTTCATCTGGATCACAGTTAGTGTCAACCATAGCGACGATAGGAATGTTCAATTTGTGCGCTTCTTGAACAGCGATTCTTTCTTTTCTTGGGTCAACGATGAACATTACATCCGGGATTCTAGGCATATCTTTGATACCGCCCAAGAATTTTTCCAAACGTTCTTGTTCTTTTTTCAAGATTGAAACTTCTTTTTTAGGAAGTAGTTCGAAAGTGCCGTCTTCAGACATAGCTTCGATTGATTTCAAACGTTTGATACGTTTTTGGATAGTATCCCAGTTAGTCAAAGTACCACCTAACCAACGGTGATTTACGAAGAACTGACCTGAACGGATAGCTTCGTCTTTAATTGAATCTTGCGCTTGTTTTTTAGTCCCTACGAATAAAGCTACGCCGCCTTCTTCAGCAACATTAAGCATATATTTGTATGCTTCGTCTACTAATTTTACGGTTTTTTGCAAGTCGATGATGTAGATACCGTTTCTCTCTGTAAAGATGTATCTCTTCATTTTTGGGTTCCAACGACGAGTCTGGTGACCGAAGTGTACGCCTGCTTCCAATAATTGTTTCATTGAAATTACTGCCATGTTTATTTCCTCCAAGTTTGTTTTTATTTTCCTCCCCCGATTTCTTCTACAGCAGAAACTCATCTTACGATAAGCAACGTCCGCCGTATCGATCAAGGTGTGAAATGTGGTTTTGCACCGTTGATAATTATATCGAATTACGCTGAAAGAAGCAAGCCTTTTTTCTGAAAATGAATAACAGAAACTTTTTTATAGGATATATCAGGATTGTATCCCCAGAATCTGCTTGATATCATCATTCGTCAACCGTTGTCTGTTGAGCGCTTCTTCCCCTTCCGATACGACCAACTGATCAAAGAGCATTTTTTTATCTTGCTGGAGTTGATTGATTTTCTCTTCGATGGTTCCCTCTGCAATGAAACGATACACTTGCACGTTTTTCTTTTGTCCGATGCGATGCGCTCTGCCTGCGGCTTGCTCTTCGACTGCCGGGTTCCACCACAGATCGAAAAGGATGACAGTGTCAGCGCCAGTCAGGTTCAGCCCGGTACCGCCCGCCTTCAGTGAAATCAAAAAGACGTCCGTATTGCCTTCGTTGAACTGATTTACGAGCGTAATTCTTTCTGCAGGTGGGGTTTTTCCGCTGAGGTACAGATGACTTAAGTTTTCCTTGGCCAATTCCGCTTCAATCAACTTGAGCATCGAAGTGAACTGTGAAAAAACCAAAACATGCTGGTTGTTTTCTTGAGCATTCCTCAATATTTCGACCAGTTGCTCCAATTTACCGGATCCTCCCTCATAAACCGGATCCACCAAACGGGGATCACAGCAAATTTGACGCAAACGAGTCAACCCGGCCAAGATTTCCATCCGGTTCCGTTGGAAATCCTCACTGTCATAATCAGATACCTTTTCCTGCAGTTGCTGCAGATAAGCCAAATACATGACTTTCTGTTCACGGTTTAGACTGCTGTATATGTCCGCTTCCGATTTCTCCGGCAGGTCGCCCAACACATCCGCCTTCAACCGCCGCAACATAAAGGGTTTGGCTGTTTTCGAAATATCTTCGAGTGGCATTTTTTTGAATTCCTGCAATTTTGGAAATAACCCAGGCAGGATCAATTGGAATATCGCCCAAAACTCCGTTACGCTGTTCTCGATCGGCGTACCGCTCAATGCTATGTTGACTCGGGCGTTCAATTTCGCAATGGCACGGAACGTCTTGGTGTTATAGTTATTGACGTACTGGGATTCATCCAGAATCATCGCATAGAAATCACACTTTTGATAAGATTCGATGTCCTGACGGAAACTTTGATAAGATGTGATTGCGATACCGCTCTCCGGCAGTTGGGACAATTGCTCTTCCCGTTCCTTTTTCACGCCGCTGATGACGCTGATCTGAAGCAAAGGTGCGAATTTCTGGAATTCGTACTTCCAGTTGTATATCAGCGAAGCCGGAGCGATCACGAGAGCAGGTTTATTTTCGTTTTTGCCTTCTTCTACTTCACTGAGCAAGAAGGTGATCAGCTGTAGCGTCTTACCGAGTCCCATTTCATCAGCCAAAATACCACCCAAACCATAGTTGGCAAGGAACTTTAGCCATTTGAAGCCGGTCGCTTGATAGGGACGCAAATCCGCTTGCAACGATTTCGGCAGTTCAGCGGGAAACTCATCCGGGTGCTTGATGAAATGATAAAGTTCATTAAGGAAAGCTTGACTGCCTACCTCAGGGTTCAAGTCATTGATTTCTTTTTCAAGCGTCAGGCTTTTTATCATCGGCATGGACAGAATCCCCTCACGAACTTGTGACTCATCTTTGATCAACGAAAGGAAGCGATTCATCTCCCTCATTGTTTCCGTCTCCAAAGACAATATTCGCCCGTCCTCCGTCTTGTAATAGGCGTCATTTTTTTTTAAACTGTTCAGTAATTTGTCTATTTCATTATCCGAAATTCCGTCAACATCAAAACGAATATCCAAAAAAGAATCCCTTGTTCTGCGTTGGACTGAAGTTGACACGACTGTGTCCTCGACTACCAGGTTCTGCAGATCCGGACTTAATTCCACTTCAGCATAGCGGCGCAATGTTGGTACTTTTCTGTAAAGAAAGCTGAATAGGTCGATATCTTTTGCAGCCAGGAAAGATATTTGGTTCTCGATGATGTTGAATTCCAAAGCTTCCAACACCTGCAGGATTCTCTCTTCCGCTATTGTGTCTCTGATCAAGAATTGGGAAGCCGTTTTGGCAGCGCGGTTTTGATTGAAGACTGTTTCTCCGTATTTGAATAAAATTTCCCCTTTTATCCGTTTTGTCGGGCCGCGGAAATGGATTGAGACAGTCAATGGTTCATCGATGATGTTACGTTCCAGTTCATCGCTGAAGTGCACTGTTCCGATCTGTTTCAACAACGGGATAACGTAGGTCAGCAAATCCGATACATCGGACTCTTCGACTCCGATCACATCTGAATCCTCAAAACGTTTCTCAAAAAAAGAGAGGTATCCTAACAGTTTATGCTGTTGCGCACTGAGCGGATGGATTTTGTTGGCTTCGATTAACCAGTCGTACTCCAATAGATGAGTAATGTTGTCGCGCTGGATGCGAAGCTCTATTCCTCTGCCTTTTTTTCCCAACAGGAATTGATAACCCGGTTTTTCGGGACTGATCTGTACATCCGGATATGTATCATCACCGTCAATCCATTCCACCCTGCCGGTTTGGATTAAATCTTCCAAAAGGGAGTGCGCTGAACTCGGCGGAATAATCAGATAGGAATCCAATTTTCTGGCCGTGACATTCAACAATTGCTTGTTCAACGCCGCGGGTTGCTCTTCCAACAATTTATGCAGTCGATGGATGATGGCTTGGTCCGATTCTTGTATCTTCACAGACCGAAAGTCGATCGCATCTCCAAGACGGTAATCCCATTTTTCTTGTTTGGTGAATTGTTCCGTAAATTGTTCTATATTTGTAACCATATACGATTTATCAATCCCTGCACGCAAGGAAAGAGCTAATACATGTTCACCTGTGTTTTGCATCAGATTATTTGGTTTCATGCGGAGAATCTGCAGCGTATACTGCACTAAAAAATCAGCTCGGGTCGTCAGGCTCTGGGCACCTTTATTTTCTTGGAAGAAAATCTGCGTCAAGTCATTCACAAATTCCTGACCGGCAGCTTCTGCATCTACCTGAAACTGCTCTGCACTGCTTTCCGTCAAAATTCGGGTGCCGCATTTCTCTTTCAGATATAATTCAACAGCGATCGTATGCTTGCAATACTGATGGTTTTTCCAGTATTTACACTGGCATAGATCCTGTTCTCTGGCTGTACCATCTAAGGTGACATGATACATTTTACTGCCGAGCACTTCACAATGCCAAACCTGAGTGTGGAAATCCGGTTGTACGGATAGCACACGGTCCTCATTCACATATTCGCGTCCCTCTTGTATCAACTTGTCCGGCATACTCCATTTCACGCTATCACTTCCTCTGTTTCTTGCTGTCCACTCTTTATTGTACTGCAATTCCGTCGAAAAATATACCTTCTTCCCCATTGACGCTTGCCGGAGATGAATATTTAGCTTGAAATATTACACAAACTATCACATACTAATTAGCATAATGCTAAAGCAAAAGGAGACCTGTCATGTTTTTTAAAGCAGTTGTTAACATTGTGAGATTTCTGGTCTGGATAGTGAACGGCAAGACCGAAATCCAAAACAAAGAGTACATTCCAAAGGATACAGTCTTCATCCTTGCAGCACCCCACAGAAGTCTGCTGGATCCAGTTTTTATTTCTTTTGGTGTTTACCCGCATATCTTTTCCTCAATGGCGAAGCAAGAGCTTTTCAAGGGGAAATTTATCACCTGGGTACTCACTCATGTGAACGCGTTCCCTGTCAATCGTGAAAACCCGGGTCCGAGTGCACTGAAACAGCCTGTTTCCATCCTGAAAGAAGGAAAAACCAATCTGCTGATTTTTCCGACCGGATCGAGACATTCCGCCGAAATCAAAGGTGGGACTTCATCCATAGCCAAATTGGCCAATGTACCGATCCTCCCAGTTGTCTATCAAGGCCCGCTCACATTCAAAGATCTTATTTTGAAACGCAAAAAAGCGACAGTCCGCTTCGGCAAGCCCATATACCTGCCGAAGGAAAAGCGGATCTCCAGAGAAGAATTGGCGGCCTACGACGAATTGCTCGGGACTACTTTCCGTCAGTTGGATCAGGAAATCGATCCGAACTTTGTGTATGTAGCGAAATAAATCAGCTGATGTTTGATGTCAAGTATGCAGCAGCTTTCAAAAAAAAAACAGCACCGGAAAATTTCCGGTGCTGTTTTTTGGCATTGCTGCCGATTCGTTTGGTCAATCGTTCATTGACTGGAGCATGTACATGTCATAATAGGTTCCCCGCTTGGCGATCAGTTCTTCATGTGTGCCTCTTTCGATGACGCGCCCTTTGTCCAGCACTAGGATCAGGTGAGCATCCCTGATGGTCGACAAACGATGTGCGATCGCAATCGTTGTTCGGCCTTCACGCATCTTGCGCATGCTTTCTTGGATCAACAGCTCCGTTTCGGTGTCGATATTGGCCGTTGCCTCATCGAGGATGAGCACTTTTGGATCCCGTAAAATCGTACGGGCAAACGAAATCAATTGACGCTCGCCGCTTGAATAGCTGGCTCCTCGTTCAATCACTTTTGCGTGGTAACCTCCGGGAAGCGACTCGATGAATGAATCAGCATGCACAAACGCAGCCGCAGCCTCTATTTCCCGATCGGTGTAGTCCTTATTCATCAATCGGATATTATGCGAGATGTCGCCGTAGAAGAGGAAAGAATCCTGAAGGACCAAACCTATTTTCGAACGGATTTCCTCGATTGGATATGCCTTTATCGATTTCCCATCAATCAAAATTTCGCCCTTCTCGAATTCGTAAAAACGCAACAAGACATTGATGATCGAGCTTTTACCGCTGCCGGTATGTCCAACCAACGCTACCGTTTCACCCGGATTGGCTGTAAAGCTGATGCCTTTCAGCACATCCTGTTTCCCGTCATAAGAGAAAGAAACATCTTTAAATTCGATTCTGCCCTGACTGATCTCCAATTCCGAATCTGCGGGTTGATTTGGCGCCAATTCGGCGTTATCCAATACACTCAGGACCCTGGAACTGGAGACGATACCGTCCTGCAGGGCGCTGAGGTTGTCCATCATCATTCCCATAGGACGGAAGAAATTTTGAATATAGGTAGTGAATGCATAAATGACCCCCAACTCCACAACGCCGTTCAAAGTCTGGTAGCCAAATAACCAAAGGACAATCGCCAAAGCAATTGCCTGCAATAGGTTGACGACCGGCATCAACATCAAAGCATTCATCTGGACCATCGCTACGCGACCTTTACTGTAATCATCATTGATTGCATCAAATTCTGCGCGCAGACGTTTTTCTTGGCGGAACTGCTGAATGATTGCCATACCGGAAATGGATTCATTTAATTTCGTATTCAGCTGGCTCAGTCTTTCACGCATCGTCCGGTAGACACGTGTGCTGTATTTTTGATAATACCAAATCAGACCTGCCATTATCGGGACAAAAACGATGAAGAGCAAGGAAATCTGCTTGTCCAATGTCCACATTGCGATGAACACGGTAATGATGCTGAAAATCCCTTCTGCCAAAGCCAAAAACACATTCCAGAATTCTTTGATGGTTTCTGTGTCATTGGTGACGCGAGACACAATCGAACCAGCTGGAGTTGTATCATAATAACGCATCCCCAATTGATTGATTTTACGGAAAACAGCATTTCGGATATTCTCGACAGTTTGTTCGGATGCCATGCTGAATATATAACGCTGCAGATAAGTGACTAACATCTTCAGCAGTATGGATCCCAGATAGGCCATCGCAAAAAACAGACTGATATTGGTCGTGACATCGCCCACAGCCAGATAATCATCCATATAAATTTGGATGATTCGCGGGGCCACAACATTCACCAACGATAACGCGATACTGAAAAGCAAGGCGATGAAAAATTGATAACGAAAAGGATGGGCAAATCGGAAAATTCTTTTGATTACCCGTAGCTGTTCCTTCAATGGAATTGTCTTAGACCATACTGATCCACTCATGCTTCATCCTTCCCTTCCAATTTGGTTTCGAGTTGTTGTTTTTCATACATTCTTCGGTACCAACCATTCAATTCCATTAACTCATGATGAGTCCCGCGTTCGACGATGCGTCCTTCATCAAGAACAATGATTTCATTCGCATGCATCACACTGCTGATCCGATGGGCTGCGATGATTGTTGTCTGGTCGGCTCGTTGTTGCTTGAGTCCCGTCAAGATTGCTTCTTCGGTTTTCGCGTCCACAGCAGATAAAGAATCATCCAAAATAAGCAGTTCTGGTTCGGTGACTAAGGCTCGCGCAATCGCTATCCGTTGTTTTTGCCCACCTGACAGAGAAACACCTCTCTCGCCGACCAGCGTATCGTATCCAGCGGGGAAGCCAAGGATATCATGATGAATGGCCGTCAAGCGCGCTGCCTCCTCCACCTTTTGCTGGCTGATGGATGGATCAGCGAAACGGATATTTTCCCTGACGTCAGAAGAAAACAGAAAGTTGTCTTGGGGAACGTAACCGATTCCGCTCAGCAATGCATCCAATGAATAATCGCGAATATCGAGCCCATTGTAGTTGATGCTGCCTGTATATTGGTCATACTCACGCAACAGCAGACGGAAAATCGTACTTTTGCCCGATCCAGTTCTGCCGACAATCCCTAACGTTTGCCCCCGCTTTAAATGGAAGGTGACATCATGGAGGCTAATTTCTTTGCTGTTTTGATAGTTGAATGAGGATACCTGAAAATCCAAATCGCCTGAAACCACAGTCCGGATGGCATTTTTCTGCTCCTGGATCGTTGATTTTTCCTTCAGAAGCTCATCAATCCTGCTATAACTGGCACTGCCTCGCTCAAGTACATTGAAAAGTCTGCCCACTGCCAACATTGGCCACGCCATCATTCCGATGTAACTGATGAACGAAACCAACTGACCGATACTGATGCTGCCTTCCACGACAAAGCGACCTCCGAATATGATTGTCAGCGCAAATGAAAGCCCCAAAATAAGTTGGATAGCTGGATCAAATAAGGCATCAACCAGATAGACAGATTTATTTTTTGCAACGACATCTTTTGTCATTGCTTCGAAATCACGAATATCCTCTTCTTCTTCACCAAAAGTTTTGATGACTTTGACGCCGGATACGCTCTCTTGCGTTTTGTCATTCAAACTCGAGAAAGCGGCCTGTGCTTTGCGGAATCGTTTATGCATCTTTTGTCCGAGGATTCGTGACACCAACGTCAAAGCCGGCAATGGGATCATAGCAATGAGCGTCAAACGCCAATCGATCAAGAAGAACATCGTAAAGAGCGTGATCCCGCCTGAAGAAATTGAATCTGCCAATGTCAGGATACCTGCGCCAGCGACCATGCGGATGGCATTCAAATCATTCGTCGCATGCGCCATCAGATCGCCTGTCCTGTACTTTTGGAAGAAGACAGCATCCATTTCGGTGAAATGCTTGAACAATCTTGACCGAAGTATCTTTTCCAGTTCTGCTGAAGTTCCCCAAATCTTCATCCGCCAAATATAACGGAAGAGGTACTGCAGCACGCCCGCTATCAATATGATCGCTGTCCACTTCCACAAAGACGCCATCGTTAACGTGCCAAGTGCTATTTCATCGATAATGATTCCGACGATGCGCGGCGATACAACCTGAAGTATAGCCACAATGATCAGGAAAAAGACGCCCACAAAATAGGCTTTCCATTCCTGACGAAAAAACCAACTCAATTTTTTGAAAATACTCACGGATATTTCCCCTTTCTTGCGTTTATTCAGACAAAATAAAAATGTGGAACCGTAAAGATCCACATTTTGTATATTATTTCATTAGTCTATTTCTTTTTCTTTGTTGATTGTGCTTTCATCGAAGCCATAATTTGTTTAACTTTTCTTTCGGATGGTTTTTGACCCATCTGCATCATCATAGAACGCAACATTTCTTCATTGATCGGTGGATTTTCTTCAAAATATTTTACCATATAACGTCTTGCAAGGAAAAATCCGCCAACCGCGCCTATTACTATTCCTAAAATAACCATCATTACCCATGCTGTTGTTGACACGTATTCATCCCCCTTTCCAAAGCATTCATTCATTAATTGTACTAAAGATTATGAGAAAAAGAAATAGCAATCACGGATAAATTTAGCGATTTTTGGAAAACGCTTCAACATTTGCTGGATTTGTGGCAATACTAGGCATATTCTTACATAATTTTCAAAGAACATGCGAACATCTGTTTGATTTTTTGGGGGATTAATGGTATCCTAAACGATATAAATATAGGATTACGGAGATGATGATCTCATGGTTAAAAATAAAGATTCACGCCAAATTGAAGTGCTTCAATACATTTATGAAGAAGTCCAGGAAAAGGGCTACCCGCCGACCGTAAGGGAAATCGGAAATGCGGTAAAACTGTCATCTACATCTACAGTTCATGGCCATCTGTCGCGTCTTGAAAAAAATGGTTTTATCCAGCGGGATCCTACAAAACCCCGTGCGATAGAATTGACCCAAGCAGGTCTGGACAAATTGGGGATCCTATCAGATAAAATGCCGTTGTTGGGTACTGTCACAGCCGGAGCGCCCATACTTGCCGTAGAAGAAGCAACCGACTATTTCCCGGTTCCCCCGGATCTGCAATCCAATGCGGGATCTTTATTCATGTTGAAAATCCGCGGAGAAAGCATGATCGATGCCGGCATCTTCGATGGCGACTCCGTCATTGTCAGAAAACAGAACACGGCTGAAAACGGAGATATCGTCATAGCCATGACGGACGATGATGAAGCGACCTGCAAACGTTTCTACAAAGAAAATAACTACTATCGTCTGCAACCTGAAAATTCGAGCATGGATCCGATCATCCTGGATTCTGTCCTCATCCTGGGTAAAGTAGTCGGCCTGTACCGGAACCACATCATTTAAAGAACAGTCCTCCAACTGACGCAAAAAGGCTGCCAACCGGCAGCCTTTTTGCGTGTCTATGCTTATTTAGGATTGCTTCTCTTAGTATTCCATCAGCGTGAAGATGTCATACCCTTGGATCAGATCTCTGCCCTTTAAATCCAGCAACTCGATCAAGAACGCCAAGCCCACAACTTCTCCGCCTAATTTTTCAACCAATTCTATAGTCGCGGCTGTAGTGCCGCCAGTAGCCAACAAATCATCACAGACCAGCACTTTATCGCCAGGCAAGATGGCGTCTTGATGCAGTTGCAATGTCGCTTTCCCGTATTCCAGCCCGTAGGATACTTCTACTGTTTCGCGGGGCAATTTGCCTTTTTTGCGGGCCATCGCGAATCCGCAGCCTAATTCCACAGCCACAGGGCAACCGACCATGAAGCCACGCGCTTCAGGTCCGACTACTTTATCAACATTCAAGTCTTGAGCATATTTCACGATTTCCTTGATTGAATAACGATAGGCTTCGCCATTTGCCATCAAAGGGGAAATATCGCGGAAAATGATGCCTTGTTCCGGAAAATCTTTTACGTCAGCAATATATTTTTTTAAATCCATTTTTATGTTCCTCCTAATTATTGAACCATCATCTGTTCATTCAACCATTTTGTCAGTTGCGAAAACGGGCTGTAGATGAATATTTTTTCAGCTTCCATTTTCTGCAGGCGATCTTTGTATACTTGTGTATCAGCCAAAGCCCTTTTGACGGGATTCTTGACCTCATTGATGAAACCATTGTCTATTGTAACAAATCCCGCCTCCAAAAACACTTGAATCATGAAAATGGCAAGATTTTTCTTGATTTTTAAATATTCTGCCAAAGCATCTAATCGATTTCTCACGTCGATATCCTTATGCGAACGGATATACTGGTAAAATTTTGCAAACTGGTCTTTAGGAGGAACGCCATCTGCGTATACGCCATTCGATTCATGAGAGACGACATACACATTTTCGAACTGATTACTCTTCAGGAGATTCGCCAAAAGGTTCAGCTTCAAAGGACATTCGAAGAGCACGAGATTCTTGGCGCTGACGGCCTGCAAGGCATCCACTGTATTGTCCGTGAGCAAGGCCGCATTCGAACTGCTTGGAATACGCTCATAAAATTGTTTCATGATGTTGGAAGTCGAAAATAGATACAAGGCATCTTCCACAGCCAATACCGATTCTTGGATGACCGAACTCCTTTTGTCAAAAAACTGAACATGTTTATTTTTAATGTCCCTCAACTGCAGTTGAGGCTTCGCGCTGTCCCGCCAAACATTAATTGAAAGCTCGCCGATTAGGGAAACGACATCCGCTTCATTCAAATGATTGCTGATGCTCCCCTTATTGAAGCCGATCACATCCAGAAAAAGCTCCTTATCCTTGAGCTTGAACTTTAGATGCTTGTTGTCGGCACCGATTTGTCTGATGTCTGTCAAAGGTACATTTTGGAAGCCGAATATCGGCTTCGGATTGTCGGTACCATATGGTTTCAGCAACTCCAATTCCTTCAAAAACGGCAAGGTGACGTCAGCAAGCGGCAAGATGGCGTCTATATAAATGGATTCGCCCAGCACGATTGCATCATGATAGCGAGCAGCATAGTTGTTGATCTTTTCAGAGAAAGCGGCTAAATCAGCAGCAGGAAGACTCATGCCTGCTGCCATTTTGTGCCCACCGAACTTCGTAAGCGAATCCTTTGCATCTGCCAATGCAGCATAAATGTCCAACGCCTCGGTGCTGCGGGCTGACCCTTTCGCGATACCGGTTTTTTCGTCGATATTAAATAATACGGTTGGCCGTCCAAATTCCTCGACCAATTTGCTTGCCACGATTCCGAGAACGCCCTGATGCCAATTCTTGTTGCCTAACACAACAACGTCCGGCAAATTTTCATTCTTCGCCAATTGGATACGGGCTTCTTCATGGATGGACTGAACTATGCTTTGTCTCTCGACGTTTTTTTCCTGAATATAGGCAACTAATTCAGCAATTTTTTCTTCGTCGAATGACAGCATCAATTCAGCGCCCGGACCCGCATCTTCCAATCGACCGACTGCATTCAAACGTGGTCCGATGATGAAACCGATGCTCTCTTCGTCCAAAACAGCCGTATCTATTCCAGCGGCTTCCATCAATGCAGCCAGCCCGAGCCGATGCGCTTGTTTCATGACTTGTAGTCCTTGTTTCACGATCCAGCGATTTTCGCCTGTCAAACTAACAAGGTCCGCAACAGTGCCGATAGCAGCCAGGTCAAGTGATTCAAAGGGCATTTCCCCCAGAAGGGCCGCCGCGATTTTTAGGGCGACGCCAGCTCCGGAAAGATCCGGGAAAGGATAGGACCCGGCAGGATGTTTCGGGTGGATGACAGCATATGCATCAGGTAAGACAGCCGGCAATTCATGGTGATCGGAAACAATGACGTCTACCCCCATTTTTTTTGCCATCGCTATTGGTTCGTGACCGGAAACTCCGTTATCGCAAGTCAGGATCAGTTGCGCCCCGTTTTCGATCAGTTTTTTGAATGCGGCAGCATTTGGGCCGTAACCATCCGTGAAGCGATTCGGCAAATAATAACCGACATTGCCTCCCAACACTTCAATGGTTTCCACGAGTATGCAAGTACTTGTGATGCCATCCGCATCGTAATCACCATAAACAACGATTTCTTCCCCTGATTCAATAGCTTCAGTCAAACGATGGACGGCTTTATCCATATCGTGCAGCAAATATGGATCATGGAATTCCATTTGGGTCCCTTCGACGAATGCTGTGATTTGTTCCTTTGTTTCAAGTCCGCGCTGCATGCACAGTAGGACGAACTTTTCTGATAAGCCCGTAGCCTGACTGATTCCCAGGCTTATAGATGCATCAATTTCTGATTTGCGTATTTTCCAATTCATCTTTGACGATAACAATTTACCGACTCCTTACTTTGTAAACTATATAGAAGCACTGCAGCTTCCTTAACCGAAAAAAGACTAGAAGCTAAACCCGTTCTAGTCTTTTCTTTCTAACTTGAAGTAGCCATCAAATGAATCTCTAGCTCTGTTTTTATCAAATTTTGCTCGGTTGATCTGGGTTACCAACAGTCAGCTTTTTTATCAACTCTTCTTCAAGCGAATTGATTTTGCTGTCTTTCTGGGATAACTGCATCCGCAGATCGCTCAGTTGCTGTTCGTATCCGGCTTTTGCAGTATCTACGGCTGTTTGGATCTCTTTGCTTTTTGCGTCGACTTCGGCACGCATCTGTTTGAACTCTTTGTTCTTCTTCGTCGCACTCCCTGTCGCAACCAATAAAGTGATGAGCGAGCCCATCAGAAGTGAAACAAGAATGACGATGATCAGAGGTCCATCCAAGACGGCGAACCCAAAATTGACCGGCACAGAATCAACGTTAAAAACGGCAAACAACACAATGATGATGATCAAAATAATACCTGCTACTAATCTCCATTGATTTTTCATTATAATCGCCCCACTCATTTTGATGTTTACACACTCTTATTATCATCTTTTTGCCCATGCATCGTCAACTTACAACCCTTGAGAACAAATGTAAGTATGTTCTCAATGGTTCCGGCAATTATTTCATCAGAGCAATGTCGAACTCGTCATAGTCATTGACAAGTTTTGTATTCTGAAAGACTTTACGGGCATCCCGCTGCAGCTGATGCGCATTGCCGTTCAAGTAACGCGCACTGATGTGAGTCAAATAAAGTTGCTTTACGTTTGCTTCTTTTGCTACGTTAGCGGCATCGATGCACGTTGAGTGGAAATAATCAGAAGCTATCGCTTGGTCTTCTTTCCCAAAGGTACTCTCATGAACCAACACATCGGCATCTCTGGCTAAAACGACTGTATTTTTCGTTCTTCTTGTGTCGCCTAAAATCGTTACGACGCGTCCATTAGTTGTTTTTCCAATAAAGTCCAGTCCGTTGATGGTTCTTCCGTCAGGCAAAACAACAGTCTCGCCGTTCTTGAGTTTTCCATAGAGCGGTCCTGCGGGAACATCCATCTCTTTGAGTTTATCGGCCTGCAATTCTCCTGGATAGTCTGCTTCTTCAACACGGTATCCATACGAAATGATACCATGATTCAGCTTTGCACAACTGACGCGAAATTGCTCATCTTCAAACACAACGCCATCTTCCGTTATTTCGTGGAAAAAGATCGGATAGCGCAAGTGCGACTGGGATATACGCAGACTGGTCAACACAAATTCCTTTATTCCGACAGGGCCATAGATGTTCAAGGGAGTATTGCCGCCTTGAAAAGCCCGACTGCTCAAAAAGCCAGGCAGTCCGAATATATGATCTCCATGCAGATGGGTGATGAAGATTTTTTCCACTTTCCTGGGTCGGATAGTTGTTTTGAGTACACGCTGCTGTGTACCCTCCCCGCAGTCAAAAAGCCAGATGGCATTGCGTTCATCCAACAGCTTCAATGCTATACTGGAAAGATTTCTGCTGGTGGAAGGAACACCTGCTCCTGTGCCTAAAAATTGAATTTTCATAATCAATTGCTCCCATTTTCATCATTTAATTCTTGATAGATTTGCTCTGCCACAAAAAGGGCTAATTGTTGAGCGCCAGTCGGATTCGGATGGACTTGGTCCTCCAGAAGCCAATCGCCATGCCCGCTGCTGTAGGCATTCCAATCCAGAAGATGGACATTGGAATGCGTGCTTTCGGCAAGTTCCAATTGCTCATTCACGCTGTCCTTCCAGATTCTCGGAACATTCGTGGTGAGAAAAAACAAATCCTTGGATGTCCCGATTTCCTCTATGAAGCGTTCTATTTGCGTACGGGTGAAAGTCCCGTTGGAACCAAGAAAGACAACAACCGTATCATGTAATTGCTCCCGTTTTTTTAAATCAGCAATCACCTCAGTGGTTTGGTATAGCTGTCTGCTGACTGCACCTTCGACAACTGCCCGACCAAAAATAGTAACCAGCTGATCCGAAACCGAGAGCAACACAGAGTCGCCTATGAAGGTAATATCAGCATCATGGGCAAATAAAACTACCTCTCGTTCCAGCCCTTCAATATTGTTGATGGCCCTGCTGCGGGCGGAAGCATCACGATTGATTTCTTCCATCTTACTCTGGCTGGCTGCGATCTGCTCTCGCAATTCCTGCACATCGGCATTTTTGCCGGATTTTGCCTGGACCAAACCAGTCAGTGCAATCAGCAGCAGGCAAACACTGCCGGTTGCAAAGATTTTTTCCGGAAAATGCCCGGTGAAACCGAGGGATCCTGAAAGTTTTCTTTTGGAAAAAGTATCCCCAAGACGCCAAGACGGCCCAAACGGTATTTTCCGCCGCTCTTTTTCGAATAGTTGGTAACCTATTTCGGAAAGACAGAGGATGAG
Organism: Trichococcus sp. ES5; assembly: GCF_900067165.1. NCBI lineage: Bacteria > Bacillati > Bacillota > Bacilli > Lactobacillales > Carnobacteriaceae > Trichococcus > Trichococcus sp. ES5. The sequence continues at coordinate 162,415 of NZ_FJND01000002.1, forward strand.
TACCAGTTGGATCAAAACATGGCGACCGGGATCAACGCTTGTATCAACTACTTTTGCTTGATAAAGGGAAACGACCGGATAGTACCACAGATACAGAAGGAAACTCCGCCTGCCGATCCACTGAAACGGCTTGAACCGCAGTATTTTTGAAATGAAATTTGCCGGATGTGCTGTTAAGACAACCGCAATGCCGATCATGACACTATTGAAGAACATCCCGCCTCTGTAAGTGAATGCCTGACTATCCAACATGCTGCTGAACATGACGCCGAGAACAGCGTAGCTCAATAATCCGGCGAGCGTCAATCTTCGACCAATCTGCTTCGGCACCGGTTCGTCCAGCCTCTCCAACGGCCAGACAACCGAAAGCGCGCTGCCGATCATAAACGAAAATAAACGCGTATCCGTCCCGTAATAAACGCGTGAAGCGTCCTCTCCAGGTACGTACAACATCCCCATCGCAAGAGCGGAAAACAAAGAAAGTAAGACCGCTGTGTAGAGGATTATCCGTTTATCTTTGTACAACGCCAACAGCAACAACATAACCAGTGGCCAGATGATATAGAATTGGCTTATGATCGAAAGGAACCAGAGATGCATGAACGGTGACTGCACATAGAATTGTTCAAAATAAGAAGCTCCAACAGAAATTTGCCACCAGTTATTGAACATCCCTAATGAAGAAAGGATCCATGGCCGTAAATTCAGTAAGAGTCCTCTTTGGAACAAAGTGATATATGCGGTCACTACTATCATCATCGATAGCAACGGAAAGAAAAGCTTGTGGAACCTTCTGGACAAATAGCTCTTGTAAGCCAGTTTGCCCTTTTCGCTGTATTCTTTGATCACCGACGCTGTAACGAAAAATCCGGTCAGGATGAAAAAAATGTTAACTGCTAAGTAGCCGCCGGGCAAAACATGAGGCATCAAATGATAGAAAATGATGGCAATAATCGCAAGCGCCCGCATCCCATCCAATGGAACGGAACGTTTTTGTACTGTCACGATAATTATCCCCCATTTATTGATACTGATGTTACTTTTTAATCGACGAACTCAAAATGGTAAGTCATGATGCGGACCATGTCGCCGTCTTTCGCTCCCTTGGCCCTCAGTTTTTCATCCACACCCATTTGGCGCAGTTGACGCGCGAAACGCATGATGCTTTCGTCATGAGCAAAATTGGTCATGTTGAATAATTTTTCCAGTCTTTCGCCACCCAAAACCCATGTGGAATCAGGATCGCGTCCGATAGTGAATTGTTCTTGATTTTCTTCGAATTTGTAAAGGACGGATGATTCGACTTCTTCTTCGTCGAATAATGGGAACTCCGGCGTTTCTTTCAGAACTTCTGCAGTGTAGTCCAACAATTCGGCTACGCCGGTAGTCGACCAGGCTGAAATCGGGAAGATTCTCGGTGCTTCGTCATCTCCGAATTTTTCGGCGATTTGTTGTTTGAAGATTTCAAGATTATCTTCCGCTTCCGCCACATCCATTTTATTGGCTACAATCACGGTCGGTCTTTCCAGTAAACGCAATTGGTAACTTTCCAATTCTTTGTTGATTTTTTCATAGTCATCGAAAGGATCTCTGCCTTCTGTGCCGCCCATATCGATGACATGCAGAATGACTCTTGTGCGCTCGATGTGGCGCAAAAATTGGATCCCCAGACCTACGCCTTGGGATGCGCCCTCGATCAATCCCGGTAAATCGGCCATGACAAACTCTTCTCCACTGCGGGTTTGTACCATACCTAAATTGGGCACGAGCGTAGTGAAGTGATAAGCTGCGATTTTTGGTTTCGCTTTTGACACAATCGACAGCAATGTCGATTTACCGACTGATGGGAAGCCCACTAAACCGACGTCCGCGATGACTTTCAGCTCAAGCTCCAACTCCAGCTCTTGCCCGGGTTCACCATTTTCGGCGATTTCGGGTGCAGGGTTTCTCGCAGTGGCAAAACGGTTATTCCCGCGTCCGCCACGTCCGCCTCTTGCGACTACAGCCTGTTGGCCAGCTTCAGTCAGATCAGCGATGAGTTCTTTTGTTTCCGCATTGCGCACAATCGTACCCGGCGGCACCCTGACTATCGTGTCTTTTGCTCCACGGCCGAACATACTCTTACTCATGCCGTTTTCACCGGGCTTGCCCCTGAAATTGCGGTTATAACGGAAATCCAACAACGTGCGCAGGCCTGGATCCACTTCGAAAATGATGCTTCCCCCACGACCGCCGTCGCCACCTGCAGGCCCCCCATCGGGAACATACTTTTCGCGACGGAAAGCTACCATACCATCGCCGCCTTTACCGGCTTTTACATGCACTTTTGCATGATCTAAAAACATTGACATCTTTTTTCCCCCTTGGAAAACTGTTCGGCACTCTATATGCCGAACAAAATGATTCGATTGGCCCAACATTTCCAAATGCGCTTCCGCAGACAAAAAGTTGGACCGTTATCTTTAACAAATAATTTGCGCTTCTTTTTTCTGAACCGCTCATTCTTCCCTCTTAATTTACCATATTAACCAAAAAACGAAAAGAAAATACAGTATGGGAGGTATTGATCCCGCCAGCGCTCGGCGAAAAACAAAATGATGGAGTCGGGAGTAAACAATGTTAGCCCCGCCTCCATCACTTCACTATTTAAGGATCAATTTTCTGACATCAGCAAACTGCATAATGCTCAACGTCAGGTTTCCGAGCGTGTTCAAACGGTTACTGCGGATCGCAATATCCTCGACCATTACCATGTTTTCATCGAAATAAGCTTCAATGTATGGCACAATCGCAGCCAAGGCCGCATAATCCGCTTCCGGATCGCCGTGTGAAAGAGCCAAATCGAGATGGTTAATCTGTACGTACAGATTCTTTTCGCTGGCTGTTTCAAGAAGATCTTTCTGAACAGGAATCGATTCTTCAGGATTCCCGGAAATGTTTACGACACGCGCAAGAGCTTCCATGATCGCCTTGAACGATGCCTCTTCACTGTGCGCCTGCAATACTTTTGCGTTTGCAAACAAAATGTTGACATCTTGTTCTCCGGATTGCAACACAGCTTCCACTATATCATATCGGATGCCGTAGTTTTGAAGTTTCTGTTGGATACGGGCTTTTGCAAAAACAGCAAGTTCATTCATTGTTTTGGAGAACGATTCTGTATCTTCAACCGCATACACCTCTACCAACAAGCTGGAGAGCAACTCTTCCAATGAAAACGACCATTGGTATTTTTCGATGATCTGAATGACCCCGATCATTTGACGGCGCAAAGCATAAGGATCATTCGATCCCGTCGGAACCATTCCTTGCAAGAAGAAGCTGATGATGCTGTCCAATTTGTCCGCCATCGCCAAAACTGCTCCGACTTGGGTCTCCGGCAATGCACCTTCACTGGACACAGGGAGATAGTGTTCGCGGATTGCGGTCGCTACTGCTGCGGTTTCGCCTTGTTGTAGCGCATAGACTTCACCCATGATCCCTTGCAATTCCGTAAATTCGGAAACCATATTGGTTACCAAATCAAATTTATAGATGAAAGCCGCACGTAACAATTGCGTTTTGTCATCCTCTGCCAAATCAAGCAAATCAGCAAGGTGAGCAGCAATTTTAGCTGTGTTGTCCATCTTATCATGAATGGACCCGATTTTCGAATGGAATGTGACTTTTTTTAATTTTTCGACCGACTGCGCAATAGTGATGCGTTGATCTTCGTTGAAGAAGAATAAGCCATCCTCAAGTCGTGCTGTCAGGACCTTTTCATTTCCTTTCTTAACGTTATCGATGAATGCGCCATTCCCGTTGCGTACGGATATGAAGTACGGCAACAGTTTCCCGGATTTATCCTTCACTTCGAAATAGCGTTGGTGGTCCTTCATCGATGTGATCAATACATCTGCCGGCAACGTCAAATATTTGCTGTCGTATTCCCCGAAAAAGGCAGTCGGGTATTCGACCAATGCTGTAACTTCTTCCAACAAGGTTTCATCGTTAGGGATGATCCAGCCGTTTTCAGATTCAATCTGCTGGAATTGGGCACGGATCATATTTTTTCTTTTGTCCTGGTCGGCGATGACGTGTTGTTCCGCTAATTTTTCTGCGTACTCACTTGCATCCGCAAGCATCACTTCTTTGCCCAAGAAACGATGTCCGCGCGTGGTCCGGCCTGAAACGACATCCAAAACTTGGAATGGGATGATTTCATCGTCAGCAAGGGCCGCAATCCAATGGATCGGTCGGATGTATTTGAAGTGATGGTTGCCCCAGTGCATCGAAACAGGGAAAGTCATCGACTCAACAACTGTGTTCAATTCCTTCAGGACTTCTGAGGAAGCTTGTCCGCTCGTTTCCTTCTTGACGAACACATACTCTACACCATTCAGTTCATCAAAGAAGATATCTTCAGGCGTCAATCCTTGCCCGCGGACAAAACCTAGTGCAGCTTTTGACCAGCTGCCGTCCGCCTGCAAAGCGATTTTTTTTGCGGGTCCTTTGACGATTTCAGCCAAATCCGCCTGTTTATCACTCACTCCGCTGGCGATGACCGCCAATCGTCTCGGTGTTGCATACATTTCGATTGCATTAAAGCTGATGCGGTTATCTTCTAAAAAAGCAGTCATCTTTTCTTTCAGTTGGATACTGCTGCTGCGCACATATTTCGCAGGCATTTCTTCCAGTCCGATTTCTAATAATACAGTTTGACTCATCAATTTAGTCCTCCTTCAGGGCAAGTTCTTTTTGATCATCCGAAAGCAAAGGGAAACCCAATTCTTTTCTCTTTTGGACAAAAGCTTTCGCCAATTGGCGTGCCATATTGCGGATCCGCGCGAGATAACCTGCGCGGTCTGTAGCAGAAATGACCCCTCTTGCATCCAACAGATTAAAGGCATGCGAACTCTTCAGGACATAGTCATACGCCGGATGCACAAGACCATTTTCGATCTGTTTTGTCGCTTCTGCTTCAAACGAATCGAACAGTTGGAACAATAAATCAACGTTGCTCTCCTCAAACGAATATTTGGAATGTTCATATTCCGGCTGGCCGAAGATTTCGCCATATTTCACGCCCTCTGTCCATTCAAGATCGTAGACACTGTTCACATCCTGGATATAAGAAGCCAAGCGCTCCAGCCCATAAGTGATTTCGCTCGTGACAGGGCTGCATTCCAAACCGCCCACTTGCTGGAAATAGGTGAACTGGGTTACTTCCATCCCGTCCAACCAGACTTCCCAGCCCAAGCCTGCGCAACCCAATGAAGGGTTTTCCCAGTTGTCCTCTACAAAGCGGATATCGTGTTCGATCGGATCGATGCCCAGCACCTTCAGACTTTCCAGATAGAGTTCCTGGATATTATCCGGTGATGGCTTCATGACCACCTGGAATTGGTGATGCTGATACAGGCGGTTGGGATTCTCACCATAACGGCCGTCAGCAGGACGACGTGAAGGCTCCACGTAAGCGGCATTCCATGGTTCTGGTCCGATTGCGCGCAAGAAAGTGTACGGGCTCATTGTTCCGGCACCCTTCTCCGTATCATAGGACTGCATCAATAGGCAGCCTTGATCTGCCCAAAAATTTTGTAGCGCTTGAATCATTTTTTGCACAGTTAATTTGTTTTCCATCATAATTCTCCTCCACTTGAAATAATACATAAAAAAAGTCCCTATGCATCAAGTTTCCTTGAAACATAGGGACGAATATTTTCGCGGTTCCACCCTAATTCCGGCTGACGCCGGCACTTCGTTACAGGACTCGGATACGCCTTTCCGCAATAGTCTCCCGCTTTGGCTCACACTATCCCAAATTCGCTTTTCGGTACTGACCAGAGGTACTTTTATCTTCAACGTCCAGTATTTAGTTATCCTCAATATTAGCCTTGTTTATGCAGATTGTCAAGAATTACTTGGATCGGACTGTACGCTTTCGTTCGGCTTGTTTGGCTCCGGTTCGGTAGCGGAACGGAACGGGATTTCAACCTTTGTCTCCCAAGCGTACATCTGATCGATGAAGCTCTTACTTTTCAGGCGGATCCCGACATATTCTTCATATAATTCGTCGATGAAGGCTCTGAGCGCCTGTTTTGTCTCCGGTTTTATTTTTATGTTCCCGACTTGCTTGGGCGTTACCAATTGGAAAATACGGGCAAAATGGATTGCCGCAGGGCTTGCATGTGATCTTCTGGGATCCTCACCGTAATGTTTCTGGCATAGCGCTCCGGAATATTTGACCGAAAAATCGAATGGTTCCTGTTTGCTGTGACAGACAACGCATTCCTGCAGTTGCGGAGCTGCTCCGAAATATTTCAATACCCGCATCTCGAAAATGTTCACTATGACTTCCGCATCCATCCCGTTCTGCATGGCGACCAGAGATTCCTCGAGCAGATCGTAGAGGTCGGCTGCCTTGATGGCATCATTAATGGCCGCATCGGCTAAGTTGTTCAAATAAGTCGCATAGGCATTCAGGTGGATGTCCGTTTGCATGTTGGAAAAATGGGAGATATCGCGACTATCCTGAAGGAAGCTGAGTCCGTCATCTTTGATGTGGCCAAGATAAGTCGCTTTCGTGAATGGCAGCAACGCTGCTTTCAGGGAATGGTTCGGATTTTTGATGTTCTTTACAAAAAACATCCGTTTTCCATGTTCACGCGTAAATATTTTTACCAAAGCATCCTTTTCCCTGTGTTTTCGGATCGATAAGACGATGCCATCAAATTGCTGATATATCTCCATGTCGCATCCTTTCAAAAACAGAAGAGCCCGGAAGGCAACCTCCCAAACTCTTTCTGATTGCTATACGAATACCTTTAGCGCACGAGCTGATCAATCGTAATCTTTTTGGCGGTAACCGTAGTCCTGCAGATAACTCTGTTTGTCGCGCCAATCTTTTTGGACTTTTACCCAAAGTTCGAGGTAGATCTTATCACCAAGCATCGCTTCGATATCGCGGCGTGCACGGACACCGATTTCTTTCAACATTTTCCCGCCTTTGCCGATGATGATGCCTTTCTGGCTAGCACGATCGACGATGATGGTTGCGTGTACGTGCACTTTATCATCTTCATTGCGCAACATCGATTCCACGACGACTGCCACGGAATGCGGCACTTCTTCTTTGGTCAACTGCAGGATCTTTTCGCGGATGAATTCGGACACGACGAAATATTCCGGATGATCCGTCACTTGATCGTCCGGATAGAATTGCGGTCCTTCCGGCATGTATTTTTTGATGGTGACCATCATTTCATCGACATTGTTCCCTTGAATGGCGGAAATCGGAATCACTTCATTAAATTCATTGTCTGACGTATAGTCCATAATGATTTTAAGCAATTCCTCCGGCTTGACCTGATCGATTTTGTTGATGACCAAGAATTTCGGCGTGCGCAGATTTTTGAGTTTCTCAAGGATAAAATTATCGCCCGCCCCTCTTTTTTCTGCCGCATTCACCATAAAGAGAACCAGATCCACTTCATTGAACGTACTGTATGCGCTCTTCAGCATAAAATCGTTCAAACGCGTCTGCGGTTTGTGGATTCCGGGAGTGTCGATGAACACAATTTGGGAATCATCCGAAGTGACTACTCCTTGGATTTTGTTCCGTGTAGTTTGCGGGACATCGCTCATGATAGCGACCTTTTGACCGACAATACGGTTCAGTAGGGTGGATTTTCCTACGTTCGGTCTCCCGATGATGGAGACGAACCCAGATTTGAAATCTTCTTTTTTATTCATACAAAACTCCTCAAATTAACTTATAATATAATTCCACAAACTCGGGCAAAAAAATGATAGCTGCAATAACAATGGTAAAGAGTACTGTAACCAAGACCGCTCCGGCAGCGATATCTTTTGCTTTCTTTGCGAGAGGATGATATTCGTAATCCGTAACCAAATCGACCACATTTTCAAATATCGTATTCAAAAATTCCATGATGATGACCAAAAATATGCAGAAGATGATCACGATCCATTCCGTTGTGCTCGATTCGAAAATCCATGCCAACAGAAGCGGTATCAAGCCCAACAAGGCATGGCTGCGCATATTCTTTTCTTCTTTGAGGATAATGCCGATGCCATCCAAAGCATGCCTAACTGAAGCGAAAAAATTTGGATTCTTGCCAACTTTCCCCATTTTTTCCTTACTCGTCTCTTTTAAGTCCATAAGCATCCAATATCTCTTTCTGAAGACCAAACATTTCCTTTTCGTCTTCCTCCGTCATGTGATCATAACCATTCAAATGCAGGAAACCATGCAAAGCAAGGAAACCCAGTTCTCTTTCGAAACTGTGACCATAGGACTCCGCTTGTTCAAGGGTCTTTTCGGTTGAAATGATGATATCGCCAATGTTGGTGGGGAACAATCCGGATATGCTTTCCATATTGATTGGGAAGTCATCATCCATGTCATCATTCAGCGCAAAGCTGATGACGTCCGTCGCTTGATCTTTGTTGCGGTATTCTCGATTGATCTCCTGGATACGATTGTTGTCCACAAACGTGATCGACAATTCGGTATCCGGTGCCAACTTCAAATACTCCCCCGCAAAGGAAATCAGGGAATGGACCAACTCCGTGTGGTCTTTTTGTACAGATTCTGTTTCATCAAAAATATCTATTTCCATATAATCGCTCACTTTTCTATGTTGTGTTTTGTTTCCTCTTTGACATCATATGCTTTGATGATGTTCGCAACGACCGGATGCCGCACGACATCATAGGTATCAAAGGTGACAAAAGCGATATCCGGGATGCCCTTAAGTTTCTTCTCGGCATCAATCAATCCTGACAGCGCCCCTTTCGGCAAATCGATTTGGGTCTTGTCACCGTTGACGATCATTTTTGAACCGAACCCGAGCCGCGTCAGGAACATCTTCATCTGTGCGACGGTCGTATTCTGAGCCTCATCAAGGATGATGAAGGCATCTTCCAGCGTCCGTCCACGCATATAAGCTAGCGGCGCAATTTCGATGACTCCCCTGTCCATCAAACGTGTGGTGTGCTCAACCCCGTAGATTGCATAAAGCGCATCATAGACCGGACGCAGATACGGGTCAACTTTTTCCTTCAGATCTCCGGGTAAAAATCCCAGATTTTCACCAGCTTCAACAGCTGGACGTGTCAGGATGATTTTTTTTACTTTACCGTTCTTCAGAGCCTCAACAGCCATCACTACGGCCAAGAACGTTTTCCCGGTCCCGGCAGGACCTATTCCGAAAACAACATCTTTATTCTTGACGGCTTGCACATATTGTCTTTGGCCGAAATTTTTTGCCCGGATAGGCTTGCCTGCGTATGATCTGCCTATTTCCTCTTCGTAAAGGTTAATGAAGAAGTCAAGGCTTCCGCGTTCCGACATTTTTATAGCTGTGACGATATCTGTTTGTGAAATAGGGATGCCGCGCGCTGACAGTTCCAATAGTTGCTTAATCAGGGAGCGGGCTCTGTCGACAGCTGGCTCTTCACCACTGATTTCAATTTTCATGCCGCGGCTTGTAATGGTCACATGCAGAGCATCTTCCAGCATCCTCAGATGCTTATCCTGCGATCCAAATAATTGAGGCAAGACGGATGCGTCCGTCACTTCAATTTTCTCTGTTTTATTCACTTTATCGGTCAAACAAGCTACACTCCTCTTTTTGGGGATTTTTTTCACTGCTCATTGCCTACATTATAACATAAAGCGGCAAGGCTTATGAAAGTATTTATCCCTCTTACGTTCAAGGTGATTCTGCAGAACGACAAAAAAATGGAATGATACGGAGATCATCCCATTCTTTATCGATAAGTCTCTAAGAATTTTAGAATGTGAGCATCTGACTGTTAGAATTTACGTTTTCTGGCAGCTTCAGATTTTTTCTTGCGTCTCACACTTGGCTTTTCATAAAATTCATGTTTACGAGCGTCTTGTAGAGTTCCAGTTTTTGAAACAGTACGTTTAAAGCGACGAAGAGCATCATCAAGAGATTCGTTTTTACGAACAACTGTTTTTGACATTAAATATTCCCTCCCTCCGAGCATTAAAAGTAACGTTTCCTTTTGAAAGTAAGTAATCAAAATGAAATTGTTCTTTTGATATTATATCATAGAAGAAAGCAATTGCAACGTTTTATTGTAAAACAACAATAGGATTTCTACCATCAGAATAAACCTGAGTTTTCTGTACTGACTTTCGCGCTATCCGGCAGTCAGACAGTTCTTGCAAACACCAAATATTTCGAAGCGGTGGGAAGAAATCTGGCATCCTTCCAACTGTTGCTCGAAGAAATCCATCGGACACATCTGCAAAGCAATCGTCATTCCGCATTGTTGACAAATAAAGTGATGATGATGGTGTCCCTCGTGCAGACAAGTGATCCGGAAAAGTTTTTCGTTGTTCAATTCTGTTTCTTCCAAGATTCCAACTTCAACAAAAGTGTACAGATTGCGGTATATCGTATCATAGCTGAGTGTCGGATATTCCTCCTCCAAAGCCTGTAAAACTGCTTTTGCCGGAAGGTAGCGGTTCTCTTCCACAAAGACAGTAATGATATCTTCTCTTTTTTGAGTGTATTTATAACCGTGCTTTTTTAATCGCTGCAGTGCAATTGTTACGGTATCTACTGGCATCATTTTCCCTCCCGACTCTATCATTTTCAAATTGACTATAGTATATTATTAGTGAGAATGCAATGATTAAGATTCAGGAAGGACGAAATTATATGGAACAACAGGAGCAACAGGACCTACATTTTGTCATTATATCCGATTCAGTGGGAGATACGGCCAGGAAAGTCCTTCAGGCAGTCTTGGCGCAATTCCCATCACTGACAGTTCATATGTATCACTATCCGTTCATCAGAAAAATGAAGGATCTGGAGCCAGTATTGGAAGAGGCCAAAGAGCTGAAAGCATTTGTCATCCATACTTTGGTCGTCGAAAATTTGAGTGAGTTCACAGACGATTTCTGCGAAGCAGAGAATTTGCCTTGCTATAACATACTGAAGGACTTGGTCAAGGATATTTCCAAAGCAACGGGACAACTGCCACTCAAGAGGGCGGGCGCTTTGCACCGTCTGGACGACGAATATTTCAACCGGATCAGCGCTATCGAATTCGCTGTCAAATATGATGACGGAAAAGATCCAAAAGGCTTTTTGGATGCGGATCTCGTCCTGCTGGGCGTTTCGCGTACTTCAAAAACCCCACTTTCCATGTTTTTGGCAAACAAAAACATCAAAGTAGCAAACTTGCCGATTATGCCGGAAGCCTCAGTGCCCGAAGAGATTTGGCAAGTGGATCCGAAGAAAATCGTAGGATTGACCAATGATGCCGAAGTGTTGAATAATTTCCGAAAAGAACGGATGATCGCCTACGGATTATCGCCTGAAACCATCTATTCGGACATGGATCGTATCCGGGCTGAATTGGAATATGCGTATGATTTGTACAACAAATTGGGTTGCATTGTCATCAATGTATCCAAACGTTCTATAGAAGAAACAGCCGCGATCATCATGAGCAGCATCGAAATCTCCGATACAACCATCATTCCGTAAAACCAAAAGAAGAGAACCCGTTGATTCATTCGGGCCCTCTTCTTTTTTCTATTTTGCAGCCGGGCAGTTTGGTCAGAACCCTCTGCTGGATCCACCGCCTCCGGAAGAACCGCCGCCTCCGAAGCCGCCACCACCACCAAATCCACCGCCTCCAAATCCGCCTCCGCCATATCCGCCACGATGATTGTTACCGCGGTAACTGCTCCCGCCGCCTCCACTAAGAAGCAACCACCACAACGGGTTCATTCCACCACCACGTCCACCGCGACCGCCTCTGCCACCAAAAAAGAAGGACAACAGCAAAAGAATAAACAGGAATTGGATAAGGGATGCGAAGAACGACGAATCGTCCTCCACATATTGCGTCGTATTGACAGGATAACCGGAGAAAATCACTTCATCATCATATTGATACTCCTGATTGATGACAACTGCCGCCTCCGTAAAGATTTCTTTCAGGCCACCATCGAAATCGTTGGCCGAAAGATACTCCAGATGATTGTCCAGAATTCTGCCCGTTCTACTGTCCGTCAGGGCACCTTCCAGACCATACCCGATCTCGAAGCGGATTTCCCTTTCTTCCAGAGCCAACAAAATCAGTACACCATTGTCAGCATCCGCTTGACCGATTTTCCATTTTTCAAACAGATCGACAGAATACTCCTCGATTGTCTCGCCTTCCAGTGAATCAACCACTGCCACGACAACTTGAGGTTTCTCCTCGGTCAATTCGTACTGCTCATTCACACTCATGATGAATGTTTTTGTTTCTTCGGAGAGCGTACCGCTTGGATCATAGACATAAAATTCGCTTGTCGGATCTGGTAACTCCTGCGCGTTTTTGGATGGTGCGAACATCATCGAAAAGAAGAATGCTCCCAAAACCAAAAGTAGTTGCCATCGCACCTTTTTTCTCATTTGAAACAAAGCATCCTCAACCCCTCAATTATTCGTCATCTGTATTCAGATCTACACTAGGCGCGGTTTCAGCGCCGCTGACCGCTTCAAAATAAGATTTTTCATCAAATCCGAAAAGTCCGGCCATGAGCGACCCAGGGAAGCGTTTGACTTTGTTGTTGTATTGTTGCACAGATTCGTTGTATCGATCCCTTTCGACAGAAATTCTGTTTTCTGTGCCCGCCAACTCATCCATCAAAGCCGTCACCTGCTCATTCGATTTCAATTCCGGATAGTTCTCGACAATCACCAACAGACGCGAAAGTGCAGATTCCATTTCGTTGCTGGCGGCAACCTGTTCTTCGGTCGTTTGGGCACTGCCGATTCTGGCACGGGCATCAGCGATTGCGCCGAACACTTCCTGTTCCTGTTCCATGGCTCCTTTTACTGATTCCACCAAGTTGGGGATCAGATCATAACGTCTTTGGAGCTTGGTTTCCACATTCGCCCATTGCACATCGACATTGCTTTCCTCAGTCACCAAACCATTATAAGAGCTGATCAATGGCACTCCCAACAACAACACTGCAATAAAAACACCGATTAAGCCTTTCAACCAACCTTTCATCTTCCCATCTCCTTCATTCATTTATTTTGTGCTTGTATATAATTATCCCTGATTCCAGACAAAACCGCATCCATCCAAAGATGTATTTCTTACTGGTTCAATATGTCTTCCAATAAGCCCGGATTGAATGTCTGCGACTTCAGCATATCCAATTCGAATCTGTAAGGCGCCTTTTTGTTCTTTTTGTCCTCGCCCACGAACGGCGTTTCCAATATTTTCGGCAAATCCTGCAGTTGCGGATGGTGAACGATTTTATTCAGAGTTTCGAAGCCGATGGTGCCGAATCCGATATTCGCATGTCTGTCTTTGTGGGCCCCTCTCTCGTTTTTTGAGTCGTTGACATGAATCATTTTCAAACGTTCCAGGCCGATGATGCGGTCGAATTCTTCCAACACACCATCGAAGTCCTCTTTGACGTTATAGCCCGCATCATTCGTATGGCACGTATCCAACGTCACCGAAAGTTTGTCGTTATGGACTACCCCATCCATGATGGCAGCCAGCTCTTCAAACGTCCGGCCGATCTCTGTGCCTTTTCCGGCCATCGTTTCCAATGCAATCTGCGCTGTCTGACTAGGCTCCAGCACTTCATTCAAGCCCTTGATGATCTGTTTGATGCCTATCTCAGAACCTGCGCCGACATGCGAACCTGGATGCAACGTGATTTGTTTTGCACCAAGCGCTTGAGCCCGCACGATTTCTTCGCGCAAAAATCCGATCGCAAATTCAAAATGATCCGGTTTCGTTGTATTCGCCAAATTGATGATGTAGGGTGCATGGACGACCAACTCGACCAGACCATGCTTCGCCATATAATCCATTCCTTCCGGAATATTCATCTCATCGACACTTTTTCTCCGGGTATTCTGCGGAGCGCCTGTGTAAATCATAAATACCGAAGAACCGTATGACGCTGCCTCCTCTGCTGAACCCAACAGCATTTTTTTGCCGCCCATAGAAACATGTGAACCTATCTTTAACATATCTTCACCCTTTTATTGTGTATTATCCTAAAAAGCAATTCCGCCTAATCCAAAGCAACAGACGAAAAAAAACAGCCTTATGATACGATTATTGTATCATAAGGCCTGTTTTCATTACCATCAGATGCTCTTTTTAGTTCAATTGCTAATCCAAGGTTAGTCCAAAGAGGCGATTTTCAGGCTCAATTCTTTCAACTGAGCTGCGCTTACTTCGCTTGGGGCGTTCGTCATCGGGTCGAAAGCTTTCCCGTTTTTAGGGAACGCGATCACTTCGCGGATGTTCGATTCACCAGCCAACAACATGACCAAACGATCCAACCCTAAAGCGATGCCCCCATGAGGTGGGAACCCGTAATCGAATGCATCCATCAAGAAACCGAACTCCTCTTCAGCCTCTTCTTTACTGAAACCAAGTGCCGCAAACATCTGCTCCTGTACTTCTCTTGTGTGGATACGCAACGAGCCTCCGCCGATCTCATAACCGTTCAGGACGATATCATAGGCTTGCGCATAAACTTCTTCCGGATGTTCGGCTAATTTGCTAAGATCTTCATCATTCGGACGTGTGAACGGGTGGTGCATTGCAGTGTAACGTTTTGCGTCCGCATCGTACTCAAGCAATGGCCAATCCACAACCCAAACGAAAGCGAATTGGGATTTGTCGATTAGATCAAGATCGCGGCCAAACTTCAGACGCAACTCTCCAAGCGCTTGATAGACGATTTCTTTTTTATCAGCAACAAACACAAGCAAGTCTCCAGGCTCAGCATCCATCAGTCTGATCAATTCATCGCTGTCTTCGGTAAAGAATTTCGCCACGGCGCCTTTCAATCCATCTTCTTCGACTTTCATCCAAGCCATGCCTTTTGCGCCGTATTGTTTGGCGTACTCGATCAGGTTATCCATGTCTTTGCGTGAATAAGCATCGGCTTTACCTTTAACGTTCAAGCCACGGACTTGTCCGCCGCTTTCACTTGTTGCTTTGAATACGTTGAATGAAGAAGTTTTCGCAAATTCGTTCATGTCGATCAGTTCCAACGCGAAACGAGTATCCGGCTTATCACTGCCGAAACGGTTCATCGCCTCATCATAGGAGATGCGAGGGAATGGAGCCGGAATATCTTTGCCCAGAACGTCCTTCATGACTTTTTGAAGCATGTTTTCGGTAATTTCCTGAATCTCCTCAGCAGAAAGGAAACTTGTTTCGATATCCACTTGCGTAAATTCTGGCTGTCTGTCACCGCGCAAATCTTCATCGCGGAAGCAACGAACGATCTGGTAATAGCGGTCAAATCCAGCGCCCATCAGCATCTGTTTGAACAGTTGCGGCGATTGTGGCAGTGCGTAAAATTCGCCTTGGTGGACACGGGATGGAACGATATAGTCACGCGCACCTTCCGGAGTCGATTTCGTCAAATATGGTGTTTCGATATCCATAAAATTCAAGTCATCCAAATAATTACGGACAGTACGCGTCGTTTGATGGCGAATTTTCATGTTGTTCATCATTTTGTCTCTTCTTAAGTCAATGTAGCGGTATTTCATGCGCAGTTCATCCGATACGTTCAGATCGCCTTCGATATAGAACGGCGGTGTTTTCGCTTTCGCCAAAATTTCCACGGATTCCGCTTCAATTTCGATCGTTCCTGTACCGATATTCGGATTAATTTGATTTTCTTCACGTAGGACTACTTTACCTTTGACTTGCAGGACATATTCTCCACGGATCGTTTCTGCAATACGGAAGGCTTCTTCGCTGAATTCCGTGTTGAAAACGACTTGGACGATGCCTTCACGGTCACGCAGATGGATAAAGATCAATCCACCCAAGTCCCTTCTTTTGTTTACCCAACCATTGGCGACGACAGTCTGCCCAACCGATGCTTCTGTCAATAATCCGCAATACTCTGTTCTTCTTTCCATTTTCACTACCCTCTTCTGTATTTTCTAGTCTTCTTTTCCAAAAAATTCATTAAAAGCCGTCATATCGGCTGTCTGTGTTTTGTACACTTTATCGAAATCAGCATAAATTTCAGCCAATGATAAAGTCTGTTCTTTGCCGGTTGACATCACTTTGAATTGCACCTGTTTGTTATTCAATTCATTCTCGCCGATTGTCAGGACCACTTTGGCTCCATTTTTCGTAGCGGTTTTGAATTGGGCTTTGGCTTTGCGGTCATGGAAGTCTCGATCCGCCGAATACCCTGCTTGGCGCGCATTTTGGACCAATTTCAAGGTTTCGATGTTCGTAGCTTCTCCCAGACCGACCACATAAACATCCAACTCGGATAATTTTGGCACATCGACTTGCTGGTCCTTGATCAAAAGGATCAGCCTTTCCAAGCCCATTCCGAAGCCAAATCCAGGAACCTCCGGCCCGCCGATTTCCTGAACCAAGCCATCATAGCGGCCACCGCCGCAGATGGTCGTTTCGGCTCCGAAGACTGCGGACGAAGTCATAATTTCAAAGATAGTGTCTTGGTAATAGTCGAGTCCGCGGACCATATTGCTGTTGATAGTGAACGGAATTTCCAATGCCTGAAGCATTTCCTGAACCGCCTCAAAATGTTTCCTTGAATCATCCGACAAGAACTCCAAGATGCTTGGTGCCTGGGCAACGATTTCCTTGTCGCGCTTGTCTTTGCTGTCCAACACGCGCAACGGATTCTTATGTAAACGAGTCTGGGAATCTTTGCTCAGTTCATCATGGAACGGTTCTAGGTAGGCGATCAGCGCTTCGCGGTATCTGATCCGGTCTTCAGTTTTCCCCAAAGAATTGATGACCAATTTCAGATCGCTCAATTCCAATTCCTTCAGTATATCCCATGCCAATGCCATTGTTTCGACATCGGTCGCCGGATTCACGCTTCCGAAAACTTCCACACCCAATTGGTGGAATTGTCGCATTCTTCCGCCTTGTGGTCTTTCGTAGCGGAACATTGGGCTGATGTAATAGACTTTCAGCGGTTTTGGATGTTCAGGACCGAACAGTTTGTTCTCAACATAAGCCCTAACCACCGGGGCTGTTCCTTCCGGCTTCAATGCGATATGGCGTTCGCCTTTGTCGAAGAAATCATACATTTCTTTCGATACGATATCGCTCGTATCGCCAACGCCTCTGGAAAACAACTCATAGCTTTCAAACATCGGCGTGCGGATTTCCGAAAATTGATAGTCATGCAATAAGATTCGGGCTGTCTCTTCCACATATTGCCAAATTTCTGCTTCCTGCAAAAATATGTCAGCAGTCCCTTTTGGTTTTTGTATCATTTTTATAACCATTCCTTTCGCTTCATACTGTTTTTTGTCTGAAAAAAAGCAAAAAAATAGCCCTCTTTCCATCATGGAAAAGGACGATTAGTCAGACGTGGTGCCACCTTTATTCGAAAGCATAGCTTTCCTTTAACGAGTAACGTTCGTGGCGTAATAGCTTTTCACTATTAATCCTCCAACCTGTCTTTCAAATAAACGTTTGGGAGTGCTCTCAGCCGCGGCAATCCTCTCTGAATCAAACCAATCTATTCTACTTCGATCTTCACTGGACATTTATAATTTCCTTAACGATACAAGATAAGCTTCGAATTGTCAATACTGTTTTCATCATATTTTCATCTTGATGTACTTCCCCCCTGTCCAGATACAGCACAACTTTATAATTTCTGAAAAGGCTTTGCATTGGATAACGTATCTTTGCTATAATGATAGAAGAATTGAACAATTTTTGTAAATTTTATGCATCCCAAACCAGAAAGGAGACAATCAGTGAAAACTATCGGAAAAAATAGACATCTGTTCTTCTTGATGCTTGTTTTGCTATTTGTTGGATTGGGCTCCTTCGGTACGGTAGCATTAGCCAACTATACTTCGGTCAGCATCTCCGCCAGCATCGTAAACGTCCGGTCCGGTCCGGGTTTATCTTACGATATTATGACGCAAATACAAGGCGGATCCTCTGTCAACGTTTTAGCGGATAAGAACGAATGGTATAAAGTCCGGTTATCGGATGGAAGAATCGGTTGGGTAGCAAGCTGGCTGATCAACAATACCGAAATCGCGGCAACCTCCGAATTGCTGGCAACGGTCCTTGCACCCTCCGCCAATATCCGGCAGGAGAACAATGAAACATCTGAAGTCGTCGGAACGGCTATTTCAGGTGAAAAATTCGCCCTATTATACGAAGAAAACGGTTGGAGCCAAATCCAATACAACAATAAAGTTGCTTGGATTTTGTCTGAGCTGATCGAAATTTCACCAGGCAGCATTCAGTTGGCGCCAGAAACAGTCGATACCACTGCCGTTGTTGCAGACGACACTAATCCGAAAGTGATCATCACGATGGATGGCGTAAATGTCCGCAGCAGTGCTTCGACAGGCAGCAATATCCTGTTCATTGCCGAAAAAGGCGAAGAGTACGAACTGATCAGCGAATCCGGTGATTTCTATAAGATCCTATATGAGGGAAACAAGGAAGGTTACGTCGCCTCCTGGTTGGTGGAAACATCCGAATCACTCGGTGCGCCAGTCACTGCGTCATCGACCACCACGCTTGCAGAAGCGACAATCGTGATTGATCCGGGCCACGGAGGAGAAGATCCGGGTGCGGAAGGTACTTATATTTATGAGAAGGAAGTCACACTCAAAACCGCTCAAGCTGTGGCGGAAAAATTACGCAGTGCCGGAGCCAACGTCATATTGACGCGCACCTCGGACATCTATGTCACTTTGGAAGATCGCGCAGAAATGAGTAATGTCAACAATGCTGATTTATTCATCAGTCTGCATTACGACTCCACCGCAAGCGGTACTTCAGCGACTGGCTTTACGACTTATTATTACGCAGATGAGGATATCCCGTTAGCCAATCTGGTCGATAATCACCTGGCTGACACCTTGCCGTTGCAGGACAACGGATCCAAGTTCGGAGATTTCCTGGTTACACGCGAAAATGATCAGCCGGCCTTGCTGTTGGAACTTGGCTATATGAACAACGAATCCGACGTCAAGACCTTCAATTCCGACTACTATCGCTCGCTGGTGGCAGAAAGCATCTACCAAGCATTGACCGAATATTTCCAATAAGAAAGCGGAACGGGTTCGTTCAGCCCTGAGTAAGGAAACACTGTGACCTAATCGGTCAAGTACTCTGATGTCACAGTGCGACATCAGAGGGCCTCACTGCGAGACCAGTTGGATGGCCTGATGACAGGAATAAGCGATTGAAATCGCAAGAGTCATGACAATTTAGGAAATCGTGCCGACTGAGCATCGAAGAGCCCAATTGCTGAGAGACTTCCGAAACAAAGGAATCAACGTGACCGTACCGGTCAGTTGTATCATGTTTCTAAGCAATCAAAGATGGCAAGAACCATGACAAGTCGAACAGTATGTCTTGGCTCGTAGAGACAAGAGGTTCCTTTATCACTTTTCCGAAGGGCTAACCCGTGAAGCTAGACATCAAGAAAACAGAGTCTGCAGCTTGAACCTCGAATGGTTCAAGCTGCAGACTCTGTTATTTGTTTTTGGAATCGATGATTATGGTTACAGGCCCATCGTTGACCAAAGAAACCGCCATGTGCGCCCCGAACTCACCGGACGCCACTGAGAATCCTTCAGCTCTTAACCGTTCATTGAACTCTTGATAGAGCGCCTCGCCGGTTTCGGGGGCGGCCGCATTGATGAAGCTTGGACGATTGCCTTTTTTTGTATCAGCGAATAAAGTGAACTGGGATATGGAAAGAATGTCTCCACCCACATCCTTCAAAGAGCGGTTCATTTTCCCCTCTTCATCCTCAAAAACCCTGAGATTTGCAACTTTACGGGCAAGGTAGCACACATCTTCTTGTGCATCCTCTTTACCGATACCGACCAATAGCATGAACCCTTTACCAATTTCTCCTATGATTTCCCCATTAACCAAGACGGCTGCTTCCGTCACTTTCTGCACAACTACACGCATAAATTTCCTCTATTCACTTTGATTAATCAGGATATGACCCTTCTGACTGTGTACACATCCGGAATATTTTTTATTTTATCAACGATTTTATCCAGTTGACTCAAATTCTGAATTCCAATTTTCAGCGTAATGACCGCAATTTTATTGCTGTCGACTTTCCCGTTGACGCTGCTGAGATTTTTGGTCATTGTGTTCACCACATGCAGAATTTCATTCAAGAGGCCTGAGCGATTATAGCCTTCGACTGTCAACTCGGTTTCGTAATCGATGGTGGACGTGCCGGCATCCTCCCATTCGACTTCGATCAGCCGATCGCCATGTTCTCCCGATACCTGCACATTCGGGCAATCTTTCCTATGGACTGAGATGCCGCGCCCTTTTGTGATGTATCCGACAATTTCATCTCCTGGGACCGGATTGCAGCAATGGCTGATGCGGATGAGCAGATTATCTACACCTTGAATGACTACACCACCTTCATGGCGGATCTTCATTTTAGGGTTGTCTTTTTTCGTTTTTTGCTCGATTGTGTCCAACTGTTGTTCCGCTTTGTGTTTGTCCCGCTCCCGGCGTGCTTTCTCGGTCAAACGGTTGGATACAATAAACGCGGACAATTCACCGAACCCGATGGCTGCATACAGATCATCCTCTGAATTGACATTGAAGCGATTCAATAAATCTTTGATTGCTTGTTTCGTCAGGAATTCTTTTGGTGAAAATTCCATTTCCGTCAGTTGTTTTTCCAGCATATCGCGGCCTTTGATGACGTGTTCATCACGGTCCTGCAGCTTGAAGTAGCGTTTGATTTTGTTTTTTGCCTTACTGGTGGAAACCAAGTTGACCCAGTCCCTGCTCGGACCGAATGAGTTCGGTGATGTCATCACTTCGATGATATCGCCATTCTGCAGTTTGTAGTTCAAAGGGACAATCTTGCCATTGACTTTTGCCCCAATGGTTTTATGTCCGATTTCAGTATGGATATTATAGGCGAAATCCAAAGGGCCGGCACCCGATGGCAATTCGACGACATCGCCTTTCGGAGTGAAGACATAAACCTTGTCCTTGAAGATATCCTCCTTGACGCTTTCGACGAACTCACTAGCATTCTTGGAATCATCCTGCAAGTCGATCAGATCACGGAACCAATCGATCTGATGGGGCATCTTATCGGGATCGATTTTTTTGGTGATACCCTCTTTGTATGCCCAGTGAGCCGCAACCCCGTACTCCGCGACTTGGTGCATTTCGATTGTCCGGATTTGGATTTCGACTGGCGTTCCTTGTGTCCCGATAACTGTCGTATGCAGCGACTGATACATATTCGCCTTAGGCATGGCGATATAGTCTTTGAACCGACCCGGCATCGGTTTCCATTTTGTATGAATAGCACCCAAAACGGCATAACAGTCTTTGATGGAATGGACGATGACGCGGATAGCCAAAAGATCATAGATTTCCGTGAATTGTTTCTTTTGGTCCTTCATTTTCCGATAAATGGAGTTGATATGCTTCGGCCTGCCGTAGATGTCGGCCTCAATCTCTAATTCATCGATTGAGTCTTTGATTTTGTTGATCGTGTCCTTGATGTAGAGCTCCCGTTCATCGCGTTTGCTGTTCATCAAGTGAACAATCCGGTAATATTGCTGTGGATTCAAATACCTGAGCGACGTATCCTCCAATTCCCATTTGATCCGGTTCATCCCCAGGCGGTGGGCCAAGGGTGCATATATCTCCAAAGTCTCATTTGAGATGGTCCGTTGTTTTTCCGGCTTGTGATATTTCAATGTCCGCATATTGTGCAATCTGTCCGCTAGTTTCACCATGATGATCCGTAAATCCTTCGCCATGGCCATCAACATTTTGCGGTGGTTTTCAGCCTGTTGCTCTTCATGCGACTTGTATTCGATTTTCCCTAACTTGGTAACGCCATCCACCAGAATGGCGACGGTTTTGGAGAATTCCCGTTCGATATCATCCAAAGTAAATTCTGTATCTTCCACAACATCATGCAAAAATCCCGTTGCGATCGTTTCTGGATCTAATTTCAAATCTGCCAATATCGCTGCGACTTGAGTCGGATGAACGAAGTATTCCTCACCGGACTTCCGCATCTGTCCGCTATGAGCCTCCCGGGCAAAATCACACGCTTTTTGGACAAATGCCACGTGGGTTTCATTCATATATTCCGCGCATAGCTGCACAACCTCTTCAGGTGAATAGGTTTTGATTTTCGGCATGTTGTCACTCCTGACTCTTTAAGATTATGTATTTCCTTACTGCAGTTCCATTCTCAGACGGAACCAATACCGAGCATACGCTGTTCCGTAAATAAAAAAATGAATATTTCCTTTTATTATACTTTAAATCGGAACGATGCGCCATCAACAATTATCCTCGGTTCACGAGCATAATGCACTATAAAAAACCTTGAAGGACAGCTTCATAAAAAAAGCAGTCATTCAAGGTTCCTTGATCATTTAATTATTCGGATGCAAACGGAGCACCCCATGCATTTATCTGACCGCAAGCCAACCTTCGACGATTTTCTTGCCACTGGAAGTGCCCAAACGAGTCGCGCCGGCTGCAATGAAAGCCAAGGCGTCTTCGTACGTGCGCACTCCACCGCTTGCTTTCACATCCATCACGGGACCGACAGTTTTACGCATCAGTGCGATATCTTCCAAAGTTGCACCACCTGTCGAAAAGCCGGTGGATGTCTTGACAAAGTCGGCACCAGCCTTTTGGGCCAACTGGCAAGCGATGACTTTTTCCTCATCGGTCAACAGACAGGTCTCAATGATGACCTTCAGGATCGCTTTGCCTTTTACGGCTTCGACCAAAGCTGCGATTTCATGTTCGACAGTCTGATAATCGCCATCCTTCAAAGCGCCAATGTTGATGACCATATCGACTTCATCAGCACCGTTCTGGACCGCCTGTTTCGCTTCGAAAGTCTTCACTTCAGCCGTATTGGCACCATGCGGAAACCCAATGACCGTACAGACAAGCACATCCGAGCCGGTCAGGAAGGCTTCTACTTTTTTGACCCAGTAGGGTTGCACGCAGACGGACTTGAAGTCATATTCCCTCGCCTCTTCGCAAAGGGCTTTGATTTCCTCCTCTGTCGCATCTTGTCTTAATAATGTGTGATCGATATACTTGTTTAATTTTTCAACCATTTTTATCCGCTCCTTTTCTTAATTCCATTTCATAGGATACTGCCGCCAACGCATATAAAGGGGCTGTTTCGGCCCGCAAAATCCTCGGTCCCAAAGCACAGCTCTTATGGCCGGCTTGTCTGAACGCCGCCAGTTCTTCCGGCGCTAATCCGCCTTCAGGGCCAAATACAAACAACAAAGAATCGCCTGGTTCAAGATTTCCCAGTGTGTTCACCAAGATGCTGCCCTCACCGACCTTTGCATCCTCTTCATAGGCAATCAATACTTTACTGTATTTTTCCGCTTCCGCCAACAACTCTTTGAGGTTGTGCACAGGATGCACAAAAGGCTCTTTTTGGCGGTGCGATTGCTCCGCGGCCTCTCTCGCAATTTTCTGCAGGCGCTGCTGTTTTTTTGCGCTTTTGTCCGCTGTCCACTTCACAACCGCATTTTTTGCTGAAAAAGGCAGGAAGGCTGCCGCGCCCAACTCTGTACCCTTCTGTACGATATATTCCAGCTTGTCGCCCTTCGGCAAACCGCAGGCAATCGTAATCTTGACCGGAAGTTCCGTTGAACGGTCTTCATCAGCCACCCATTTCAAACTGACCGTATTTGCGGATATGTCAATGAGCTCCGCAACGAACGAAATGCCTGAATTGTCGGCCAAATATACTTGCTCCCCCTGCTTCATGCGCATCACATGCACCATATGGTGATGGAAATCATCCGACAAAATGATCGGCTGCGTTTGATAATCTCTTGTCAGCGGCGGAATGATGTATCGTTGCATGCTTCAATCCTCCAGGTTTTTAGTGCAGATCAGGCAAACCCAATCCTTCATTTGCTTTTCTTGTTCGATCTCAAAGCCATTGCTGATCAAAGCAGCGATCAGTTCCGCTTTCTTCGATTCGATGATGCCCGAAAGGATGAAATAGCCATCATCCTTAAGATTCTTGTAGGCATCGGGAAGCAACAGCAGAAGGATTTCCGCCAAGATATTCGCAACGATGATGTCCGCTTCTTGATCAGCGATCCCTACCAAAAGGTTGTTCTCTTTGACGATGACGTCCGAAGCATAAGCATTATAAGCAATGTTCTCTTTGGAGACGCGTGTTGCGATTTCGTCGATATCGTAGGCATAGACAGTGTCTGCGCCCATTGCCTTGGCTGCGATGCTCAAAACGCCCGATCCGGTACCAACATCGATCACTTTTTCGCCGCCCCGCATCACTGCTTCGAGTGCTTCGATGGACAGACGCGTGGTTGGATGCGTGCCGGTACCGAAGGCCATGCCTGGATCCAATTGAATCAGCATTTCTTTTTCATCTTCAGGTGTGTATTCTTCCCAATAAGGTACAATCGTCAAAAAGCGGGTCAAGCGAATCGGATGGAAATATTCTTTCCAAGAGTTTTCCCAATCCTCTTCCTTCACTTCGTTGATCTGCAGCTCATTCCTCCCGATTTTTAGATCGATCTTTTCCAGTTCCGCCAGCTGTTCTTTGATGAACAACACAGTGTCCTGAAAACCCGCGTTGTTCGGATAATAAGCCATGATATAAACGGCATGCCCTTCTTCAGGCAACGCACGTTCCTCCTTTATTTGCCCGAAACCGTCGTCCTGAAGATTGACGAAGTCCAATTCGTCATCTATGGCGACACCTTTCGCACCAGCTTCCATCAATATATTCGATACAGCCTCAACTGCTTCGGTAGCAGTCACAACCTTCACTTCATTCCATTCCATTTACATTCACCTTTCCTACCATCAAGGATAACGATAATACGTTTCATCAAATCTTCCTAATTCCTTCAGTGTTTCGATTGTCTGCATAAAATTCAGCTCATTCCAATGCAATTCGAAGCTGGACTCACTCTCGTCTTTCAGAAAATCCCTGAGTTTAGTGTTTGCTTCTCCGACCGTCAAGCGAATATTCTTAACGACCGCTTCCGCCAATCCTCCCTGAATCCCTTTTTTCCGATCGAATGGGATACCCGTTAAATACTCCTCCGTTTTGATTTTTGAAGACGCGCGATCATAAAACAAAACAGAATCTTCAAAAATGAACCGATCTTCGTGATTCGAGTGGCCAAATATGTCAGAAATACTATTGTCTGGAGGATAACTGACTTCTAATAATAACACAATTTCGACTGTATGGAACGGTTTATGCCACTCCAATCGCCATTCACAAGGCAAGTGTTGTTCTTCCAGTTCCTCGTGGAGTTTGTCGATCATACTTTTGTTCATTCTCTTCCTCCTCGTGCCCTCATTTCGGCTGATCTTTACTGGCTCTGTGCCGCCTCCGGATGATGCTCTCCATCCATTGTAGCAAATAATGAGAAAAAGATATATTCCGGGCTATGCATCAGCAAATTATTTTAGTGAAAATCAGCCCCGGATTATTGAGGGAACGATTTCTAAAAGATCCGGTTTATGATATATTTAGTCTAGGCAAAAAGTTGGAGGGATATTTCATGACAGAACACTCAGAGATCAGACAATCCATCGATTACTTGGTCGCGCGCATCGCACGTGATTACCAAAAAGAAGAATACAAAGACTGCTTAAAAATCCAAATTCCGTTCGGTCGCAGGGCTGAAATACTTTTGGCTGACGATTACCTCACTCCGGATGAAAAAATCATTTTTGAGGATGGTATCGATCCGGCCATAAAAAGTGAACTCTTCAAAGAGGTCCTGCAAGCTAAAACGGATAAGGTCTTCAAGAGTTTTCTATTGGAAATATTCGGCAAGCAGCCGGTTCTTAATGAAAATTTATCCATCACAACCACTAAATCGGGCGACAAGCAATACATCATCATCAATTTCCAAGGAGCCTTGCCATATTAAGCTTTCCATTCACGCAGAGGCTTTATGATCCGCGGCTGAAGCAAGAAAAAATTAAGTTGAGTTTATGCGAAAAGCCTGATATGATGTTGATTAGAATATTTGCTTATTAATATTACTTTTTTATGCTATACTGTTTAGGTAACAAGGACAACTAACGAGGTGTGCAAATATGGCAGATAAAAATCTAACAACTAAAGATATTCTGCAAAAAGAATTCAAAAGCGCTATGAGAGGCTATAATGTTGCAGAAGTCGATGAATATCTGGATATGATCATAAGAGATTATGAATCTTATCAAAAAGATCTTTCTTATCTTCAAAGCGAAAATGAACGTTTGATGAGCCGTGTGGATGAGTTGACGAAGCAAGCAGTTTTAGCTAAGCCGACCCAATCGAATGTATCATCAGTCGGCAGCGGTGTAACGAATTTTGATATTCTGAAACGCCTTTCCAACTTGGAGAAACATGTATTCGGTTCAAAATTGGATGAAACCAACGAAGAAGCAAACTAGCATCAATAGACATTTGTAAATTTCGGGTAATTGCGGTCTCCTTCATGGAGGCTGAGGAAAGTCCATGCTCGCACAAGCTGAGATGCTTGTAGTGTTCGTGCTTAGCGAAACAATAAGCTAAGGCAATCGAGAGATTGACGGCAGAAAAAAAGGCTAAGGGCTCTGCCTATGCCTGAGTATTCTTGAAAGTGCCACAGTGACGAAGCAGACGGGGAAATCTTTCTGGTGGAACGCGGTAAACCCCTCGAGCGAGCAACCCAAACTTTGGTAGGGGCACTCTTTCCAAGGAAATGAACGAGGGAAAGAGGCAGAAATGCAGATAGATAATTACCTCCGCCATCAGAGGCCTGGCTCCGATGGCGTGACAGAACATGGCTTACAGAAATTTACAAATCAGGCTTTTTTTCTTCAAAAAGAATACGATCGAGGATGGGACAAGCTAATTTTTGTCCCATTTTTCGTGCATTATCCGGCAATTTCTAAGGCAAAACAATAAGGAGCACTAAATGAAAACTTATCAACTAATGGCTACGGCCGCAAGCGGCATCGAAGCAATCACCGGCAATGAGCTGAAAAAAATGGGCTACAATGTCCAAGTAGAGAACGGCAAGGCCTACTTCACCGGTACGGAAGCGGACATCATCACCACCAACCTGTGGCTGCGCACCGCTGATCGCATCAAAATCGTTTTCGGCAAATTCGAAGCAAAAACCTTCGATGATCTTTTCGAGCAAACGAAAGCTTTGCCGTGGGAACAAATCCTACCGATGGATGCAGAATTCCCTGTTTCCGGCAAATCACAAAAATCGACCTTGTACAGTGTCCCCGATTGCCAAGCGATCGTAAAGAAGGCCATCGTCAACCGTCTGAGCGAATACTATCACCGTCGTACCCGTTTGCCTGAATCCGGCGCACTTTATCCGATTGAAGTGGCCATCAACAAGGATGAAGTGATCCTGACGATCGACACAAGCGGTTCCAGTCTTTTCAAACGCGGTTACCGTTCCGAAAAAGGTGGCGCACCATTGAAGGAAAATATGGCGGCCGCTTTGGTGATGTTGACCAATTGGTTCCCTGATCGCCCCTTCTATGATCCGACTTGCGGTTCCGGCACGATTCCGATTGAAGCAGCTCTTATCGGCTTGAACATCGCGCCTGGTTTGAAGCGCTCATTCCCTTCCGAAGAGTGGAACATTTTTGAAGAAGGTATGTGGGATCGTATCCGCAATGAAGCCAAAGCTGCCGCGAATTTCGATGTGAAGTTGGATATCGGCGGTTCGGACATCGATCCACATGTCATCGCCATCGCGAAGAGCAATGCCGAGAAAGCAGGCGTTGCGGATTATGTCACTTTCAAACAGTTGGCTTTGGCCGACTTCACGACTACCAAGGAATACGGCACAATTGTCTGCAACCCGCCCTACGGTGAGCGTCTTTCCGATCAAGAAGAGATCGAGATACTCTACAAAGAGATGGGCCAAGTTTTCCGCCCATTGAAGACATGGAGCAAGTACATTCTGACGAGCGAATTGCTTTTCGAAGAATTTTACGGCGAAAGAGCTACGAAAAAACGCAAACTCTACAACGGCAGATTGCGTACCGATCTGTTCCAATATTGGGGAACGCGCCCGCCGAGAGTCAAAAAAGAACTTGATGCCAGCGAAACCAAAGAAAAATAATTTTTTCAAATAAATAAAAGCAGTCCGGACTCCTCGCTGATGCGGTTTCGTTCGGACTGCTTTATTTTTTCATATTCCCGAAAAATCTCAAGCTTGCTCATTTGTTCTTTTTGGTGAGCTGATAGAGTGCTTTTTTTGCGAGATTATCGGCTCCTTTATTTTCCTTTTCCGGAATCCATTCCAAGTAAAAATTCGTGAACGCAGCCAATTCCTGCAAGGTCTCTTCCAGATACAATTTGTGTTCCGTTTTTTTTGTATACTTTTTCCTGATCGACTCGGCAACAAGTTTGCTGTCTGTATAACAAAAGATGAGTTGGTCTTGTTTGTTTTGCGCTTTCAGGTGGCGCAAGCCATACAGAAGCGCTTCGAATTCAGCCCGATGATTATCCATCCTGCCCTCTAAAGGCAGGCCTATTTGCTCTTGTACACCGTCCTCAACGATCAAAATCCCAATGGCAGCATACCCTTCTTTTCCGGTGGCCGCCCCATCCACAAATAATTTTATCAAATGCTCCACATCCCAAAAAACAAAGGTGAAAGAAAATCCTGAACGGATTCTCCTCACCTTTGCGGTTTACTGTACTTGTTTATGATTCTGCCACGACGATCACATTAGTGGCTTGTGGTCCTCTTACGCCTTCAGCGATATCAAACTGAACGTGTTGCCCTTCCTCAAGTCTTTTGAAGCCTTCTCCAGCTATACCGGTAAAATGTACGAAGATGTCGTCATCCTGTTGGTCGAATTCAATAAAACCATACCCTTTATCATTATTGAACCACTTTACTTTGCCAAATTCCATTGTACATCCTCCTTAAACCCTCAATTCTTTGGAACTGCTTTCACAAAGACGGGTTACCCCCATTATAGAGAGGAATCCCTATAGAGTCAATTATTCTGATAGCTTCATTGGCACTTATTCAAAAAAACCAAAAAATTCGGCCAGCTTATTTTCCAATTGATCAATTTCATCGCGGATTTTATTTTCGCTCGGCTCGCCCGTCGATCCGATCCCATTGTAAATGCGGTAGACCACCTCCAACCACTCCGAAACGGACGGTATGGTCCTGGCTTCGAACGGATAAAGAAGGGACAACTGCATGAAAAAGGCATTTTCCATGGCATCTGCCACAGTCGGATTTTTATTGGCGATTTCTTCACGGATATACGCCATTCCTTCTTTGTACGTCTTTGACTCGATCAAGGGGACCAATCCAGCCAGGTCCAATTTTTCTTCGCTTCCGTCCAACCTGACAGCTACCGTCGGATGGAGCCCACGCGCAAGAAATTGATGAATGATCTCTGTTTTGAGCATCCGATGGAGATTATTATTCATGAGTAAGCGTTGCGCTATCTTGCCGAATTGATCATCCTCCAATTCCTTCAATTGTTGCGCGTATGTCTGCTGCTTGTGGAACGGTTGCGTATCGATGTTTTTTTCAGCTTGGAGGATTTCTGAACTTCTTTTTAGTTTTTTTTCCAAATTTTTCAGTTCAGCTTTCTCGACTTCGGCCTCCAATTGCTCCAAAGCAAATTGATGTTCCATCGAAAGCCCGAAAGTATTTTTGCGTGCTTCGATTTGTTCACGAGCCATGTCGAATGATCCGGAATGCAATAAGCCTTTCAAGTAAAGGAAATCAATGTCGTCGACCGAAATGGCGGAAGCAATATCCGGACGCATTTCGTTTATCATCTCCAGGCACTTATCTGTTTGATCAGTCTCTTGCAACAACATGAGGTACAGCGGGAGGATATCGTCCGTCTTTTTGATGGCAACAGCCTTGCCGATCCATTCTTCCGCAAGCTGCAGATTCCCCTCTTCAAATGCCAATAGTCCCTTTTTCAAGTATCCTTCGTAATTTAATGGAAAAATAATTTTATCTCCCATTTCCATCACCCCAATCTACGCTGATTTTCCAGTTAGGTTATTATAACACAAAAGCGAACGCGAAAAAAACCGCCCCGCACAGCTGCTGCTGTGTGGGCGGTCCATAATCGTTCAGTGATCAATAGTTCCGGAATCGTTTCTGGCGTTGCTCGACCAATTCAGCTGGCGTCAGTTGCTTCAGCTCTTTCAGCTTGGCACTTAATTCCTGCTTCAGTTCCAGCATGACATCATCCGATTTACGGGCCACTTTCCTACGGGTTTCCATAATGATTTTGTCGATGACGTCCAATGAAAAGAGATCATCAGGCGTCAACTTCATTACTTTGGCTGCTTCATCGGATCGTGAAGAATCTTTCCACAAAATGGAAGCAAAGCCTTCCGGTGACAGGACAGAATACATGGTATTCTCCAACATCCATACCTCGTTGCCCATTGCCAGCGCCAAGGCTCCGCCGCTGCCTCCCTCACCGATGAAGATGGCGATGAAAGGAACCGTCAATTGGCTCATCACCAAAAGCGACTCAGCGATGGCTTCACCGATGCCTCGATCTTCAGAATCGACATCGCAAAAAGCGCCTGAGGTATTGATGAAAGTAACGATCGGACGATTGAATTTCTCCGCCTGTTTCATCAAACGGATCGCTTTGCGGTAGCCCTCCGGATGCGGCGATCCGAAATTCCGGTAGACATTTTCAGTCACGTCATGGCCTTTTTGGGTTCCGATGACGGTTACCGGCATATCATCCAACAATGCGATCCCACCGACGATAGCAGGGTCGTCACCGAACTTTCTGTCGCCGTGGAATTCAACAAAGCCTTCACAAATGGCATGGATCATTTCTGTCGCCGTCAGACGGGAGATGCTTCTTGCAGAGGTGATAATTTCTTTGACATCCTTCACTGCACTTCACCCGCCTTTTCTGCAAAAGCATGCAACAGCAATAGATGCTGCAATGCTCTCCTTAAATCTTTTCTGGCTACTATTTTGTCGATAAAGCCGTTTTCCAGCACTTTTTCAGCTGTCTGGAAGCCTTCTGGTAATTTTGCTTTGATTGTCTGTTCGATGACGCGCTTGCCGGCGAAACCGACAGTCGCCCCTGTTTCAGCTAGGATAATATCCCCCTGCATTGCAAAGCTGGCCGTTACGCCCCCAGTTGTCGGATCGGTCAGGACTGTGATGTACAAAAGTCCTGCTTTACTGTGATTGGAGACTGCAACGCTGACTTTAGCCATCTGCATCAAGGACATGATGCCCTCTTGCATTCTGGCACCGCCTGAAGCCGTGAAGACGATGATTGGGAGCTTTTCAAGCGTTGCACGTTCAAATGCACGTGTCAATTTCTCGCCGACCACTTTCCCCATGCTTGCCATGATAAAGTTCGAATCCATCACACAC
The DNA here is from genome assembly GCF_900067165.1 of Trichococcus sp. ES5. NCBI lineage: Bacteria > Bacillati > Bacillota > Bacilli > Lactobacillales > Carnobacteriaceae > Trichococcus > Trichococcus sp. ES5. The sequence continues at coordinate 193,896 of NZ_FJND01000002.1, forward strand.
AAAGCAACTTTATGCTTATTGATGAATGCCGCGCCTGTTACAACCGCTTCGTCAAGTCCCGTTTTTTCTTTGGCGATCTTCAATTTGTTCTCATACCCGGGAAACGCCAGTGGATTTTCTTCAGGCATGAGCGCATTCCATTCATCAAAAGTACCTTCATCAACGATACTGGAAATGCGTTCGTATGCCGGGATCCTGAAATTGTAGGCACAATGCGGGCATACTTTATCTTTCCCTAAATCCTTGCTGTAGATCGTCTTTTGACAATTCGGGCATTTTTCCCATAGGCCTTCAGGAACGATCGGTTTCTGATCGTCTGCTTTTGAAGCGGGACCTTGAGCTATCGGAATGTAAGGACGCTTACGAAATAATTTCATTTCCTCACCTCTAGTGTGACTTGTTGACTAATTGATTTATACACTTTCCTCTTCTTCAGGCGCCCACGTCTTCAGGAACACATTTTGGAGATATTCTGTATCGTAATCTCCGGAAATGAAGTTTGGATCCTGCAGAATATCTTCTTGGAAGAATTGGTTCGTGTCGACTCCCTCGATGACCAGTTCCTGCAGCGCACGCCTCATCTTGGCGATGGCTTCACTTCTGTCGTCGCCTTTTGTGATGATTTTGGCGATCATCGAGTCATAGAACGGCGGAATAATATATCCGCCGTACATGGCGCTTTCCACACGCAAGCCATTCCCGCCGCTGGGCAAGAACAGGTAGTCGATTTTCCCGGACGAAGGACGGAAGCCCAAAGCCGGATTTTCAGCATTGATACGGCACTCGATCGTATGACCGGTGATAACAACTTCATCTTGCGTAAAGGACAAAGGCTCACCGCTCGCAATGCGCAATTGTTCCTTTACGATATCGATGCCAGTCGCCATTTCGGTTACCGGATGCTCCACTTGGATACGTGTGTTCATTTCCATGAAATAAAACCGTTGTTCCGTATCGACAAGAAACTCGATTGTCCCTGCATTGGTATAGCCGACATGTTTAGCCGCCCGGATGGCGACGTCCCCCATGGCTTTGCGGGTCTCCTCAGAAATAAATGTGGATGGACTTTCTTCCAACACTTTCTGATGATTGCGTTGCAAGGAGCAATCACGCTCGCCCAAATGGACGACATTTCCGAAAGAATCACCTAAAATCTGCACTTCGATATGGCGAGCCGGCGTGATGATCTTTTCAAGGTACATGCTGTCGTCCCCGAAAGCCGCCTTAGCTTCCGCTTTCGCTTGGCTGAAGGCTGCCTCCAGTCCGTTTTCTTGGTAGACTTTCCGCATCCCTTTACCGCCGCCTCCAGCGGCAGCTTTCAGGATGACGGGATAACCGATTTTCTCAGCTTGTACCACTGCCTCTTCGTATGAAGAGATGTAGCCTTCGCTTCCCGGAGTGACTGGTACGCCTGCTGCAATCATCGTCTTGCGGGCATTTGCTTTATTGCCCATCAGGTCGATGATGGTGGAAGAAGGTCCGATGAATCGGATATTCATTTCTTCACACATTGTGGCGAATGCGCTGTTTTCCGAGAGGAATCCGAAGCCTGGGTGGATAGCTTGTGCCCCTGTAACGACTGCTGCACTCAAGATGCTTGTCATGTTCAGATAGGAATCGCTTGCTTTTGCAGGGCCGATACAAATAGCCTGAGTGGCTAGTTGTGTATGCAGTGCTTCGCGGTCAGCTTCAGAATAGACCGCAACCGTTTGGATTCCTAACTCATGACAAGCACGAATGATCCTGACAGCAATTTCTCCTCTGTTTGCGATCAATACCTTCGTAAACATATTATCTACCAATGATGAATGTCATTTCAACTTCACAAACTTTTTTGTCACCGACAAAAGCTTGCCCATAACCGATACCTGCAAATTTCTTCAATTTGACGATATCCACTTGGAGGCGAAGAACGTCTCCTGGAACAACTTTTTGACGGAATTTGACTTTATTCAATCCGCCCAAGTAAGCTGTCTGACCCTTGAAATCAGGCAATGTCAACAACGGAATAGATCCTGCTTGAGCCAATGCTTCAACAATCAGTACACCTGGCATTACTGGCTCTCCAGGGAAGTGGCCTTGGAAGAAAGGCTCGTTGATTGTTACGTTTTTGTAGCAGACGATGTGTTCGCCTGGTGTCAATTCTTCAACTTTATCGATGAAGAAAATCGGATAGCGATTCGGGATGATATCCATTACTTCTTGTGCACTCAATAAACTCATTTTATTAGTCTCCTTTTATTAGACGATACGGAACAATGGTTGGTTGTATTCAACGATTTGTTCATTTTCAACCAACACTTCAACGATTTCCCCATCGAATTCGCTTTTGATTTCATTCATAAGTTTCATCGCTTCCACCAAACAGACAACGTCGCCTTTTGCGATGCTCTGGCCTTTAATGGCGTAAGGTTTTGCTTCAGGGGTCGGTGCCAGGTAAACAACACCGACGATCGGGGAAGTGATGATTTTTCCTTCTTTTGCAGTAGCCTCTTCAGAAACAGCCTCCTTGAGGTTTTGGACTGGAGCGATCACTGCTGGACTAGGAACTTCTGCCGGGATGTTGTCGCTTGACTGCTGGTTCGTTTGAACCAACTTGTTCTTCGACAACAGGAGCTGAAAGTCACCTGTCTGATAGTGCAACTCAGTCAAGGTTGAATCATCGATCAAGGAGATCAGGCTTTTTACATCTTCAATATTCATGTATTAAGCCTCCCATTTTTTGAAACATAGTATGGCATTGTGGCCGCCGAAGCCCAGAGAGTTACTCAATGTGTAAGTGACTTCTTTTTCACGTCCTACATTCGGGATGTAGTCCAGATCGCAATTTTCATCAGCCGTTTGGAAGCCGATTGTTGGTGGCATGAAATCATCTTGGATAGCTTTGACACAGGCAACCGCTTCGATACCGCCGGCTGCGCCCAGCAAATGTCCCGTCATACTCTTTGTGCTTGAGATAGCGACATTGTGAGCTTCTTCGCCGAATGCGTACTTGATTGCAGCCGTTTCGCCTGAATCATTTGCAGGCGTACTTGTTCCATGAGCGTTGATGTAATCGACTTGCGCTGGAGTGATGCCTGCTTCTTTCATCGCTAGGATCATCGCTTTGCCAGCACCGCTTCCATCAGCTGATGGAGCCGTCATATGATAGGCATCACAGGTGACGCCATAACCGACAACTTCAGCCAAGATGTTTGCGCCGCGTGCCAGTGCGTGATCAAGATTTTCAAGCATCAAAATGCCCGCACCTTCACCCATGACAAAACCATTTCGTTCTTTATCGAAAGGAATGGACGCACGGTCCGGATCGGTGCTAGTGGATAAAGCAGTCAGAGCCGCGAAACCAGCGATACCGATTTCACACACCGTAGCTTCCGATCCACCTGCAAGCATCAAATCGGCATAACCATGCTTGATGCTGCGGAATGCTTCTCCGATTGAATTTGTCGCAGAAGCACAAGCAGTAACGATGTCCATGCTTGGTCCTTTAGCACCGAATTTGATGGCAGTATTTCCTGCCGCCATGTTGCCGATTGCCATCGGAACGAACATAGGTGGGACGCGTTTCGGTCCTTTTTCATGCATTTTGATGATGCCGGATTCCATTGTAATGAAACCGCCGACACCAGAGCCGATGGTAACGCCAAAGCGGTCCGCATCGATTTTTTCCATGTCGATGCCGCTTTGTTCCACGGCTTGAGCAGAGGCAGCTACCGCATATTGCGAAAACAAATCCATACGCTTGTATTCTTTTCGGTCCATATACTTGGTCGCATCAAAGTCTTTCACTTCACCTGCGACGGAAATGCCCGTTTCGCTTGCATCAAAATTTGTGATGGCAGCAATACCGTTTTTACCGTTTTTGATGCCGTCCCAAAATTCAGTGACTGTATTTCCTAAAGGGGTGATAGCACCCATACCTGTAATAACAACGCGATTCATATTTATCCTCCTGTCTTACATGTACATGCCGCCATTGACACTGATGGTCTGGCCGGTGATGTAAGTATTCTCACTCAAGAAGACAGCAGTGTTTGCCACTTCTTCGGCTTTTCCAAATCGTTTCAATGGGATTTGCGTCAACATTTGTTCTTGAATCTTTTCCGAAAGAACATCCGTCATTTCCGTTTCGATGAATCCTGGTGCAATGGCATTACATGTAATGCCTCTTGTTGCAGCTTCACGGGCGACAGATTTCGTCAATCCGATGATGCCGGCTTTGCTGGCAGCATAGTTGGCCTGCCCTGTATTTCCGGTTTCACCGACTACGCTTGAAATGTTGATGATGCTGCCGGCTCTTTGTTTCAGCATTAGCGGCAAAGCGTGGCGGATCATATTGAAGGTACCCTTCAAATTCACTTGATAAGTGGCATCAAAGTCCTCCTCATCCATGCGCATGATCAATTTGTCGCGGGTAATCCCAGCATTGTTAACCAAAACATCCACGGAACCGAATAGTTCTTTGGCTTGGCTGACGATTTCTTTGGCAGTCTCAAAATCGCTGACATCTCCTAGGAGCGTTTTTACAGTTACACCGTAAGATTCCAGATGCGCAACTTTTTCTTCAGCAATCGGTTTACGTGCATTCAGAACGATATTGGCTCCACGTTTCGCATAAGCTTCAGCGATGGCTTCGCCGATTCCTCTTGAACTACCAGTGACGATGACCGTCTTTCCTTTTAAATCCAAGACTATCCCTCATTTCTTGTCTGATCTTCTTATTTTTGTAATCCTTCAAGGGTCTTGCTGAGGGATTTCAAATCCTCCACATTATATACAGCGACCTCTTTGTTGATTTTTTTGATGAATTTGCTTAAAGTCGTGCCTGGGCCGACTTCCACAAAGGTGTCCACTCCCAGTTCAACCAACTTGCGGACGCTGTCTTCCCAAAGTACCGGCGATTCGATCTGACGCACTAAAAGGCCCTTGATGGCGTCTTTCGCTACGATCGTCGCTTCGGTATTGCCTACGACAGGTATCCTCGGTTCACCCACGTTCACCTCAGCCAAAGCCACTTCCAACTTTTCCGCTGCAGGATGCAACAGTGCTGTATGGAAAGGACCGCTGACGTTCAACGGGATAATGCGCTTCACGCCTTTGGACTCAAGAATTTCGATGGCTTTATCCACGCCTTCGATTTCTCCGCCGATAACAATCTGCGTCGGCATGTTGTAGTTGGCAGGCGCGACATAGGCTGTCTCGCTCGCTTCCCGGCAAGATTCTTCGATGACAGAACGTTCCGCATTCATGACGGCAGCCATTTTCCCACGGCCTGCCGGCACAGCTTCGCTCATGTATTTTCCGCGTTTCGCTACGAGCGAAATAGCCTCATTAAAAGAAAAAGCATTGGCTTTCACCAGTGCTGTATATTCTCCGAGGCTCAATCCTGCAACAAAATCTGGCTGAATTCCCTTTTCAGCTAGTAATTGATCAAGGGCGTAGCTAACCGTTAAGATTGCTGGTTGTGTATATTCAGTTAAATGAAGCTTGTCATTCTCTTGGAAACATAATTCTGCAACATCGTAACCAAGTGTTGCTGAGGCTTCCTCAAAAACAGCGCGCACAACGGCATACTCGTTATAAAGTTCTTGACCCATACCGAAACATTGTGCACCCTGACCACTATAGACAAAAGCTGTTGCCATTATTTCACCTCTATAAATTTGTTACTCAGCCCACAATTTAGCTTGGGCCAAAATAACTTCTTTGCATTCCGTCATATACTCTTGTATGATCTCGTGACACGTTTGTTCCTTCGAAATCAAACCGGCGATTTGTCCGGCCATCATCGAACCGTAGTCTTTATCGCCATCAACAGTCGCTCTTTTCAGAGCGCCTTTGCCCATTTCTTCAAGTTTTGCCAAGTCCGGATTTTCCTTGCTTGTCTCTTCTTTTTCGACTTGCAGATATTCTCTGGTCAACTTATTGCGCAACACACGAACAGGATGTCCGGTAATCTGACCGGTAATGACTGTATCGATATCTTTCGCCTTGAGAATAGCATTCTTGAAGTTTTGATGTGCATTGGATTCTGTGGCAACTACAAAACGAGTACCTACCTGAACAGCAGATGCGCCCAACATGAAAGCAGCTGCCATCCCACGTCCGTCGCCGATACCACCGGCAGCGATGACTGGAATCGAAACGGCATCGACAACCTGAGGAACCAGGGCAAGTGTCGTTGTTTTCCCGATGTGACCACCGGATTCCATGCCTTCGACTACGACAGCGTGTGCGCCATCTTTCTCCATTCTTCTCGCTAAAGCTACGGAGGCCACTACCGGAATAACGGTGATGCCTGCTTCTTTGAATTGGTTCATATAACGGGCTGGACTTCCGGCGCCGGTTGTGACAACCTTAACGCCGGCAGCGATCACTGCTTCTACGATAGCATCGACATGCGGATTCAAAAGCATGATGTTTACACCGAAAGGCTTATCCGTCAATGCTTTCATTTTCGAAATTTTCTCATTCGCTACATCCACACTATCATGTCCAGTCCCGATAAGACCCAAACCACCAGCATTGGAAACGGCACTTGCCAAATCAGCATCCGCTACCCACGCCATTGCCCCTTGAATGATGGGATATTGAATACCTAATAATTCACATAATTCTGATTTCATACAAGGCCTACTTTCCTGCTACTGCTTATTCTGCTAATTGAGCGTCAACGTATTTAACTAAATCTTCAACAGTGTTGATGCCTTCGTCTGATTCGATTTTGATGTCGAATTCGTCTTCGATGTCGTTGATGATTTGGAATAAGTCTAAGCTGTCCGCATCTAAGTCTTCTCTGAAGTTAGTTGTTAATTGTACTTCTTCTACTTCTTTGTCCAATTGGTCCACGATAATAGCTTGAATTTTTTCGAATGTCATAATAAATTCCTCCAAATATGTTTTTTTTAGTTTAATGATACTACGATGGCTCCCCAAGTGAGGCCGCCACCAAATCCTGTCATCAGCACCTTATCTTTGGTGCCGAGTTGAATTTCCTTGGTTTGAACAAGCTGATCCAACAATATCGGAATGCTTGCTGCTGAAGTGTTGCCCGTTTCCGCAATGTTTGTGGCAAACAGTGAAAATGGCAATTTCACTTTTTTGCTGATTGCCTCCAATAAGCGCACATTTGCTTGATGAGCCAAAATCTTCTTCAGATCGCCATCAGAAAGATTTCCCTTCTCCATCACTTCGCGTATGACGCTTGGCACACTGCGGATTGCAAAATCAAAGATGGCTCTGCCATCCATCGTAAGGAAAGCTTGTTCCTTTTGCGAGGAGTCTCCATACGGATTTTCTACTTTCATCGTGTTCGCCACTAATGCCATATGGCGTCCACCATCAGAATGGATCGCTTCTGCAACGAAGCAATCATCTTCCGTTCGTTCCAACAACAATCCGCCAGCGCCATCCCCAAACAGAACAGCCGTAGAACGGTCTTCCCAGTTGACGACTTTTGACATTGTCTCAGCACCGATGATCATGCCATATTGATAGAGACCGCTCTGCATCATATGGAGACCGGTGGACAATGCGTAGACAAAGCCGGAACAAGCTGCATTGATATCGAAACAGAAAGCATTTACTGCGCCTATCTTTTCTTGCACTAAACAAGCAGTCGACGGGCTGAGAGCATCCGGCGTCATTGTTGCTACGATAATGAAGTCCAGTTGGTCTGCAGTGATCTTACCGTTTAGCAAAATTTTGACGGCCGCTTTGCTTGATAAATCGGAAGTATTTTCATCCTTCGAAATGTGTCGGCTGCGGATGCCTGTCCTTTTGCTGATCCACTCATCACTTGTGTCCATGATTTTAGACAGATCATCGTTTGAGATGACCTGTTCAGGAAGGTAGTGACCTGTTGCGCTAATCTTTGAACCCAATTTCATCAACCCTGTTCCTTGATATTTTGAACTAACCCAAATAAGAAACCGTGAAGATTGTTTAGGCCTTTCAGCAAAACTTTCACTTCCTGATCTTCCATATCGCGAATAGTATTTTTTACCATCTCTCTATGGAACTTATCATGAAGACGATACAGTAAGCGTCCTTTTTTGGTTAATCCTAGTTTTACGACTCTGCGGTCTTTCTCCATCCGAATGCGTTCGACATACCCCTTTTTTACCAGAGCGTTTATGGCCACCGTCAAAGTTCCCGCAGTAATGTTCAATTTTTTTGCTACTTCAGAAGTTGTATGAGCTTGATACATGCCGATTGCCTCGACTGTATGCATCTCCTTGATGGATAAATCAGAAAATGTACTGACACGCAATGCACGCTCTTCGATATCCAACACTTCACTGAATACTGCTACGAGATATGAGTTAATTTTATCTATGGAATGATCCAAAGATAGCTCTCCTCCTTTCGATGCCCAATCAAACCACATGCGCTTGAAGGTCAAAATAGTTTGATGTTCAAACCTTTCGACTTTCAAACTATATAAAATTTTATACAACCTGTCAAGCATTTCGATAATAATTTTTCTGTTATATCTTCCGGTGCCGCAAGATTCATTGAGTCCCTACTCTATTTAAAACGGTTACGTTGAACTGCAGGATAACCAACCTGCTTGGTATGGCCTGCCGCAACAAAAAGAAGCGACGATGAGTGCCGCTTCTTTTGCATATATGTATTAATCAACTTTAACAAATTCTTCAATGTCTTTGAAATTTACGATTGTTTTATCCTCGCAGATGTCTTTCATCGTGCCGGAGGACAAATCCCAGTAGATCTCTACGACGGCGCTATTTGTCAATAATTTCCGGATTACTCCTACCATTTCCTGCTTGCGGAAGGTAAATTTTATTTCGTCACCGATTTCAGGTCGTATAGATTCCTTGATGGCTTCGACGACTTCCAAAGCCTGCTCATACGATACGCCAAGCAGATTCGCAATACGTGAGTTGCTCGTGCCCTTACGTAATTCGCTCTCAATCATGGTTTTTGTTTCATCAGTAATATTTCGTACCATCTCCATTATCGCCTCACTTTTAAGAACCAGGAACTACAACACACTTACAAGTAGTAGTATACCACACTTTTCATCATTTAGCCTATTTTTCCAATTATTGCCTTTAACATCGAAACATATCTTTCATTTTATTGACAGCTGTCCGCAATTTCATTCTAAATAGGTATTAATTATCTGTTCAGTATGAGGTATAATAAGGATGTGAAGATTTTAACATTCTGTTTAGGAGGGATTTATGATGTTGAATGATCTGATTACGATACTGAAATATGAATACACGGTGCACCCAGGAGAATATTTCAATGTCGATACCTACTGGGTAAAAAACATGTCTGAAGTGAAGACTGTCATCATCGACCAGGATCATGTATTCACGAAAATGGTAAGTTTTTATCCCAAAAATTTTGTCATCTATTTGGAGCAGTTCCCTGACCAAAGCATCTATCGCACCAACTTTCCGCTGAAAAAAATTGATAACAGCGATTCGCATGAGGTTCTTTTCGACGAGACGACAAAAAATATCTTTGAATATCTGGATTGATTTCCGGATATCTTACAAGCCATTCTACAGAAAAAGATCGCTGCAAGGATAATAGTCCTTGCAGCGGTCTTTTCAATTATTTTTAGACGTCTCAAGAGAGATTCGAACTCCCGACCGTTCGCTTAGAAGGCGAATGCTCTATCCGGCTGAGCTATTGAGACAAAATGATTATTCGGCCAAACAAATTTGAAGAAGTTTCAAACCAGTGCCACAAGAAATGATTATACAGCAATCCGTTTAAATAGTCACCATAATTTTGACTATTTCCACAAAAAAATTTCACTGCTGCAACAAATAGATAATTATGTTTTGCTATCCATCTTCAGCACTGAACATCGCTCTGTGCCGAGAAAAAAAGCGTCACACCCGCTTCACAACGGATGTAACCCCTTCTCTGACAAGGACATTTGATCCTGAAAACAGATAGGACGTCTCAAGAGAGATTCGAACTCCCGACCGTTCGCTTAGAAGGCGAATGCTCTATCCGGCTGAGCTATTGAGACAAAATTTTGAGTCCTCAAAACGACTCACAACATTTAATATTATAGGCGATGACCAGCTTAAAGTCAATACTATTTCGTAGGAAGGTTTCGAGGTTTTCCTGCAGGTGAGCTCCTTATGTAAAAAAAAAAAGTGATTTTCAGGCTGAGTACAGATTTGACTCAACCTGAAATCACAAATCATTCTGCGAAGAACGTATCCTTCACGGCTGCAGTGACTGCCAATTTGACATGCTCGTAGGTCAGTCCGCCTTGCACATACAAGAGATAAGGCGGTCTGATCGGCCCGTCTGCCGTCAATTCCAGGCTTGCGCCCTGAATGAAGGTTCCGGCAGCCATGATGACATCATCTTCATAACCGGGCATATAGGCCGGAATCGGTTTGACTGCTGCGTTAACCGGCGAATATTTCTGGATCGTCTGGGCAAAAGCAATCATCGCTTCCTTGCTCGGTAATGCGACCATCTGGATCAAATCAGTGCGGGGGCTGTCCCAAGCAGGGGTAGACGGTACGTTGCACTCCTCCAATAATCCTGCTGTATAGACAGCACCTTTCACCGCTTCGCCGACAACATGGGGCGCCAAAAATAAGCCTTGATACATCTCCAAAAGGCTGTAGAGTGAGGCGCCTGCTTCACGACCGATACCGGGAGTTGTCAGTCGGTATGCACACCGTTCAATCAGGTCCTCTCTGCCAGCGAGGTAACCACCCATCTTCACGATGCCGCCGCCCGGGTTTTTGATGAGGGAACCGGCAATCAGATCCGCTCCGACTTCAATCGGCTCAAGTGTTTCGACGAACTCGCCATAACAGTTGTCGACAAAAAAGACAACTTCCGGACCAACGTGCGGTCGGATTGCCGCAATCATCTCCTTAATTTCGTTTATTGTAAAGGAAGGTCTGGCTGCATAGCCACGTGAGCGTTGTATCGCGATTATTTTTGTTTTTGTACTGATTTTTCTAAGAACACTCGGAATATCCACTTTGCCGTCCGCAAGCAGATCGATATGCTGATAAGCGATGTTGAACTCTTTTAGGGAGCCGATTCCGTTTCCGGTCAAACCAACGATGTCCAACAACGTATCGTATGGCGTTCCGGTTACGTAGATCAATTCATCGCCGGGACGCAAGACTCCGAAGAGCGCAGTCGAAATAGCGTGTGTTCCGGAAATGATTTGCGGCCTGACCAAAGCGGCTTCAGCCTGAAAAATCTCTGCATAGACTTTCTCGAGCGTATCGCGGCCGTCGTCATCATAGCCATAGCCTGTGCTAGGATTAAAATGGTAATCGCTGACGCGGTGCTTCCGGAAAGCCTCAAGCACCTTGCCTTGATTAAATAAAGCCTTCTCCTGTATTTCTTTAAACACGGGCTGGATTTTGTTGTCCACTTTAACGACCAGATCCGCCAGTAGTTCTTCTTTATTCGTCACTTGCATCAGTTACTTTGTCTCCTAACCACTTTGAATTCGTTTTAGCATATCCTCTTAAGCGATATGCGTTTGTTTCCTCTATGTACTCAATGGATTCCACAAAGGTCTCTTGCTGCATCTTATTCATCGTCCGGGCTTCAGGGCCGCTTGCATCAATGTCCTTTGTATACGGAACCAACATTTTGGCGATTTCATCCCAGATGAAGTCCTTCAATCGGTTGATGTCGTCATCTTCAAGGGCAGAAATTACGATGTTCGGGAAGAGTCTCGGCTGGAAATCCGGGCTTGCAAGATCCCGTTTGTTGTAGATCGTCAACATAGGTGTCTTATCCATGTCCAAATCCTTCAACAATGCCAAGACGGTCTTCTCATGCTGATCGATGAAGGAAGTCGAAGCATCCACTACATGCAAAAATACATCCATATTGCGGCTCTCCTCCAACGTTGAATGGAAAGCATGGATCAACTGTGTCGGAAGGTCCTGGATAAAACCTACAGTGTCGGTTATAGTTGCCTGGAATTGATTAGGCAATGTCAGCTTCCTTGTCAAAGGATCCAGCGTTGCAAACAATTTATCTTCTTCCAACGTTGCTGCATCAGTCAAGCGGTTAATGACCGTCGATTTGCCTGCATTCGTGTAACCAATCAAGCCGATTTGGAAAACTTCGCTGGCATGGCGCTTTTCTCTTGCCCTTTGACGGTGAAGTTCTGTTTCTTCCAATGTCTTTTTGATTTCCTGCATCTGACTGTGTATATGTCTACGGTCGGTCTCGAGTTTTGTCTCACCCGGTCCTCTTGTTCCTATTCCACCGCCTAGACGGGATAAATTAACGCCTTGACCCATCAAACGCGGCAACAGATAACTCAACTGCGCCAAGGCTACCTGAAGTTTCCCTTCTTTACTGCGTGCGCGCATTGCAAAGATATCCAATATCAGTTGAACACGATCGATGACTTTGCAATCGACAGTTTCTTGGATGTTGCGCACTTGCTTGGAAGAAAGCTCCTGTTGGAAAATGACGGTATCTGCTTCTAATTCTGCACACAAATTCACTAGCTCTTCCACTTTCCCTTTGCCGATGACAGTGCGCGAATCCTTACGTTCCCTCTTTTGGGTCAATACGCCGACAACTTCCCCTAATGCGGTTTCGGTCAATTCAGCCAGTTCTCTCAGCTCATATTCAAAGGCTTCATCTGTTTGATTCGTCTGAACGTTAACCAAAATTACTTTTTCTTTCGTATTTTCCATAGAATTTCCAACTTTCTTTATACGTTCTTTATCATCCATCAGGCTAAGAACGCCTCGACTAAATCTTCGATTTTCTGCATATCATGGCTGTTCCGAACCAAATCAAACCAATGGATGCCGCTCATTCTGTTTCGAAACCAGGTCAACTGCCGTTTGGCATAGCGTCTGGAATTTTGCTTCAGCATTTCTGTGGCTTCTTCATATGTGATTTCACCATTGAAATAACCGAACCATTCTTTGTAGCCGATGCCTCTTGTCGCTTGCGTCTTGACGGGCAGTTTCCTGTCAAAAAGAGCTTTAGCTTCTTCAACCAGACCCTTATCAGTCATCAGATCCACCCGTCTGTTGATGCGATCGTAAAGGATACCGCGATCGGTGTCAAGCCCAATCAGCAAGGCGTCATAATGTGGAGCTGTCTCCCGATCTGCCTGATCCGAGAAACGCTTTCCGCTGAAGTGGATCACTTCCAAAGCGCGGATCACCCTTCTGCTGTTGTTCGGATGGATCTGTTCAGCTGCTTTGGGATCCTTCGCCTGCAATTGTTTCCATATGCACATGGCATCAGTCCGCTCCAACTCAGCCTCCAGTTGTTTCCGGTAGTCAGGATTTTCGGCAGCCACCCCGCCAAACTGCATATCAAACAATAGTCCTTCTATATAAAGTCCCGAACCTCCGACAACGATCGGTAGCTTGCCTCTGGCCAGGATCGACTCGATTGCTTGTCTGGCGTCCCTTTTGAAATCGGACGCCGTGTAATCCTGCTCCACTGGAATGATATCCAAAAGATGGTGCGGGATGCCTTCAGCCTCTTCCTCGGTCACTTTAGCCGTACCGATGTCCAACCCTGCGTACACTTGCATGGAATCGCCATTGATGATTTCACCGTTATATTTTTTTGCCAGTCGGATGCTCAGTGCGGTTTTCCCCACTGCTGTCGGTCCGACAATGACCATGATTTTCTCTAAATTTTTCTTTGTTTCAGACACCCTGAATCACCTTTCTCATCTGCAGTGCGCGTTCCGGATAATCCGTGATCATCGAATCGATATTTTTGCGCAGACAAACCTGCATTTCGACCTTTCGATTCACCGTCCAAACGCGTAGCGGAATCTTTGATTGTTCGAAAGGGGGCAGACTGCGCAGAATCGAGAATTTCGGATGCCAACCTTCCACAGCAATTCCTTCACCTAGATCCAGTCGTTGCTTGCCTTTCTTACTGAAAAGCAGGGCAATTTTCGAGTCTTGGCGCAACTCCTTGATTTTTTTCAAGGTTTCGTAATGGAAACTGGAGTAGATGACCGAAAATTGGGCAAGATAAGGCTCTGCCAAAGCAAGCACCTTTTCTTCGATTGCGGAATATTGAAACACATCCGTCTTCAATTCAACATTAAGGACGCCTGTAAAGTGATTCTCGGCCAAAAGGGTCAACACCTCCTGGAGCGTCGGGATACGGGCGTTGCTGTATTTCGGATCGAACCAACTGCCGGCATCCAGTTCCTTCAATTGCTTCAGCGTCATCTCTTTGACATAGCCTTTTCCGGATGTCGTGCGGTCCACGGTCTCGTCATGGATGACCACTACCTGACCATCCCTGCTTAAATGGACGTCCAGTTCGATACCGTCGCTGGAAACTTTCAGAGCTTCCTGAAAAGCCTCCAGTGTATTTTCTGGCCGGTTTCCGCGGCTGCCTCTATGCGCGATGATTTTAGTGTATGCCAATCTCTTCAATCCTTCCGGTCTGTTCTACTGCGCAGTTCTTCTGTTACGCTTTGTTTTTTTCGGTATCGGCCAACTCAAGCAATTCTTTCGCATGAGCCAGCGAAAGTTCCGTGATATCGGTACCTGCCAACATCCGCGCCACTTCGTTGATGCGTTCAGCACCGAACAGCGACTTGACATGCGTCTTTGTCCGATCGGCAATGATTTCCTTTTCTATATAAATGTGCTGATCCGCCATCGCCGCCACTTGCGGAAGATGCGTGATGCAAAGCACTTGTGAGTAACCGGCCACCAAGTGGATCTTATTGGCTATCGCCTGCGCTACCCTGCCCGAGACACCCGTATCCACTTCATCAAAGATGATGCTGGTGATGCCTTGGGTTTTGGTGAAAATGGCTTTCATCGCCAACATCATCCTTGAAAGTTCGCCACCGCTGGCAACCTTCGCCAATGCTTTTAAAGGTTCGCCGACATTCGTCGCAATATAGAATTCCACCTGATCCAAGCCGTTATCAGTGATTTGAACCTTTCCTGGTTGTTCATGGAACACCGTCTTGAAAAGGACCTTGTCCATGTACAATTCCTTCAGCTGCAGTTGGATCTGTTCTTCCAGAACGGTTGCAGCTTTCTTCCGGATAGTGGTCAATTGTCTGCCGACAGCCAAGATCTCTTCTTTTGCTTTGTTGTAGTCCACATTGAGTTTCTCAAGGTAGCTTTCCCGGTTTTCGATCAGATCCAGCTCTTGGGAAATTTTTTCGTAATGCCCCAGCACTTCATTGATTGTGTTTCCGTATTTCCGCTTCAACTGGCGGATCAATTCCAATCGGTTCTCGATTTCGTTCAAGCGCCCTTCATCGTAGGACAATTGCTCGATCTCCGACAGGATGTCACCTGCGCATTCCTGCAGTTGGTAATACGCTGCCGAGACCGAGGATGCAATTGCCTGGTAGACTGGATTGATGTCCTGCACTTTTTCCAGCGCCGCCATGCCGAGACCGATTTTGTCGATGCCGTTCTCTTCACTGTTCTGCATTGAATCGTACGCACTCGTTAAAGCCTGCATGACTTTTTGGTAGTTGACGAGCAGGTTCCGCTCCTCTTCCAATTTTTCATCCTCTGCAGCATCTTTCAACTGCGCTTGTTCGATTTCCTGGATTTGGAAAGTCAACAAGTCGATTCTTTGGACCGTTTCTTTCTCGTCCGTCTTCAGTTTGATCAGTTGCTTGCGTGTATCCACATATTTGGCATAAGTATTGAGATAGGTCGTTTTGACTTCTCTCAGTTCATTCCCGGCAAACTGATCCAGCAGGTCGATATGTTTTTGCGGATCCATCAATTCTTGATGCTCGTTCTGCCCGTGGATATCGATCAGCGTTTCGCCTACTTCACGCAGAGTCGCAACTGTCACGATTGTCCCGTTGACGCGGGAAATGTTTTTGCCGTTTCGGGAAAGTTCCCGCTGCAGCAAAACTTGGTTCCCGTCTGCTTCGATTCCGTATGACTCCAACACGGAAACTGTCTTGGCGTTTTCGGGAATACTGAAAAGCCCTTGGATGACCGTCTTGTTTTCGCCGTATCGAATCAAATCGTTGGATCCTCTTCCGCCTGCCAACAGACCTACGGCATCGATGATGATGGATTTCCCTGCGCCGGTTTCCCCAGTCAGCACGGTCATACCCTCGTCGAAACTCACTTGAAGATTTTCAATTATTGCAAAATTTTTAATGGACAACTCTTGTAACATTCCGTATTCCCCTTCGCAATGGTTCCTTAGTCACCTATTTATCGGAAATCGAGATTGATTTGCTCTTAAGCTGCAGGTAAGCCTCTTTGACGACTTGCTGGCTGTCTATTTCCGGAGAAATGATTCCCGGCGCATGATCATTAGCCTCTAAATGGACCAAAAATTCGATGTTTCCGGTCCCACCTGTGATGGGCGAAAAGCTCAGATTTTTCACATCAAACCCGGTCAGCGAAGCGAAATCCAAGATGTCCCGCAACACTTCATTATGGACTGCCGGATCACTGACGATGCCTTTTTTGCCGATTTTCCCTCTTCCAGCTTCGAATTGCGGTTTGATCAGCGCAACGACGTCTCCGCCGACAGCGATGATTTCCTTCAGGACAGGCAAAATCAGTTTCAACGAAATGAAGGATACATCGATGGAAGCCATCTCGGGCCTTCCTTTTTCAAAATCCTCAAGCTTGCTGTAACGGAAATTCACCCGTTCCATCACCTCGACGCGCTCATCCTGGCGCAACTTCCAATCCAATTGGTTGTAGCCGACATCCAGTGCGTAGCATAATTTCGCTCCATTTTGGAGCGCGACATCCGTAAAACCGCCCGTTGAACTGCCGATATCCAAAAAGATTTTGTCCTTAGGGTTCACTTGGAATAAAGCGATGGCTTTTTCAAGTTTCAATCCGCCACGGCTCACGTATTTCAATGTTTCTCCTTTTATGTGGAGCGTTTTCTCGACGGAAATTTTTTCGCCCGGTTTGTCGTAGCGCTGGTTGTTTTCGTCATAGATTTGCCCGGCCATGATCAATCTTTTGGCTTTTTCACGGGAATCTGTCAAGCCCTGTTGTACTACAAGTAAATCCAATCTTTCTTTTTCCATGATAATCTCCCGTTATATTCTGACATAATCCAATATTTGGCGGAATACATCTATTTTGTTCTCCGTATCGCCATTGGATAGTACCACTCGATTCAAACAGTCTTCCGCTTGGCGAATGACGTCGTTCAGTTCTTGAATGGCTCCGGCGATACCCAATAAGGATGGGTATGTATTTTTGTTCAATGCGGCATCATGATGGATGGTTTTGCCTGTCTCGGCCTCATCCAACACGACATCCTTCAGATCGTTGTGGATTTGGTATGCCAAACCTAAGTGTCTGGAGTATCTTTCCATCTCGGTTATGAACAGTTCATCCGCATCCGCGATGAGGCATCCCGCCGTGACAGCGTACCTTATCAATGCGCCGGTCTTTTTATCGTGGACTTGCTTCAACTCTTCTATTGTCAGTGCCTTCTTTTCACCATCAACATCATCCATCTGGCCGGCGATCATGCCGTTCGGACCCGAGGCTTTCGCCAACAAGTCGATCAGTTTGATTCTTTTTTCCGCCGGAATGTCAGAGGATTGTGCAAGGATTTCAAATGCCGCCGTCAACAACGCATCACCTGCAAGGATTGCGGTGGATTCTCCGAATACTTTATGGGAAGTCAAGCGCCCCCGTCTGTAATCATCATCATCCATGGCCGGCAGATCATCATGGATCAAGGAATACGTATGGATATATTCCAAAGCGGCTGCGGCTGCGAAGCCATCCGCAATCTCACCGTCGGCCAACCAAAGCGTCGCCAACACTAAAAGAGGGCGAATTCTTTTTCCGCCCCCCATTAAAGAATACGCCATCGCTTTGTGCAGATTTTCTTGCGAAGGCACACGTGCATCCAATTCCGAGTAGAGGAAAGCATCGAATCGAGGCATCCATTCCGATTGAAATTCACTAAGATTCATGCCTGTCATTCTCCTTCGGTTTGGGTTGCCGGCGCTTCAAAATTCGCTTCCGAACCGTCCGGATTAACGATTTTTGTCAACGTTTTTTCAGCATTGTTCAAAGTGTCTTGGCAATATTTGCTGAGATCCATCCCGACCTTGAATTGCTCCAATGCCTCTTCCAAGGGGACATCCCCTGCTTCCAGTCTTGTTACAATAGCTTCTAATTGGTTCATCGCTTCTTCAAAACTTACTTTTTTTTCGGCCTTCATCATTTTTCCTCCACCACTTGTTTTACTTCCGCTTCGGCGTAACCGTCCGAAAAATTCACTTTCAATTTATCGCCGCTTTGCAATTCCTTGACGGATGCGACTACGTTCCCGTCCCTTGTCGTATAAGTGTACCCCCGCGACATGATCTTCAACGGGCTCAACAAGTCCAACGATTGCATAGCCGATGTCATGCGCATTTCCTTTTGTTTCAAGTAGCGGTCCATGGCCCTTTGCAGTTCATCGGTGACCTGCTGTCTGCGATTGCCGGCCAGCTGAACGTCTCTTGCCGGATTGCGGTTTTCAAGACGCAATTGCAGCCGTTGCGACTCATTGGAGCGCAAATGGATCTGCTGTTGCATCTGATTTGCCAGTCGTTGCTGCACCTGGTCGGCTTTGATGGCATAACCTTCATACATCCGCTCCGGTTGTCTGAAGATATACGATTGCATGGCGCGATTCAATCGTTGTTGTTGCATCGTATGCAGATGCCGCATTTTCTGATAGAGCCTGTTGTCGATCTGATGGATATAACGGATGACATCGCTCAACACCGGCACAGACAATTCTGCCGCTGCTGTTGGGGTAGCGGCACGGACATCGGCAACAAAGTCAGCCAATGTCGTATCCGTTTCATGACCTACAGAAGAAATGACCGGGACACTCATAGCCGCTATTTGCCGAACGACCGCTTCCTCGTTAAAGGACCACAGATCCTCGATGGAACCGCCGCCCCTCGCAACAATGACAGTATCAAAATCGCCTTTATCCTCAATCAATTTAAGATTGCTTACGATATTGGCAGCGGAATCCTTCCCTTGGACTATCGTCGGATAAAGCACGAGTTGTACAATCGGATATCTCCTTTTGACGGTCGTCATGATGTCACGGATGACCGCACCGCTGGGACTGGTCACAATGGCTATCCGCTTAGGAAAGACAGGAAGCTTTTTCTTCGGTAGCGAAAACAACCCTTCGCGCGTTAATTTTTCCTTCAGTTCCGAAAAGGCTTGGTACAAAGCACCGATGCCATCCGGTTCCATATGTTCGACCATTATGTTGTAGGTTCCGCCCGATTCGTAGACATTCACCCGTCCAATGAGCAGGACCTTCATCCCTTCCTTGGGCTTGAAGGCTAACTTGTCGAATCTGCCTTTGTACATCACCGCAGAGATGACAGCATGGTCATCCTTCAGGCTAAAGTATTGATGGCCCGGACGCGGACGATAATTGGATATTTCACCAGTAAGGTAGACACGTTCGAGATAAGGATCGGCATCAAATTTTCTTTTGATGTATTTGGTTAAAGCGGTGACGCTGAGATAGACAGGTTCCAACTTTGTGCCTCCTTGACTATTTTGCTTTATCGATTGTTTGTTGCAATAGCATCGTGATGGTCATCGGCCCTACACCGCCGGGCACTGGTGTGATATGGCTTGCGATGCCCATTGCAGCAGCAGTGTCCACGTCGCCGATCAACTTGCCCTCCGCGCTGCGGTTCATCCCGACATCGATGACGACTGCACCCTCTTTGATGAAATCAGCAGTGACGAAATGGCCTCTGCCGATTGCCGCAACCAGAATATCAGCTTCTTTAGCTAATTCTTTCAGATTTTTTGTGCGGGAATGGGCAATCGTGACTGTTGCATTTTTGTTCAGCAACATGATGGACATTGGTTTTCCGACGATATTGCTACGGCCGATAACCAATGCTTTTTTTCCTTCAAGCGCGATGTTGTATTCTTCCAAAATCTTCATGATGCCGTACGGTGTGCAAGGCAAAGCTGATTCATTGCCCAGGAAGAAGTTGCCGACGTTCATCGGATGGAAACCATCCACATCCTTCTCATAACGGATGGCGCGCAAAACTTTTTGCTCATCTATGTGTTTCGGCAATGGTAACTGCACCAAAATACCGTGCATACTGTCGTCTTGGTTCTGCTTTTCAACTTCAGCCAGCAGATCCGCTTCGGAAATGTCTGCCGCAAGGCGAACGACACGCGAATTCATGCCCATTGCTTCGGATTGTTTCTCTTTATTGCGGACATAGACTTGACTTGCCTTATCTTCGCCGACCAAAATGACGCAAAGCCCCGGAGTTTTTCCTTCCGCTGTCAATGCTGCTACTTGTTTTTTCATCTGGTCCTGCATTTTTTTGGCTAAGCCTTTTCCATCCATGATAATCGTTTCCATTAATCAATCTCCTTTTCCTCGGTGTTATCGTTTATTTTACCATAATATCTTTGATTACAGTTAGAAAAGCGGGCCTGGTATATCCGATTTCATCAACTAAAAAAAGAAAACCCTTAAGCCGAAGCATTAAGGATTTTCCGTTTTAGGAATGAGGTTGGACAATACGCCATTGATGAATTTGCTCGATTGTTCATCGCAATATAGCTTTGAAATTTCGATTGCTTCATTCAACGCTACCCTTTGAGGTACCTGTTCCGTATCTCCCAACAGCATCTCATAAGCAGCAATCTGCATGATCAAAGCGTCTGCTTTGGCCAGTCTGCCCACGGTCCAGTTCTTCAGATAAGGTTGAATCGCTTCATCGATCGCCGCTTGATTATCCAATACGCCATGCACCAATGTGATCAAGTAAGGATAATCTTGAATTTCGACATCCTCTTCGCTGTTCCATTCTTCTGAATCACTCAACAAAGCTTGCTTGATGGCTTCTTCAGGGGTCAATTCTTCGTTTGTCTTCAATTGAAAAAGAGCTTGAAGCGCCTTTTCACGGATTTCTCTTCTTGTTAAACGGGAATTGCTCACGCATTCTCCCCCAATTCTGTATCCAAATCAAGATAAGTACTATCTTCGGATTTTGGTGCAACGAGACCGACCACATGGACGTTCACTTGCGACACTTCCAGATTGCTCATGTAAAGGACTTGTTCTTTCACTTTTTCTTGCATATCCAAAGCAACTTTCGGCACGGAAGCGCCGTATTTGATGTAACAATAGACATCAACCGACAAACCATTCTCATCGACAGTCAAATGTACGCCTTTGTTATGGGTAGTGCGACCCAACAGTTCATTGACGCCAGTCTTGAAAGACCCTTGCATCGCATAAACACCTTCTACTTCATTCGCTGCAATACCAGCAATTACTTCAATCACTTCAGGAGCAATTTCAATCTCTCCCAGCGGAGCCGGACCGTTTGCTAAAGGAATGTTTGTTTCTTCCATCATCTGTCATTCTCCTTTCTTGGGAAACACTATGCGCGGGATACGTATGAGCCGTCCGTTGTGTTGACGATAAGCATATCATCCGCATTCACGAAGAATGGTACATTGACCATCAATCCAGTCTCCATTTTAGCCGGTTTTGAACCGCCTGAAGCTGTATCGCCCTTGGTTCCTGGCTCAGTTTCTTCCACGCGCAGGATTACTGTATTCGGAAGATCGACACCGATTGTTTCTGATTCATACATCAGGATATTGACTTCCATGTTTTCTTTCAGATAGTTCAATTCGTACTCGATTTGGCCTGCGTTCAATTCGATTTGTTCATAGTTTTCTGTGTCCATGAAAACGTAAGCACCGGCACTCTCGTAAAGAAACTGCATTTTACGGTTCGCGATGTGCGCTTTTCCGACTTTTTCACCCGCACGGAAAGTTTTTTCCTGTACAGCTCCAGTGCGAAGATTCTTCAATTTTGAACGGACAAAAGCCGCACCTTTACCTGGTTTTACGTGTTGGAAATCGACAACTTTCCATAACCCTCCATCAATTTCGATCGTCAAGCCTGTCTTAAAATCATTTACTGAAATCATTTATAATTCCTCCTGTGGCAGCTCATTTGAACTAAGTTTACCATTATTTTAATGCGGATTCTATTTTTTTATAAAATAATCAACTCTTTTGGAGAATGCGTCAAAATCTCGTTGCCGTTATCACGGATCACAAGATCATCTTCAATCCGGACGCCGCCAATACCAGCGAGATAGATGCCCGGTTCATTTGTGATGACATTTCCCGGAACAAGCACTTTCCTGGCTTTTTGCGATGTATTCGGCCCCTCATGAATCTCCAAACCGATTCCGTGGCCATTTGAGTGGCCGAACGCATCTCCGTACCCGTGTTCCGTAATGTACTCGCGTGCGACACTGTCTACTTCTATGCCGCTCATGCCAGCTTTTGCCGCTGCATTCACGCGCAATTGGGCAGCCAGCACAATCTCGTAAATCTTCTTCAATTCTGCATGCGGTTGCCCCACTGAAACCGTGCGGGTCATATCCGAAACATAGCCATTGTAATAGCAACCAAAATCCAGCGTCACGAAGTCGCCTTTTTCGATTAATTTCGGACTGGCGACACCGTGCGGCATAGCGGAACGAATGCCACTGGCGACAATCGTTTCGAATGAAACGCCACTCGCACCTAATTCACGCATGTGGAAATCCAAGCGGTTAGCAATTTCTATTTCCGAAACTCCTGGACGGATATGATCAAGGATGAACAGGAAACCGGCGTCTGCAATTTCACAAGCACGGCTGATAGTTCGAATTTCATCTTCGTCTTTGACTTCACGCAACTCTTCAATGATGCCCGAGGCAGGAATCAGGTCACAAGTCACAAGATCCTCTAAATCCTCGACACTTCGGAAAGACAGGATGGCATCTTCGAATCCCATTGATGCTAGACCTTTTTCTTCCGCGATCTTTTTCACTTCATCGAATATTGGTCCTTTATTCTGAATAATCTGAAAACCCTGTGCCTGTGAAGCAGCTTGTTGGGTGTAACGGAAGTCGGTCACAAAAAAAGCTTCCTCTTGAGTGATGACCGCCAAACCGGTCGTACCCGTAAAATTGGAAACATAACGTAAGTTATATTGACTTGTCACCAGCATTGCATCCATCTTCTTCGCTTTGATGGCATCTTGCAATTTTGAGACTCTACTCATTTCACATACTTCCTTCCAAAAAAATCCTGTTTGTTTATGAACATACCTATCAATTATATCAAAAAAGTGCTCGTATAGATAGGGGGAATTCGTCAATAAGAGCTTTGAGACCAGTATTAGACCCCAAATCCGATGAAACAGCCAAGAACCGCACAAATAACCCGACGTACCTCCGGGTTACTTGTGCGGTTCTTTATGCTGTTTATCTCAGGTCTGGTTCTCCATATATCCTTTATGACCTTTTATTTTGCATATCACTCCGGGGACAGGATTTCCAATACCAGCGTTTCGCTGTAGGCATTTTGCAGGGTCACGGTGGCAGTGACTTTGCCGCTCGCATCCGCCACGCAGTGCACGATTCCTTCTTCAAAATACAGGGAAGCCGGTACGATCCGATTTTCCGGACTCGATATTTTGTTATGTTCCTTCAGCCAGTAATCTGTATACGCCAGTAAAGTTTGCGCTTTGTAGTGGTTTTCCGTCAATCTGTAAAGATAGAGCTGATTCTCATAAACTCTTATGATTCCGAAAAGCATCATTTGTGAAAGGAACAAGTAAAAAATGGTGATCGGCAAAATCGAGCCGCCCCTGCCTAGTGATCGATCACTATTTAATGGGGGCTTTCGGCAGGATGAGATGCGCTCTGCGCGTCTGGTCGTCCGAAAGCGTAGCCTGGATAGAAATCCCTTCATTGGTCACCTCGTATTTCAACGCTTTGACTTGCAGCAGCATCGGATGATAGCCTTCTCCGTTTTTGTAACGAAGCACTTTATTGATACGGAACTCATAAGTATAAACAGCAGTATCAGCCGGATTTTTTGATTTGGTGCGGACGGTCGTACTTGTCTTTTGCACCATCAACTCGTCTTCCAACTCATGCTCGAGTTGGATCAGGAAAAGATGCCATTCCGCATCCTGTCTCTGCTCCAGCTGAATATTCGCAGTGCGGATTATTCCCATGCCTCCAACTATCAGCAGGAGCACCAACGTATTGACAGTCAGCGCAAACGCCGCTTCCAATAAAGTGAATCCGGCTTGCGATTGTTCAGGGTTCTTTTGCATCGATTTCGTCGGCATGCACCGTCACCCTTTCTGGCCCATCATCACCGCTCACTATAAGTTCTGAGGTTTCCGGATTCCAAGTAGTGGTGAACAGTATACCTCCGGAAGCCTGACTTTCGATTGGGTTTCCTCCTTTGGCGATGACCTGCATCTGGTCCTGCGCGACCCGCCAGTAGGCAACTTCCGCTCCCGCCGCTTTTAAAGTCGTGAAAAATTGAACGGAATGCGGCATCAGCACATAGATTGAGATGCTGACCATGGCCAAAGCGATCAGACTTTCGAAAAGCATATAACCACTGCTATCGTTTAGCTTTATTGACTTCATAACGACCGCTCCCCAATTGGATTGTGATGGTATAGCGATATCGGGCCGTTTCCATGATGATGGTATTCGGCTGCAGATATCCGCTGCCTCCTTTGATGAATCCGGTGTAGCCTTGAATCACTTTTGATCCTTCAGGCAAAAGCAACTTCCGATTGATGTAACGGTCCGATCCGGCACCGTCTTTAAAAACAGCATAATGCGTTGCGCCGATTGGTCGCAGGACATCCATATTGACGCCATTCCCTGTGATGACCGCATAACTCTGAGCTGTGTGAAGTTCCGTCAAGAAATCGTCCAAAAACAGATTGAACGCGAGTTCATCCGTTGCGGTTTCAACTTGCGGGGTCAGCAGCAAAATCATGGAGGCGATCATCAGTACCAACAGGCTCTCCAATAATGTGAATCCGCTTTTATACATTATTCAAGCCTTCATTCAAATCACTCGATTATGGAAACATTACCGCCTGCTATTGTGAGCTTGGCGGTTGCTTGGGTCACTTGATTATCGTTTAGGTAACCACCATCCCCAAGGACGGTAAAGCTGGCCGCTTCCGTCCCTGTATCCAATTCATACATGTCAGCCTGTGTCTGCACCACAACCGCCAAAGCATCCGTGCCTTTAGTCTCTACACTAGTTTTCGTGTTCGCCACATTCGGGATGATCATCAGCATCAGCACAGAAATAATGAAAAGGACGAGTACCATTTCCATAAGTGTAAAGGCTTCTTTATTTTTTAGTGTTTTTTTTATTGATTTCATTAATACATTCCTCCTAATGAACTTAGCATCGGCATCAACAATATGAGATAGATTGCCATCACGATGACGGCGACCATGAGGAACAAGACAGGCTGCAACCAGCCGATTTTCTGTTCGATGTCCGCTATCAACAGCCGGAAACATTCTTCGCTGTACATGCTCAATTTGATCGGCAATTGGCTGGTTAGCTCGCCGTGATAGATGATCCAGCCCATCTCCTCTTTGAAAACGGGATAACGTTTGATGATTGTCGTCAGGCTATCGCCCTGCATCAACCCTTCCTCCACCAATCCGGATATGTCCTTCATCCAGGCAGTCCCTTCATCGCCTCGCATCAGCGAAACGATCTGGTTCAGCTGCATGCCGTTGCGGAAGAAATAAGCGTATTCCCGGCAGAAAAAAAAGGAATAGTAGAGTTGTACCCATTTGCTGAATAGCGGAATCCGGCAGAACAGCAAAGATTTTTGGAAAGCTGATTTCTTTTTCAAATAACTTTTTGCCAACAGGACTAAGCTGGCAGCTAAGGCTAGCGTACCCAGTATGATGAGCGGCAGGTTCTCCAGGTAAAGCAGGATGATGCGGACCAGCAAGCCGGAACCCTCTTGCGAGGGCACCAGCATCGTCTCCAAACTGGGCAGTAGGACCTGTCTGATCGCAATCAGCATTACGTTCGCGAACACCAGCAAAAACAAGGGGTAGATCAAGACTTTTCTGAGCTTATGCAGTTGTTTATCCTTTTCAGTCAGGAAATCGGAACAAAACAGCAAGGTTTCCGTCAATTTTCCGTGAAGGAAGGATAAGCGCAGCTGCGATACGACTTGTTCCGAAAATCCGCATCCAGCCAATGCATCCGCAAGATTGATACCTGTTTCCAGTTTGACCAACATGCGCTGGATATCGCCCGAGCGCTTCGGCTGCATCACCTTCAGAAAGGCAAGCCCTTCCGACAACGAAAAACCTTCCTTCAGTAATTCACCTAAGCGCCTCAAAAAATAAGCCTGCTCTTTTGCCAGCCAACGTTTTTCAGACGAGATTCTCCAAGTAATTTTTTTCCGTAATGTATCCACACGCATAGGCTTTTCGCAATTTATCATTCAGTGTGACAAACCGCTTTCCGTCCTCCTTGTTCTGCAGATGGTTCTGCAGTTCCTTACCTGCCAAAATTTCATAGATAGCAGCCGACTTTTCGTTTACATGATAATGGGCGCAGTGAATGGTGCACTTACCGGAGCACAGTGGACAATATTTTGCGATCAAACGTTGGGAAACGACAGCGAGCAACGTCTGCTTTATTTGTTCGGAAGAAATCGCCAATTCCCGCAGCCTTTCCAATACCCCGAATGACTCTTTGGCATGGATTGTCGCAATCACCAAATGCCCCGTCAATGCGCTTCTTACGACCATTTTAGCTGTTTCCTGATCCCGGATTTCGCCTATGACGAGAATATCCGGATGATGACGCAGGCACTGGCGGATGAGCAGGTCATATGTGATACCTGCCGCTTCATTCACTTCAGCCTGCAGAAACAGCGGCTCCTCAATTTCGACCGGATCCTCCATGGTAATGATCTGCAGCGGTTCATCGGCATATTTCCTGCGCAGTAAATGATAGATCGTCGTTGTTTTGCCGGATCCGGTAGGGCCAGAGAACAGGACAAGACCGCTCTTGTGGTCCAACAGTTCGAGCAACTCCGCCTCCTGGGCCGGGAAAAATGCGTGCAAGCCCGGTTCAAAACCCGGATTGGCATAAAGCAGACGGATGACAAGCGACTCCTGGTAGCGGAAATTTGCGATGGTGGACAGCCTCAGTTCAATTTTTTTGCCGTTCAGCCGGTACCTGACAGCACCGGATTGCGGTTTCCGCCTTTCACCCACATTCATGTTCGAAAGAAATTTGAAATAAGAAATCAGCCGCTCACCCTTTTCGATTGAATACACCGCTACTTTCGATAATCCGGTACTCACGCGGAAAAAGAGTTCATAATGGTCTTCGTAAGGGAGCAGATGGATGTCGGAAACACCCAGTCGCATCGCATCGGCCAACAAGCTCTCTGCTTTTTCTTCCATATTCATCACCTCATTTCTATTTTGCCGTCACTTATAGCTTCTGCAAAATCCTGGCTTCCGCTCTTTCTCCAACGAGAAAATTAGTTAAAAATATGTTATATTGGCATAAACAGCGGTCCTACACGCGAAAAACAAACGGGATCACTCAATATAAGGGAGGTGAACTTTTTTGAAAAAGAACGTTGTTGGTTCGATTCTTCTGATTGCAATCGGAACATTTCTGTTCGCGATGGGCATCAATATGTTTTCCGTGGCGAACCATCTTGGCGAAGGCGGTGTCACCGGCATTAGTTTGTTGGCCTTCTATACCTTGGACGTCCCTGTAGCCATCACGAGTTTCGTGTTGAATGGCATCATACTGGTCATCGGATTCCGATTTTTGGAAAAATCGACCATGAGGCTGACGCTTTTGGCTACACTGTTGATGTCGGTGTTTCTCCATCTGACTGCTGCTTGGCGCTATCCGATGGAAACAATCATTCTGGCTCCGCTTTGCTCCGGGTTTTTGGTCGGCACAGGCTTAGGACTCGTGATGCAGGCAGGCGGTTCAACAGCCGGTACCGACATCATCGCCTTGATTTTCAATAAATATCTCGGTTGGAGCACCAGTATCGCACTGGTCGTATTGGACCTGTTCGTCGTCGGACCCTCCATCTTCGTCATCGGGCTGGAGAATGTCGTTTTGACTGTCGTGCATCTCTATGTGCAAACGAAAGTGCTGGATTTCATCCTGGAAGGGTTCAATCCGAAAAAACAAGTCCTGATCATCTCGGAGCGGCATCAGGAAATCGCTGATGCGATCGATAAAAAAATCGGCCGCGGAATGACCTTCTTGGAAGGTGAAGGCTATTACTCCAAAAGCCAGAAAAAGGTGATTTTGATAGTCGTCAACAGACAGCAATTGATGCCGTTAAACCGTATTGTGACAGCCATCGATCCTAAAGCTTTCTTCACTATCAGCGAAGCTCAAAGCGTCATCGGAGAAGGTTTCTCTTATTTGATTTCGGATGAGCAATACCAGCAGAAAATCAACGATTTCATCGATGAACAGTCGCAACAACAATAAAGCAACGACACAACGAAAAAGAACGGCAAAGGACCAGTAAAAATGTCCTTGTCGTTCTTTTTCGTTAGAATGCTGTGATGATCATACAAATAGTTGGACCTTCAGGAAAGCAGAAAAACGACGGTCTTCATGATATCCATTTTCTCCACCGCAGCATTGTAGTTCATTCTGGCAATCTTCAGGTTCTGCTCTTCTTCGCGCATTACGGCGAGATTTTTTTCCGAATTGTTTTTGATCCATTCACCTTTCACATCCGCTAAGGCGATTTCCTGACGCTCCAGTATTTTCTTCGCTTCCTGCAGCTCGAACTTCAACAATCCGAATTTCCTTTCCAGATCTTGTATTTTTATCGGATTCTGTTCCTTCAATAGTTCAATTCTAGCTTTCAACTCTTCCATATACCTTGCTGCCTCCAATTCCTCAAAAACAGCTGTCTTAGCTCTTTATGCCGTCAAAAATTTGCATATTTCCAGTCCGAACTGCCTTGCCTGATCCGGACCGCTCGCAGTGATGACATTGCCATCGACTGTCAACGCGGACTCAGAATAAATGGCTCCTTTTGCTTCAATAGTTGCGATTTCGGATTCGAAAACAGTCGCATTTTTCTTCTTCAACAAACCAGCATTCGCCAAGACCACCGGCGCGATACAGATTGCAGCAACCATTTTGCCCTGCCCGTTCATCGCCTGTGCCAACATCCAGGCATGCGGATCGTCGAAGAAAACACGGCTCCCCTGACCTCCAACGAACACCACTCCATCAAAACTGGTCGTATCGACATCCTCAACCAAAAGATCCGACTGCGCAATCCCGCCATGCACCCCCATACAAGTTCCGGTCTTGTGGCTTGCGATCCACATCTCATGCCCGCATTTCGCAACCTCTTCCTGGGTCATGAATAATTCTTCATCACGAAAGTCTTCAGGTGCAATCACAAATATTACTTTTGCCATACGGTTGTCCCCCATTCATAGTTTATCCCGATTGGATAATGATCGCTTCGCTTTAAGAGCCGTGATCGAAAATCCCAAGGAAAATCCGACTTTAGCTATCTAAATTATACTACAAGCCTAGCAAGAAAGCGATTCCAACCAGGCGGCACTGCCTATTACTAGGCTCCGAGTCGAATCCGAAAAAACGGTTGCCTACCTTGTCCGCAAACAGTGGTAAGCAACCGTTTTTTATTTTATCTGTACTATATTATTCTTCGTCGTCCAGATCAGCGTTGTGGAATACTTCGGAGACGTCATCATCGTCTTCCAGTTTTTCCAACATCGTTCTGAATTGCGTTTCTTTGTCCGCTGCAATAGACGACAAAGTTTGCGGAACCATTGTGACCTCAGCTTCAGCCAGGACATAGCCTTCTGCCTTCAAAGCTTCGGAAACAGCATCAAAATCGGCAGGATCCGTGTAGATTTCGAAAACTTCATCACTCGTCTGCAGCTCTTCTCCACCGGCTTCCAATACGCTCATCAACATTGTATCTTCATCCACATCCAAGTCTTCACGTTCGATTGCGATATAGCCTTTACGGTCGAACATGTAACTAACCGAACCTGATTCACCTAAAGATCCTCCATTTTTATTGAAAGCAACCCGGATATTAGTGGCGGTACGGTTGCGGTTGTCGGTCAAAGCATGGACCAAAACGGCTACACCGTTCGGACCGTATCCTTCGTAAGTGACTTCTTCATAATTTTCGCCTTCTCCAGCAGATGTTGCTTTTTTGATGGCACGCGTGATGTTATCATTCGGCATGTTCGCTGCTTTCGCTTTATCGATCATTAAGCGCAGGCTCGGATTAGATGAGGGATCCGGACCGCTGTTTTTTGCAGCCATATAAATTTCTTTCGATAATCTCTGAAAAATTTTACCTCGTTTTTGATCTGCAGCGCCTTTTGCACCTTTGATTTTACTCCATTTTGAATGTCCTGACATTCAGATCCCTCTTCTCATCTATTAATTTACTCAATCATTTTATCAAAAGTAACCGCTTATGGCAATTCACTTTCTGCCTTTTCTGACTGTAAAGAAGAACCAACCGGTGATTACCGCCAAAACTGCTCCTGCGCCGGCCAAGACCACATCTTCCTTCATCGCAAATGCCGGAGACACCAGCGATTGATGAAATTCATCCGCAGCCGCGTAACTGATGGAAAGCAGCAGCGCCACAACAATAGGCGTAACTACATCCCGCATCTTCCCGGAAAGACCGCCATACCAAAGATAAGTCAAAATGAAATAGGAAAGGAACAACCATATCTTGCTGCCGAAGAATCCCAGAAAACCGAAATAGCCCAAAGCCTCCGTGCTGACCATCTGCTCACCGTATCGGAAGGTGAATGTTGCGAATAACCCGGAGAGCGGTTGCGATTGCAGGAAATTCGCGATGATGTTCGGCAAAGCATAAAAATCTTGTCGGAAAGTGGCACGGTAATAGAGATAACCCATGATCAAAACTGCTCCCACTATATATGAATTGCTTCTTTGCTCTTTTTGCATGTAGTATTTTTCCTTTCCTGATGTGAATTCTTTTATTATTTCTGATGTAAAACGGATATAATGTACTTATGGCAATAAATTAGTCAATCAAGACTGAGAGGATGATCAACATGAAATATAGCCTTACCTGGGATTTGGACTCGTTTTTCGAAGGCGGGAGTTCTTCGCCGGACCTACAAGACAAGATAAAATCCATCCAAGACGGATTGAAGGATTTTGAATCCGCAGCAAACAATTGGAACCCTGAACGTGATAAACCGGAATACTCTGATTTGAAGGATTTGCTTCATTACGAGGAACAGTACACAAAAGCCCTGATGCAGTGCAACAGTTTCATAACAGGTATCCAATCCGCCGATGTATCGGATTTGAATGCAAGCGCAATCCATGCGCGAATAATTCAATTGTACAGCAAATTAACGATTATTCAAACGACTCTGAAGAAAAAAATAACCGCCATCGCAGAAAACGATTGGACGCTGTTGGTGGAAATGCCTGCCTTTTCAACTCTTGCATTTGCACTGTCAGAATGGCGCCAACAGGGCAGTCGCCTCCTCTCCGATAAGGAAGA
Source organism: Trichococcus sp. ES5 (assembly GCF_900067165.1). Lineage (NCBI taxonomy): Bacteria > Bacillati > Bacillota > Bacilli > Lactobacillales > Carnobacteriaceae > Trichococcus > Trichococcus sp. ES5. The sequence continues at coordinate 225,348 of NZ_FJND01000002.1, forward strand.
AGCCTTATTGGCAAATTTGCGTGTCGATGGATTCAATGGCTGGAGCGCGCACTATGACACGCTCGTATCCTTCATCAAGATTCCTTTTGAAGAAGCTGACGGAACTTTGAACGAACTATCAGCTGGTCAAGCGATGAACCGGATGTATGCCGATCCTGATCCGAGCGTCCGCAGAAAAATATTCGTCGAGTGGGAAAAAGCTTGGGGATACCTTGCTCCAGCCTTCGCCGATACGCTGAATCACCTGCAAGGTTTCCGTTTGGCGGATTTCGAGGCGCATCAGGATGAGGACTTCTTGGTGGAGCCATTGCGTTACAACCGCATCAAACGCGAGACACTGGATACGATGTGGCAAGCCATCAGTGCGAACAAACAGCCCTTCCTTTCATTTTTGGACCGCAAAGCCGCTCTGATGGGCAAAGACAGGCTGGCTTGGTATGATGTCGATGCCCCTGTGTCACTCGGCAGTTTCCAGTCAAAAACCTTCAGCTTCGACGAAGCAGTCGATTACATCATCGAACACTTTGCCTCCTTCGGTCCGAAACTGGCAGACTTTTCCTTGGACGCCGTCAAAAACCGCTGGGTAGAAGCCGAGAACCGATCAGGCAAAAGACCTGGAGGCTATTGCGAAGATTACCCGGAATCGAAAGAGTCACGGATTTTCATGACCTTTACGGGTTCAGCCAGCGATATGAGTACACTGGCCCATGAATTGGGACATGCCTTCCATTCACACGTGATGCGCGATCTGCCGGATCTGAACACGCGCTACGCCATGAACGTCGCCGAAACGGCATCGACTTTTGCGGAAACCATCATCAGCGCTGCCACAGTCAGGGAAGCGAGCAGCGATGAAGAAAAAATTTCCTTGCTCAACACGAAGCTCGAAAATGCGACGGCCATGTTTCTGAATATACATGCTCGTTATCTTTTCGAGAAGACCTTCTACACCGAAAGGATGAACGGCTTTGTCACTGCAGAACGACTGTCAGTAATGATGGAAGCCGCCCAAAAAGAGGCTTATCAAGATGCCTTGAGTGACTACCATCCCCTATTCTGGGCGAGTAAATTGCACTTTTTCATCGATGATGTGCCCTTCTACAATTTCCCTTACACGTTTGGCTTCCTGTTCAGCCTGGGAATCTATGCGCAATCGTTGCAGCAGACTGAAAATTTTGAAGAAACCTATATTTCGTTACTGCGGGATACTGGTTCGATGACAACTGAAGACCTTGTGCTGAAGCATCTTGGTGCCGATATCACGCAGCCGGACTTCTGGAATCAAGGATTGGAGATCATGGCAGCTGATGTAAAGGAATTCCTGCTCCTGACCGAAAAGTATGTCTAAAGACAAAAGACAAAACACATCCCTGCGACCTGTATTTTGGGTCGTAGGGATGTGTTTTTAAGAGCGTGCCGGTCCATAAACCTTTATAAAGGAAGGTAGTATCGCGATTTCAAGCGGAAATGCAGGGCCTTCATCACCGTCTACATTCGTGATCAGTTTATCGCCATCCGCAATGGCGACAGTAGCGTGTTTGAATGTTCTATAGATGACAGTATCCGAATTTTTGAGTTCACCCATGATAAGCTGAGGCAGGATTTTCAGAGAATCCAACAGACTGAACTCCTTGAAAACGACCATTCGCATTTTCCCGTCATCGACTTCTGCTTGTGGCATGAAACGCTCGAAACTGGCGATTGAATTCGTTAAAGCAATCAGGAGGAGCGGGGATTCCTGAGTAAATGTTTCCTCATCCACTGTTATGCGGAAACGATGCATCGGCTGGTTCGCCAGCGCTTTCCCTCCTTCAATGAAGTAAGCCAGTGGACCTAATTTTGTTTTTTGCTCCACACTCACTTCTTCCACAGCTTCAGGAATCGCGCCGGCAGCTACATTAGACACAAAATATCGGTCATTGACTTTGCCGATATCCAAATCCAACAAGACCGCAGTTTCAAACATTTCGATAGCCTGCCCGGGGTCCAAAGGGATGCCGAGCGCCCTTGCCAGATCATTGACAGTGCCCAATGGTACGAAACCGAAAGCGACATCTGTTCCGGCAGCCGCCAAGCCGTTGATGGTTTCATTGACTGTGCCATCACCTCCCATGCAAAACACAGCTTCATGGCCGTTCTTTGCAGCTTCATACGCAAACTTCATGGCATCGCCCTGTTTCCCTGTTTCTTTGACTGTCATCTCTTCGAACATGTTTCTCAATTGCGTTTCCATCAATTCCAGATAACTAGAGGCCATTTCGCCCCCTGATGATGGATTGACGATCAATGTACAAATGCCCATTTCATTCCCCCACTTTCATTTTATCTCTAATGTAAGTGTAGCATGCAACACTCACATCCATAAAGTAGAACACCATTTTTCGAATTTTGAGCATATCCTTGGCTTTTCGCTTACAAAATGTGTATAATTTCATAACGTTCGAAGTAAAACAGATTGAATTAGGGGGAGCAGTATGACAAAAGACTATCGTGTCCTACTCTATTATAAATATACACCGATAGAGGATGCAGAAACATTCGCGCAAGAACATCTACGATTCTGCAAAGAAATCGGCTTAAAAGGAAGAATTTTGGTAGCACCGGAAGGCATCAACGGCACGGTCTCCGGAACAATCGATCAAACACAAGCCTACATCGCTCAAATGAATGCAGATCCGCGCTTCAGCGACATCACCTACAAAATCGATGAGACAGACGGTCATGCCTTCAAAAAGATGTTCGTCCGCCCACGCCAGGAAATCGTTTCCTTGCATTTGGGAGGAGACGATCTCGATCCCAACGAAACTACTGGTGAATACTTATCTCCGGAAGCTTTCCGCGAAGCCATTCTAGACGAAAATACTGTCGTCATTGATGCCCGCAACGATTATGAGTACGACCTCGGCCACTTCCGCGGAGCTGTTCGTCCGGATATTGCAAACTTCCGCGAATTGCCGCAATGGATCCGTGAAAACAAAGAACAATTTATGGAAAAACGAGTTGTGACTTATTGCACCGGCGGCATCCGTTGTGAAAAATTCTCAGGTTGGCTCGTCAAAGAAGGTTTTAAAGATGTCGGCCAACTGCATGGCGGGATCGCAACCTACGGCAAAGACGAAACGGTTAAAGGCGATCTTTGGGATGGGAAAATGTATGTCTTCGATGAGCGCATCGGTGTGGATATCAATCGTATCGAACATGTCGTGGTCGGAAAGGAATGGTTCGATGGAACACCATGCGAACGCTACGTGAATTGCGCCAATCCAAGCTGCAACCGGAGAATACTTTGTTCCGAAGAAAACGAGCACAAATACATGCGCAGCTGTTCGCATGAATGTCGCGTCCATCAGCCGAATTATTATGTGCAACGTAATCAATTGACGCAGTCTGACGTTGAGGAACGTTTGGCTGCCATCGGTGAAACATTTGAGAATACTGCTACTACAACAGTATAGCAATAACATTGTCAGCAAGGATATTATTCCTTGCTGATTTTTTGTGTTCCTCTCACTTAGTGATTGTTCACGCTATGTAATAGTCAGGGCAAAGCTTTTTTGTTATACTTATAAGTGACCACCTGAAAAGGAAAGAGGGAATTTATGAAGAATCCAGATGGAAATAATGCGGAAAAATGGCTGAAAAAAACCGGCGAATTTGTTAAACGCCTTGGGCAATCAATAAATAGCCGCCTCCAGCGGATTTTCACGAAAGAAAATGCTTCAAAAACAAAAGAGAAAGCTTTGCTTTGGGAACAAAAAACCCACAAGCGTATAAACCAAAGTAAGACTTCATTGCGAAAAATGAAACAAAAGTTGGACACCGAAACAAACATGAAGCCGCTCCTCTCAAAAGGAGCTTTCGGTCTCAATGTTTTTTTCGGTGTCATCCGGAACATTTTTACCGGAATCCTACTTCTGATGGTCTTGTTGGGCATGTTCGGCGGTGGCGTTGGTCTGGGTTATTTCGCTAATTTAATTTCAAAAGAAACTGTACCCACCTATGAAAGCATGGCTGAAGACATCGGGAATGTCGAACTCGTTTCCACTATGTATTATGCGAACAGCGAAGCCATTTCGGAAATACGCACCGATTTGGTCAGGACAACTGTCGGATCAGAAAACATCTCTCCGCTCATCAAAGAAGCACTCATCGCAACAGAAGATGAAAATTTTTATGAGCATAATGGGATTGTACCTAAGGCCATTTTAAGGGCGTTGGTGACTGAACTGACCGGATTCGGCAGTCAAAGCGGCGGTTCAACATTGACGCAGCAGCTCGTCAAACAACAGATTTTGACTAATGAAGTGACTTTTTCCCGCAAAGCCAATGAGATTTTATTGGCGCTACGGCTTGAAAATTTCTTTACGAAAGATGAAATTCTGACAGCCTACCTGAATGTCTCGCCATTCGGCCGAAACAGCAGTGGTTCCAACATCGCCGGTATAGAGGAAGCGGCGAACGGTATTTTTGGCGTCCATGCTATCGATGTTTCGTTGGCTCAGGCGGCGTTTTTGGTAGGTATCCCACAGAATCCATACACTTATACCCCTTTCACCCAATACGGAGAAAGAAAAGAAGATTTGACTGCAGCCCTTAACCGAAAAAATACTGTGCTTTTCCGGATGCTCAGCGAGGGATATATCACCAAGGAAGAATATGATGCTGCAATCGCGTATGACATCACCCAAGATTTCGTACCTGCTAATGCCACACAAGAGGATCGGAACAGTTACCTTTATCAAGCTGTCGAACGTGAAGCAATCCTTGTTCTGATGGAACAGGCCGCAGCCGCAAACGAGCTTACGATGGACGATCTGGAAGCCAACATCGAATTGTACAACGAATATTACGCCGATGCCGACAACACGTTGCGCTTGTCCGGCTACAACGTATACAGTACAATCGACAAAGATGTCTACAACGGCATGCAAGAAGTGGCAGCAGATTACGGACAAACTTTGGGCGAAACCTTTGTGGATTCTTATGTCGATGCAAACGGAGTCACGCAGGAAGTGATTGAGCTTGCGCAAACAGGCAGTGTTCTTATCGAAAATCAGACCGGTAGAATCATCGGCTTCATCGGTGGACGAGATTTTTCAGTCAACCAGGTGGACCATGTATTCAGCACGAAACGTTCTCCTGGTTCCACGATTAAACCGTTGTTGGTCTATGCACCGGCGATTGAACAAAATCTGATCTATCCCGCCTCGATGGTGCCTGATACAAAGATAAGCATCAAACAGCCAGATGGCACATTATGGGAGCCTACTAACTTCGGCGATACCATTTCCAATACTTACGTGACCGCGCGCCAGGCCCTCTACCAATCTAAGAATAATCCGACAATCAAACTCTATGTCGCTATGAACAGCAAAGGAATGAATCCTGGGCAATATTTGGAAAAGATGGGTATCACTTCAATAGACGAATCGGAATACGGCAATCCGTCCTTAGCGATTGGGGCAACGAATGACGGACCGACTGTTTTGGAGCAGACCAGCGCGTTTACGACCTTCGCAACTGGAGGCGAGCATGTATCGCCTTACCTGATCGAAACAATTACGGACAAGCACGGAAATGTTGTTTATCAGCATGAGTCCGAAGCGACAAGAGTGTTCTCGCAGGATACAGCTTATTTGACTTTGGATATTCTGCGCGACGTCATAACTGACGGCACTGGCCGTTCGATCAACAATTATCTGAATTTCAACGCTGACTGGGCCGGAAAGACCGGTACATCGGAAGCTAACCGTGACATTTGGTTCATCGCCAGCACCCCTACCGTTACGCTCAGCTCTTGGATGGGTTACGACAATTACAAGGGGGAACATGTCTTCTATGATCCGAATAATCAAGGACTTCCAACTGGCCGAAATTTGAATTATTGGTCGCAAATCGCCAACAAAATCTACAGCATCAATCCGGGCATTCTCGGGACCGACCAGACGCATCAGCGGCCGGAAGGCATTGTCGAAAAATCAGTTTTGGCCGAAACCGGAACATTGGCAGGAACCGTGTCATTCGCGAACGGCTTATCCGTCACGCTTAATGGTGGAACCAGGACCGACTTATTCAAAGCTGATGCGTTGCCGAAGCAAATTTCCTACTACTTCTCCCCCGGGGCTACCGATAAAGACCTGGAAGACTATTGGGATAGTTATTTGGCTGAAGCAGCAGCAAGACGCAATGCAGCCGCTGCAGCAGCAGCAGCTGCCGCAGCTAGCCAAAACAATGCGGCAAATAATGCCGACGATGCAGAGAAAGAAGATCCTACAGAAGAAGAAGATGCGGAAACACCTCCTGACACAGAACCAGAAGGTGAAACACCACCCGCTGATGAAACTCCCACAACTGAAGAATAAGCGAAAAGGCTGCCCGTCATGGCAGCCTTTTGTTTTTGGCATTTGTATTTTCGTCAGCAGTGCCGGAAAACACTCCAAATTTCTTGCCCAAAAAGCCCTGCATCCATTCAGGATACAGGGCTTTTTGGTCTTGAGTGTCTCGCGGATGAACACATTATTTTTTAAGTAAAGTTGTTCCTCTGTTGACAATTTTGTATGGAAGGATGATTGATTTCTCATCAATTTCTTCCTTGTTCATTATTTTAGTCAGTAAACGCATCGCTACAGCGCCGATATCATACAACGGCAACATGATGGACGTCAATTTTGGGCGAGCCATTTCTGTAATACGAGAATTGTTGCTGGCAGTGACTTCAAATGCTTCAGGAACGCTGACACCTGCATTGATGATACCGTTCAACAGGCCGATTGCAAGTTCATCGCCGGCTACATATGCTGCATCCACTCCTGCTTCAAGTAATTGAGGAGCCAACAGCTCACCATTTTGAAGCGTCGGCTCACATTCGAAGACAAGCGCTTCATCAAAGGGAATATTTGCATTGACCAGAGCGTTTTTGTAACCTTTTAGTCGATACTGTCCATTGATTGGATTGGAAAGTGAAGCTGATACAAAAGCGATATGTTTTTTTCCGTTCGCAATCATGTTCGCTACACCTTCTTCGGTTGCACCGATATAATCGATATTGACGCTTCCGACTTGTTGCTCAGGATCGATTGTTCCAGCCAGCACGACCGGCGTTTTGGATCGGGAAAATTCTGCGCGCAACTCATCCGTAATCTTATTGCCCATGTAGATGATGCCATCCACTTGTTTCGCAAGTAACGTATTCAACACTTGGATTTCTTTCTGGTCATTCTGATCAGAGTTCGCTAAAATGATGTTATACTTGTACATTGTAGCGATATCATCGATTCCGCGTGCTAGAGATGCAAAGAATAAGTTTGTGACATCAGGGACAATAACCCCTACAGTCGTTGTTTTCTTGCTTGCCAAACCACGGGCAACCGCATTCGGTCTGTAATCCAAACGTTCAATGACTTCCAATACCTTTTTTCTTGTGGATGGTTTCACGTTGGGATTACCATTCACTACGCGGGAAACAGTTGCCATGGAGACGTTTGCTTCGCGAGCCACATCGTAAATTGTAATCGTTTGTTTTTCCATTTATGTTGCTCCTTATCTCAATTGTTTTCAATTTTTTATTTTCCATTACTCAACATAATGTTGTAAATATTGATTATTTTACAAGCTTATAATGAATTTAACATTGTTTCAAAAGATATGCAAGCGTTTTATAAAAGTTTTCATGAAAATTTCACATTGCATTATTCAAAAATAGAACCCTCATTATATGCTATAATACTAAAGAAAGGAAGGTGTCATATTAAAAATGCCTTTAAATCTAATTATCAATTTAATGAAAAAACAAGATGTAGATATCGTATTTCTCAATGATCCCAAAAACGTCTTTTATGTTTCCTCATACAGAAGCGATCCGCATGAGAGAGTTTTAGCGGCGGTTCTGTTCAAGGATGCTACGCCCATCCTGTTTGTCCCTGCATTGGAAGAAAATGATGCGCGGAAGACTGCAGAGGGATTTGATGTGATCAGTTACATGGATACGCAAGATCCTTGGACAGTACTGGCAACCAATATTAAAGAACGTTATTCATCGCGGTCGGGCTGGTCCATCGAAAAGGACTTTTTGACTGTCGAGCGAATGGAGACGTTGCGAAAACATTTCCCGACAGCTACTTTCAACCACAACATAAGCACGGCACTTCAGAACATGCGCCTAATCAAATCCGAAAAAGAAATTACGTTCATGAAACAAGCAGGCTATTGGGCTGATGAAGCACTTAAAATAGGTGCTGGAACGCTGCGCGAGGGCATTACCGAACTTGAAGTCGTTGCCGAAATTGAATATCAGCTGAAAAAAAGAGGCGTAGCCGAAATGAGCTTCACCACTATGGTGTTGTTCGGCGAAAACGCGGCTAGCCCCCATGGTGTTCCAGGCGATACCAAGCTCAAGAAAAACCAGTTTGTGCTGTTCGATTTGGGAACCATGCATGAAGGTTATGCAAGTGACGTGACACGCACGTTCTTCTTTGGTGAAGAACCCTCCGCGCACCAAAAACGAATCTACGAGTTGGTGTTGGCTGCCCATGATGAAGCCATGGCTGCAGTCCATCCCGGGATCAAAGCTGGTGATTTGGATGCTGTAGCGCGGACAATCATTACCGAAGCAGGCTACGGTCGCTACTTCAACCATCGCCTCGGACACGGATTGGGTCAAGGCGTTCATGAGTACCCTTCTATCATGGAAGGCAATGAAATGATCCTTACTGAGAATATGTGTTTTTCTATTGAACCCGGCATTTATATCGAAGGGGATATCGGCGTCAGAGTCGAAGATTGCGGTTATGTGACTGCGGATGGTTTTGAGCCCTTCACCAACACTCCAACCGATATAGGCGCATATTTGAAATTGATCGATTAGTTGATTGAATCAGTTTAGCAGTAGCGACCAACAAAACAGTGTGCAAAAAAAAACAGGCACCCGGCCTGTTTTTTTTGCGCATTCAGATGTCTTCCACGCTATCTTTTATTTCATCGATCTTTTCTTCAACTGCGACCTTTTTTTCTTCCGTTACGGCTGCAGCTTCCTCTTTGCCTTCTTCAGCGATGACAGAAGCAAATTCTTTCACATCAGTGGCTTTTTCTTTGATGTCGTCCTTAGCTTTCTTCAAGTCTTCACCGACATGTTTCGTTGTTTCAGAGAATTGTGTTTTGATTGAAGAAGTGGTGTCCTTCAAGTTAATTTTGATGTCTTCAGTGGTTTCTTTGGCGACATCCATGAACTCATTGCTCTTCTCCACAGCGATATCCGCGTAATCGCGCGCTGTGTCCAGAAGACTATTTACTTCCTCCGTGATGTCATCGCGTAGTTCTTTGCCTGGTTTAGGCGCAAACAGCAAAGCTGTAATGGCTGCAGCAGCCCCACCGATGATTGCCCCTAATACAAATCCGCCTTTATTTTTTGTCATAATCCTCAATCTCCTTTTTATTATTTATTGGTTGTCGCTTCAGTAAGTTTTGAACTTTGTATCCTTCGCTTCTTTCTTCGCTTGCCGTTGCCGGGCAATTGCCATCGCTGTCCGCCCAAGCTTTCCGACCGTGGAGGAACCTGATGTGCTTTTTACGCCTTTACCTCCACCTTTAAGTGATACCGCCAAATTTCTGGTAGATTGGTTCACATCAGAAACCGTCACTCCCAGGTCACCGATTGCGGTGAATAAAGGATCTGTCTTGCTGATTTTGCCGTTCAGGTCATCTACTAACGTATTGGCCTTATTCAGCAAGCCTTCGACTTCAATCGACAAGTGGTCAACATCTTTCGTGATGACGGCCAGACTTTTGTTCGCTTCCTGGGTCACTTTTTCAACCTCGCCTAAGATATCAGTGACTTTCCTCAATGCCAAAATGATGAAAACCACCAACACTGCAAAAGCCAACGCAGCAATCAAAGCTGCAATTTCACCATACCCCATTATTTGTACTCACTCCTTCTTGATTCATACCTGCCTCTGTCAAAGCATTGTACGAATTTTTATAAGATTTATTTCATTTATAATAAAATGATACCATAGACATTTCCGATATGCTATTGAAAACCCTTCAGATAATAACGAATCGTCTGGGAAGGAATAGTTCCGATTTGGACATGCTTTCTTCAACAAAATGTAAACCTATCTTCATTTTCATAAGTCGCAGAATTTGATACAATGAAACCAACTGTTCAGAAATGAGGGATTTTATGAATGATATAAGCACGCAAGACAGCGCACTTGCACAAGATTTGATAGAGGAAGTGGTGACGAATCCAAACATTTTCGTAAAATGGTGGAACAGCATCGCCTGGGAAGAGATTGTGGGCTTGTTTATTTCAAAAGGCATAACCTTGCTTTTTTTGCTGCTCATCTTTTTTGCTTTAAAAAGTTTATCCAATTACGTATTGCACCGAACTTTTGAAAAACAGATTTTGACCAAGCACATAACGCAGAACCGCGCTACCACCATCTACAAAATAGCCGAGAACGGTTTGCGTTATCTCTTGTTCTTCTTTTTGATTTATGGGATCCTTTCCATCATGGGCGTACCCATCGCTACATTGATTGCCGGTGCGGGTCTAGCAGGTCTGGCTATCGGTCTTGGCGCACAGCAGTTCATCAATGATATCGTCAATGGATTCTTCATTATCCTGGAATCACAATTTGATGTCGGTGATCATGTTGTGATCGGCGGAATTGATGGTACAGTCGTGAACGTTGGCTTGCGGACGACACAGATCAAAAGTTTTGATGGCACGCTGCATTTTTTACCTAATCATACCATCACGACCATCAGCAACCTGTCCCGAAATGATATGCGGGCCATGATCGATATCCTGTTGTATCCGGATACCGATTTTGAAACGGTCAATCAGGTAATTCAGGCCGTCAATGAACGAATTGTGCCGGAACATCCGGAAATCGTCAAAGGCCCTAATGTCATTGGCATCACCGACAAAGGGAATGGCCAGCTTGCCTATCGGGTTGTCTTTTATACATTGAACGGCCAGCAGTACAGCATCCAAAACTTGTTCTTGGGAAGCTACCGTTCCGCACTGTTGGAGGCCGGTATCCAGATTCCTGCTATGCCGTACACCGTGCCGAAAGCATAAATCCCGTACGCAAAAAGTGCTCCACCCCCAAACCATTCGAGGGTGGAGCACTTTTTTCTTTTTATCAAATGTTGAGGCTTGAAGCAGATGGCTGCTTTCTATCTTTTGTAGGCCACTTCTTCCTTTTCCTCGATTTTCTCTAATTTGTAGATGCGGTGGATGCCATGCACCAGATGATTCACTCTTGTCAGTATCTCTTTGCGCGTGATGATGCCGATAAATTTGCCGTCATCTTCGGTAACGCACAAGAAATTGTGATCGATCAGATAATTCAGGATATCCTCCAGGTCTGTCCATGGGCGGATGGTCTGTACATTCCTGTCCATCACATCTTCCACTTTGAGTGTTTCCATTTTGTCATAGCGGATCGCATCGATTTCCGTGATGGCTTTGATGATCATCGGTATGGAAATCAGTCCTTTGATGCGGGACTTCGAATCCAAAACGGGAATGACGGAATACTTCACTTGGGACAACACGAGAAACGCATGGTTCAGGTTATTCGAACAATGTACATTAGCGACATTTTCGCCGCGGATCATCAGATCTCCGCAGGCATCATTGTCCAGCAATAACGCAGCTACTTCGCTACTAATCATTAATTTTTCCTCCTAAAAGGTGGCCATCCGGAGTCTGTGCAGCCGGATGCACCTTCTTTGCATGTGATCAAAGCATTTGAAATTGTTTTCTCAGATCGACCACTTCCTGATGGTGGTCATTGTAATAGGTAACAGTAGCCGTTTGGTCATCCAACGTGACGATACAATAGGTCTTTTCCATCAGCGTGCCACGTGGTTGGCTGATGCTACCGGGATTTATGAAAAGGATGCCCTCCTCCTGTTCCGCTTTGGCGATATGAGTATGCCCATAAAACACCAGCGAAACATTCGCCTGCTGAGCTTCTCGTTTCAGACCGGCAATCGAGCCCCCTACGGAATGCTGATGCCCGTGGACAACCAGTACATTTTTGCTGCCGGCCTGGAAACGGTATTCGTCGTTCATCTGATAATCATAATCGCAATTTCCCATCACAGTGGACATGATCCCCCAAATCAGATCGGAACTGCTTAATTCAGAATCACCGCAGTGTACGAAATGATCAACCTGATTTGAATAGCGTAAAGCCAGTTCGTTAAGAATATCTTTGTTACTATGGCTGTCACTGACTGCAAGTATTTTTATCATCTAATCCGCTTCCTTTTCCAACCATGCTGCCCAATTTTTCTCAAGATTTTTCAGGGCAATCGCACGGTGGCTGATCTGATTTTTTTCTACATCGCTCAACTCTGCCATCGTCTTTCCCAAGTGTGGCAAATAAAACAACGGATCATATCCGAAACCATAGTCTCCGCTCGGGAATTCCGCTATTTCACCCTCGATATCCCCTTCGACAACCAGACTTTCCCGATCCGGATGGGCCAACACTAAGGTACAATGGAAATGCGCCTTACGGGATGGGTTTTCCTGGGACCCGAGCATCGCCAGCACCTTGGCATTATTGGCGGCATCACTTTTCATTCCGCCAGCAAATCGGGCTGAAAACACACCTGGTTGGCCATCCAAGGCATCGATGCAGATGCCGGAATCGTCCGCTAAGACCGTCATGCCTAATAATTCAGCGATTGTCTCAGCTTTCTTCCGTGCATTAGCTTCGAATGTATAGCCCGTTTCCTCAACATCTTCAATCTCCGGATAGTCCAACAAAGTTACGACTTCATAGCCTTTTGGTTCAAATAGGACGGCGAAATCTCTGGCTTTTCCAGGATTTTTGGTTGCTATTACGATTTTCTTTTTTTCATTTGCGTTCATCGTATCCCTCATTTCTCAGTCATTCTCGATCAAATTTAGCAAATCAACCTTTTCAATCGTAAAATTGCTCTGTCCGAGCCAATTTTCTGCAATATCCGAAAACAGTTTAGGCGAACCCGTCGTATAAAATCTGTATTCGGATGCTTGCTTGTTGTGCGAACTCTCCGCCAATCGGAAATAATCCAAGAGCGTGCTCACCTCAGATACCGTTTCAGCCCCGGAATCGATAAGAGTTACACAAGGCCCCATCACATTTTGGATGAGCGGTGTCAAGAGCGGATAATGCGTGCACCCTAGAATGAGAGTATCAACAGATTCTTTCAGTAAAGGTTTCAGCGTTTCCGCAACCACTTTTTTGGCGATTGATCCGTTGTATTGGTTACTCTCCACTAGCGGCACAAATTTTGGGCAGCTCATGCTGATGACTGAAATACCCTTGTCTTTGTCCTTGATGGTTTGTTTATAAACGTCGCTGTTGATGGTGCCTTTTGTACCGATTACGGCAATGCGTTCATTTTTTGAATGTTTGATTGCCGCTCGGCTACCGGGATTGATGACGCCGATCACCGGAATGTCTATGCGCTCGCGGATGACATCTAAGGCGGCTGCGGTCGCTGTGTTGCAAGCAATCACCAGCATTTTGATATCTTTCTTCAGCAGAAACTGTGTCATTTCCCATGTGTATTGAATCACTTCTTCTTTGGGCCTTGGTCCATAGGGGCATCTGGCGGAATCCCCCAGATAATAAATGGATTCATTGGGAAGCTGTTTCATTGCTTGTTTCACGACGGTCAAGCCGCCGACGCCAGAGTCAATAAAACCGATTGCTTTTTTACTCATGCAGTAACTTCCTTTATTTGTTTTCGTATCTCTATTTTACCTTAAGATAAAGGATTTTTGTAAAAATGAGGCAAATTTCATTCTGATTTGCTTCACTTTTGTGGTTTAGACTAGATTGCTTTCTCCAATAGGGCTGCCGATTATTGGCAGTCCGAAATTATGTATGCTACAATAGTCTCAATTTAGGGACGGTATTTTTTGTCCTCCAGAAGCTTCCGGTACTACGATGGATGCAAACCAATAAAAAGGAGTGGATATTCAAATGAGTTATCAATCGATTGTCACAGTAGTCGATAAGGGATTGGTCGACCGTGTCTTCGAGAGTGCCCGCTGCGAAGAATCCTACTGCGGTACCGTCATCTCAGGCCGCGGATCCGGGATGCACGAGAACAAAAAGTTGTTCAATCTGGCGCTGGAACCGGAAAAGGAAATTTTGCTGGTTTTGACCCAAGAAGAGCATTCCGAAAAAATCATCAGTCAAATTGAGGAAGCCGTAAACATTACCGCACCCGGTAATGGCATCCTATTTGGGATCAATTTGAAAAGAGTTCATGGTATTGCTGAATAGTAAGGAAAGCTGAACGGGTTCGTTCAGCCCTGAAAGAAATTTAGGAAATCTGTCCGCCTGAGCATCGAAGAGCGCAATATGCTGAGAGACTTCCTGCGTCAGCAGGTTAGTCGAATAGTATCCTTGGCTCGCAGAGACAAGGGGTTCCTTGATCCTTTCCGAAGGGCTAACCCGTGAAGCTGGACATCATTTTAGATGCATGAAACATTTTGCAAACTTGTGAAACACCTACGGTGATGCACTTTTCACTCTGGAAAATTTTATAAATTCCTATATGTGAACAAAGGAAACTCGTTATACCGCGACCGGCGGCATAACGAGTTTTCATTTGTTTCCGGATCGGATAACCCCGTTCAGCTTTTCAGCAAGCGGCGTTGTTCCTCTTCTTTTTTCCAATCCGAAACATATTTGAAGACTGGAATCAACAGTAAGATTAATCCCAAAGCTTTTTTGGCAGTCCACATAAATATCTCCCTTTCTGATTGCATGTTGAACTTCTTACCTCTATTATGCCTGATGTTGAAAAAAAACGCTATTGATAGGCATCATCAGAAAATAGACTCTATCCACTAATTAAAATACGTGTATAATGAAGTGTAGATTTAAGGGGGGAAAAATTAATTGGATCCTGAAAACGAAAATGCCCATATTATCGATAACAAACACTTCTCCTATTTATTGATAAGGGATTACCTGCTGGGGAACATTCTAGGTGAACATACCGATGAAATATTATATTGGGCCGGCAAAGATTTGGCTCGGCAGTTCCCATTAAAAAATCAGGAAGACCTATATGAGGCGATGATTTATTGCGGATTCGGTCAGCTCGAACTGCTTAAAAAGGAAAAAAACGCCCAACAATACCGTCTGGAAAGCGATTTAGTCACTGTCCGCACCCAAAACGAACAAGCCTCCTTCCAACTGGAAGCCGGATTTTTGGCGCAGCAGATCCAGATGACGACCGGCCTCCCTTGCGAAGCAAAAGCGGAGATAATAGTCGGAAAAGACAAAAAAAAAGAAGTGCTCATCACGCTGTTCATCGAATGAATCAAAACGCCCGAGCATACCGGCAATTCGTTGCCTGTATGCTCGGGCGTTTTTTGGGGAATTCTGCGATGTTTGACTGTTCTCCGGCGAAAGCCGCCTTGGTCGGGGCTGCGGCCATACTTGCCTCGCTCTCCTCCGGTGAAGGGATCCTCACCGGAGCTGGGAATTTTTAGGGTGGTGCTCCTCCGGTGACAAGGTCCTTGCCTGAGATGCGCATCCGGTACGTTGCTCTCCTCCGGCCAGCTACCTTCAGACCCAACGAACACCACCACAGCACCCAAAACAAAAAGAGTTGCCGGATATCCTGAAACATCAGGACACCGGCAACTCTTTCTTATTATTTAGATATATTTTTCAAGCGTTTCTTCAAGCATCTCTTTTGCGTGATAGCCGACTAATTTTTCTACGACTTGGCCATCTTTTTTGATCAACAACGTCGGAATGCCCATGATGCCGAATTGGCTTGGAGTTTGCGGATTAGCATCCACATCCATTTTAGCGAATGTTACTTTGTCGCCGATTTCTTCATCCAATTCATCGATGATTGGTGATTGCATGCGGCAAGGTCCGCACCAAGTTGCCCAAAAGTCCACCAATACGACCCCATTTTTTGTTTCTGTTTCAAAATTTGCATCTGTTAATATTTTTACCATTGTATTTACTCCCTTCGAAATTCACCTTTATATGTTGATTATAGCAGAGGCTATACTCAGTACCAATCAATCTGCTCAGCCGCGGAACGTTACGATTGTCGCACCGTTTCCCCCAGCATTCACCGGTGCATACTCGTAGGAAAGCACTTGTGGGTGACGCTTCAATAAATCGCCGACCCCTTTGCGGAGTGCACCTGTCCCTTTCCCATGAACGATAGTCACTTGCGGATAGCCCGCCAACAAAGCAGCATCCAAATACTGATCGACTTCCGCCAATGCTTCTTCATAGCGCTGGCCTCTCAGATCGAGCTGGGTCGCGACATGACTGGATGAAGATGATTTGACAGTGGCCATCTGACGTTGTCTTTTTTGTTGCTGCGGCTCTTCTTTGATCAGCCTGAGGTCCGATTCCGGCAACTTCATCTTCATGATGCCCATCTGGACGACCCATTCGGAATTGCCTTTCTTTTCGACGAGCGTCCCCCGCTGGCCATATGTTTCCGTAATGACTTCATCACCCGGCTTGAACATTTTTTTCTCTTTCTCTTTGCGCAGGACTTTATTTTTGGCTAAAGACTCTTCTTGGCGCAAGTCATTGAATTGTCTGCGCAGATCGATCAATTCATGCTCTTTGATACTACCGGATTTCCCCATGTTCAGTTGCATCTCACGGATTTCCTGCAACAGGAATTCCGCCTCTTCTTTCGCCGTATCAACCAATTTGTTGGCTTCTTTTTTCGCGTCCTCGATGATTTTTTCCTTGTTTGTTTCCAGTTTTTCGTTGGCTCGCTTCAGGTCCGCCAATAACTTGTCGGATTCTTCCAACTGCGCTTGGAGCTGCAAGGATTCTTTTTCGGTGACGCGTCGCTTCTGTTCCAGATCCGCGATCATCTCGTTCAGGTTTTGGCTGTCCACATCAATGAAACCGCGCGCCTGATCGATGATACTCGGGTTTAGGCCGAGGCGTTTTGAGATATCGAAGGCGTTACTTCGCCCGGGAACGCCGATCTGCAGGCGATAGGTCGGCGCCAAAGTCTCAACGTTGAATTCCATGCTGGCATTGATCGTGCCAGAGCGATTGTATCCGTAGGCTTTCAGTTCAGGATAATGGGTAGTGGCCATGACATAGCTGCCGATGCCACCGATATAGTCTAAAATTGAGATGGCCAGGGACGCGCCCTCTTGTGGATCGGTACCGGAACCCAACTCATCCAAAAGCACGAGACTTTTATCGTCGATCTGATTGAGGATCGAAACGATGTTGGTCATATGCGAAGAGAATGTACTCAGGCTCTGTTCAATTGACTGCTCATCACCGATATCCGCAAAAATTTCTGTGAAAATACCGATTTGACTGTCCTCATCCGCCGGTATCTGAAGGCCTGATTGGCCCATCATTTGGATGATTCCGAGTGTTTTCAGCATGATCGTTTTTCCGCCCGTGTTCGGACCAGTAATAACGATGGCTTGATAGGCTTCGCCGAGGATCAGATCATTCGCGACAACGTCATTCTGATCGATGAGCGGGTGTCTGGCTTTCCAGATGGCGATATGATTCTCTTTGCTGATGATCGGGCGTGTCGCCTTCAGGGAATCGGCATAACGCGCTTTTGCATTGATGAAATCCAGAGTTGCCAGCACTTCGCTGTTCCCGTACAATTCCTGTGTGAAAGGCTCGATTTCCATCGATAATTCATACAAAATCCGTTCGATTTCCGCTTTCTCCTGTGCAGCCAACTGGCGCAGATGATTATTCAGATCCAGGATGGCTTGCGGTTCAATGTAAAGCGTCTGACCCGTCGAGCTTTGGTCATGGACAATACCGCCGAATTGATTACGGTATTCTACCTTTACTGGAATCACAAAACGGTCATTGCGGATCGTGATGATGGCATCGCTAAGGTAGGATGCCTTATTGCCTCTGATGATGTCATCCAACTTGGTCCGGATATTCTGTTCGCCCTGTTTGATTCCCGTGCGTATCCCTTTCAATGCGGGAGAGGCATCATTCTGTATCGTCCCATCTTCATAGACTGTTGCTTGGATCCTCCTTGTGATTTCCGGCAATACAACCAGCCCAGCAACCAGTTCATCCAGGACAAAGAAGGGAATCTCGTTGTCTTCGAACCATTGGAAGAACTGGATGATTTCTCTTGTGGTCGACAATACCCGACCGATTTCGGCGATTTCTTTACCATTCAAAGTGCCGCCTATCTCAAGACGCTTCAGATGGCTGCGGATGGATTTTAGCCTTGGCATCGGAATCCCGCCTTTCAGGCGCAGTACCTTTCTGCCGTCTTCCGTTTCATTCTGCAAGGCAACGACTTTTTCTTGATCGATTTCAGGCCGCAATGCCTGAATTTTATCTATCCCTTGATCTGTTGCCGCAAAATTCTGGAGTTGTTGTTTTATTTTTTCGAACTCTAACGTTCTGCTTATTTTATTATTCATCTGATTCTCCTAAAAGTGCTTTCTCCAAAAAAGCGGGACGATATAGTAACGCTATACGGTCCCTTTCTGTTTAACCAACTGTCTTTACTGAATGATGCCGATCCACCAGTCGTAGATCAAGCGTGAGAAGTAAGGCGTTTCGGACACCATAAAAGCCGCAAGATCGCTTTCGACATAGAGCTGTTGAATGAAATCCATCGGAATCATGGATGCGAGCGTCAGCAACAGGAAGATTCCGATGTAGTGCATCAGGAATCCAAGGACGCCGCCTCCCAGTTGGTTCAATTGTTTGATGATCGGGAAGAATGCCAATGAGTTCAGCATGCTCCCGACAAATCTCGTGACCAGCCAGCCTGCGAACAACAACAAGATGAACGCCAATCCGTTATAAAACGCCTGATCCAGGACGAACGATACCTCTTCTGTGTAAAAAATCAATTCTTTACCGAACTCGATGGATGGATATGGGACCAGCAGATCGATTTTTGCTGCGATCACGGTATAGTATTCTCTGGCAACCAAGAAAGATATGAAATACCCCACTGTATAGACAATCTGCAGAATAAGACCTCTTCTGACGCCCGTATAGATGCCCCTCAGCAACGTAAGCACTATGATAAACGTAAGCATTTTTTCACCTGATTTCTACAGTCTTTTTACTTCTTTTTTCCGTCGTGCTCGTGATTCTTTATGTATGGCGGGATGGTATTTTCTGCATTTCTGTTGACACCCAAAGCCGAACGTACTTGATTTCTGTGTTGTACCCGTTTCAACGTCGCCTCGGAAGCGGTTGTCGTCTTCGTCAATTTCGAATTGGATTTCCTGGCAGGTAACTCACTTGCTTCGCGGGCCGCTTGCTGCAGTTCACTGATTGTCGCTGGCATAGAAGTCACGAGTTGACTCTTGTCGTCGCGCTTTTTCCGGGAAAATTCAGGCAAGGCCTTCTTAGCGGCCGCACTATCGGCCATCTTTTCTGCATTGTGTTCCTTTTCGGGCGTTTCAACCACCGCTGTCTTGGATTCACTTGTTTGTATAGCTGCTTTCTCCTCTGCCAGGGGAACAGCCTCAGTTTTTTGCTCAACGTCGGCAATCGTTTCAGGTTTAGGTGTCTCGGCTAAAGTCTTCTCCGGCTCAGTCTGTTCTGTTTCCTCAACGGAAGCGGAGTGTGTAACGCTATGGCTTTCCTGCAAAGCCTCCTCTAGCTTCGCCACCTTCAGCAACAGCTCTTCCATCTCAAGTTGTTTCGTGATCTGATCGGAAATGGCGTTCACAGCCACTAGGATGCCGCGCTCCTCCCGGCCAAGCGCCGGTGCTGCTTGTTTGATCTGTTCCAACTGCGCATTGACCAACTCCGATACAGCAGTCAAATGCTCAGGTGCTTTATTTCCCACAATCGTATAGGTCTTTCCTGCTATAATCGTTTTGAATCTTCTCTTGTTTTCCGTCATATTCAAATGCCTCCATTAAAAAACTGTCTAATATATTTTAACATAAATCCGACGAATTGCAGTATAAACCTCTTTATGTTGCCAATCCTGTCCTGCTGTCCTGAAATAGCTGATCCACTCTGCAGCAATTCCCCATGAAGAAGACAACTTCATGTGATAGAATAAGGAATACTATTATAAATAAGCAGTACAGAGAAATTAAATAGAGCAAGGATGAGGATATTGTCTAATGTCGTATTGAAAGTAACGATGGGCCAACTGAAAAAGATGGCCGTCTTTTATCAGGATTATGCTGTGAAACCAGTGCCGCACAGCCTTTTCACAGCCAAGAAGAACCAGACCACCATCACCGGTTACAACTCCGGGAAAGTGCTGTTTCAAGGCCAGAACGCCGAAAGCGAAGCAGCGCAGTGGCAAGCATCCGGCGACCAGATTGTGGCCACTAAATCCCATTCCGCAAAAAACGGACTGAAAAAAGAGATTCCGAACAAAACCGGGCTCCCTGCAGGTTTTTCCGAATGGTCCGTCATCGGCAGCGATGAAGTGGGCAACGGCAGCTATTTCGGACCACTTACGGTCTGTGCCGTCTATGCATCCGCCGACCAATTACCGTTGCTGAAAAAGATGGGCGTTCAAGACTCAAAAGCTTTGACCGATGCCCGCATCATCACCATTGCGAAGCAATTGTTGGAGCATGTTCCGCACAGCGTCATCAACTTGATGCCCGAAAAATACAATGAGGTCCAACCAACGATGTCTCAGGGTAAAATGAAGGCATTGCTGCATAACCAAGTCCTCGATCAGCTGTTGAATAAAATCGAGCCGGAAAAGCCCAAAGCGATCCTGGTCGATCAGTTTGAATTGCCTTCCACGTATTTCAAACATATCGCCGATCAAAAAGTGCAAGTGAAGGAAAATATTTATTTCCAGACAAAAGGCGAATCCCACCATCTGGCGGTGGCGGCGGCTTCCATCATCGCCCGCTACTACTTCCTGAAGACTTTGGCGGACATGACCGCAGCCTCCGGTTATCCGATCCCTTCAGGCGCCGGCGCCAACGTCGATCTGATCGCTGCGGAAATGTATCGTGAAGGCGGCTTGGAACTGCTGGACAAATACACGAAACTACACTTCGCAAACACCCAAAAAGCCATCCGATTAGCGAATACATAGTAAAAAAACGATTCGCCCAATAAACGGCGAATCGTTTTTTTGTTGTTCAGAAAAATGAAGCAAGTTGGCCCATTAACGGATCACTGCTCCACATTCGGTTTCCAAAGCTGCGACCAATTTCGTGAAGGCTTTGTTGATGTCTTCATCGACAAGCGTCGCTTCAGGATTCAGGAATGACATAGAATAAGCAACTGACTTCTTGCCGTCCTCAATGCCTTTGCCTTGATAGATGTCGAACAGGTGGATATCCTTCAGGAATTTCCCGCCGTTTTCCTTGATGGTCTTGACGATTTGTTGGTGTGTTACGGTCTCATCCACCAATAAAGCCACATCGCGGGTCACGCCAGGGAATTTAGGGATCGGCTGTTGCGTGATCCCTTCCTTCGGTGCGGCGATGATCGCTTCGAAATCGATTTCGAAAGCATATGTTTCCTTCAGGTCATAGGTATTTGCCGTAGCCGGATGGACCTGTCCGACATAACCGATATAGACATCGCCCAGGTAAACGGCAGCCGTTCTGCCTGGATGCATCCATTTCAGGTCCTTGGCAGCTTCAAAACGAATCTGGTCGCTCAGGCCCATCGTCTCGAAATATCCGTCCAATACTCCTTTGGCATGATAAAAGTTGACGGGTTCGGCAGCCATTTGCCAGTCTTTTTGATAGGCCATTCCTGTCATGACACCGGCCAAACGTTCTGCTTCGATCGGCAATACGCTATCAGCAGACGGGAAGAAGACGCGACCGATTTCGTAAAACTGGATATCCGTATTCTTGCGGGCAACGTTGTAAGCGGCGTTGTCCAAAAGCGTGCTCAACAAGTTCATCCGCAACGTGCTGCGGTCTTCACTCATAGGCCAGGCCAAACGGATGCCTTCCTTGTCTTCGACTGCGTATTCCCGCGCTTTTTCGGCGGTGGTCAGAACATAACTGATGTTTTGGGTCAGTCCCGCACCTTCCATGAATCTTCTGGTGATGCGCATTGTGTGTTGTTTAGGCGTCAATGCAGTCGGCAACGCCGGTGTGATCGGCAATGTTTCCGGAAGGTTGTCGTATCCGTAAATGCGTGCAACTTCTTCCAAGATGTCCGCATAGATGGAAATGTCCCATCTTCTCGGTGGAACAGCAACGGTGAATGTTTCGCCGTCAAACGTCGAGGCAAAACCCAACTGGTTAAAGATGGCAGTCACTTCACCGCTGGAAATGGCGGTCCCCAGCGAACGGTTGATTTTTTCCAAGGTGATGATCACTTCTGTGTCCTTCACTTCTACCGTATCCACGGAAGCCGTGCCGGCAATGATAGTGCCCCCTGCCAACTCATGGATCAGTTCAGCGGCATGTTCTCCGGCTGTGCGGATTGTTGCGACGTTGATGCCTTTTTCGAAACGGGAACTGGATTCGCTGCGCAAGTTGAACTTCCCAGCTGTTTTGCGGATCAAAACCGGATTGAACAAAGCCGCTTCCAAAGCGACAGTCACGGTTTCATCGGTGATTTCTGAATCCAGACCGCCCATGACGCCCGCCAATGCAATCGGCACAGTGCCGTTCGTGATGACGATGTTATCCGTGTCCAGCGTTCTTTCCACTCCGTCAAGAGTAGTCATCATTTCATTCTCTTTGGCACGACGGACAATGATTTCCTTAGAACCGATTTGATCATAATCGAAAGCATGCAATGGCTGGCCGTATTCCAACAGGATATAATTCGTGATGTCGACTACGTTGTTGATCGGACGGATACCGCCGTTCATCAGTTTATTCTGCAGCCAAAGCGGACTTTCCGCAATTTTTACGTCTTTGATCACTTGGATATGATAGGCAGGCGCATCGTTCGTGTCCTCAACGGCAACTTTGATGTACTCCGTAACAGAACCTGTTTTTTCAGAAACCGGAGCCTCCGGGAATTTCAATGCTTTGTTGTAGATGGCTGCAACTTCATAGGCGGATCCGCGCATGCTTAAAGCATCGGCACGGTTCGGCGTGATATCGATGTCCAGGATTGCATCATCCAGTTCCAACAAGTCAACGACTTCTGTTCCGGGAACAGCTTCAGCAGGCAGGACAAATATCCCGTCCGCATATTTTTTTGAAACAACGCTTTCCGAGTAGCCCAATTCAGCCAATGAACAGATCATCCCGTTCGATTCTTGGCCGCGCATCTTACCTTTCTTGATTTTTGCGTTGCCGGTGATCCGCGCGCCATGCAAAGCCACGATGACTTTCTGGCCAGCAGCTACATTCGGTGCACCACAGACAATCTGGATCGGTTCCTCAGTCCCGATATTTACTTGGCAGACATGCAGATGGTCTGAATCAGGATGGTCGACTACGGACAACGTTTCCCCGACGACGATCTTTGACAAACCTTTGCCCGGATAGATGACGTCATCCACTTCAATACCGGTACGCGACATTTTTTCCGCTAATTCATCTGGTGTTACATCTGATAGATCTAAATATTCTTTTAACCATTTATAGGATACTTTCATTATGTTACTCCTTTACATCGAATTGACTTAAGAATCGGATATCATTTTGGTAGAAGTGGCGGATGTCATCAACACCATATTTCAACATCGCTACACGTTCCTGGCCTAGACCAAATGCAAATCCGGAGTATTTCGTAGAGTCAATTCCAGACATTTCCAGAACATTGGGATGGACAATACCTGAACCCAGGATTTCAATCCAGCCGGTTTGTTTGCAGACGTTACAGCCGGATCCGCCACACTTGAAGCAGCTGACATCGACCTCCACAGAAGGTTCCGTGAACGGGAAGTAGCTAGGGCGTAAACGGATTTCACGTTCTTCCCCGAACAATTTTTTGGCGAAGACGGCAAGGGTCCCCTTTAGATCAGCCAAAGTGATGTTCTCTCCGATGACCAATCCTTCAATCTGGTGGAACTGGTGCGAGTGGGTCGCATCATCGCTGTCACGGCGATAGACTTTCCCAGGGCTGATCATCTTCAACGGACCTTTGGAAAAATCATGCTTCTCCATCGTGCGCGCTTGGACAGGTGACGTATGCGTACGCAACAACAATTCATCGGTGATGTAGAAAGTGTCCTGCATATCGCGGGCCGGATGATCTTTCGGGAGATTCATCTTTTCGAAATTGTAGCTGTCCTGCTCGACCTCTGGACCATCAACGATTTTGTAACCCATCCCCAAAAACAGGTCTTCGATTTCCTCGTTGATCTGCGTTAATACGTGTGTCGTGCCTTGGGCGATTTTTTTGCCCGGTAGGGTGACATCGATCGTTTCAGCCGCAATTTCAGCTTCCATTTTTTTAATTTCAAGCGCATCTTTTTTGGCTTGGATTGCGGCTTCGATGTCGTCGCGCAGTTCATTCGCCAACGTTCCGATGACGGGACGCTCTTCAGGGCTCAGATCCTTCATCCCTCTCAAAGCTTCTGTGATTGGCCCTTTTTTCCCTAAATAGGAAATGCGGACTTGATTCAATGCCTGCAGATCCTCTGCAGATTCGACTTGCTGCAAGGCATCTATACGTAACGTTTGTAATTTCTCTTTTAATTCCATGTTCAGTCCCCTTCTCATAAAAAATGCAAAAAAATCCCGTCCCCGGTAAGGGACGAGATTTTCGTGGTACCACCCTTGTTTCGTTGCAAGCAACGACACTTCATTTGTTTAACGGTAATAAACCGGAACTTTATTCATTGCACAGGGCAAATCCCAAAGTCAGCTCGGGGAGTGAAAAAACACAATCATCTTCTATAAAGGCTCGCAGTCAATGGCCATTATTCCCTGAAAAAAGTTGCAGATTGTGAAGGTTCCCTTCAACGCTTTTCGTATTCATTTTACTTACTTTGCCAGTTTAACCGGAAATGGCGTTTCCGTCAAGTTCGGATTCAGACCCACGCATCCGACCAAGTTTGGATTTCCTGCATCACACTGTTCAATGCCTTACCTTTTTCCGACAATCCGTACATCACTTTGATTGCCGCCGCAGGATTTTCTGTTCTTACCACAATTTTTTCATCTTCCAGCTCTTTTAAGCGTTCAACTAATACTCGATCACTGACATTAGGTATCTGTGCGGCCAATTCCTTGAATCGTTTATCTCCGTCCATCAAGACTTCGATGATTAAGCCGGTCCATTTCTTCCCTAAAATAGAGAATGTCTTTTCGAATTTTGGACAAATACATTTTTTTACTTCCAGCATTTCATTCACAGCCTTCACCTCTTTGACCTATTATAAACACCCTCATTTCCCCTGTCAAAGGGAATGTGCCTTTTGTCACAAAATGTTTACAAAAAATAAGCATCCTATCCCGCAAACAGCACTAACTGAATCGGTTCCCCAGAAAAATGCTTACAGGCACCGAATATTTCCATCGAATTAAGAATAACTTCACGAAAAATATTCACGAACATTCGGCAACCAGCTTGCAAGCTGTACAAAAAGTTCATGTCTGCTTCTTATAATAGGATAGGAATTTCACAAAGGCAATACTTTTTCATGTTTAAATGAAAAAATTGCGATTTTTTACAGATTTCTTCAGCCGACGAAGTGATAAAGCAAGATACCCGCCGCAACCGCAACATTCAGGGACTCGGCTTCACCAAAAATCGGAATGTAAAGATTCTGATCCGTTAGTGCCAATATTTTTTCAGAAACACCATTTCCTTCGTTACCCATTACCAATACAACCGTATCGGTCGGAGGAAGAGTGCGGTAATCGACGGCAGCTTCGTTCAGTTCGGTTCCGTAAACGCGCATGCCTTTACTCTTCATTTCAGGTATCAACTCTTGCAAAGCGGCGCGATGAACCGGCAGATGGAAATGACTACCTTGCATAGAACGCAATACTTTATCATTGTACAGATCAACCGATCCCTCACCTAAAAAGACAGCAGAATAACCGGCAGCATCCGCTGTTCGGATGATGGTGCCGAC
This sequence comes from Trichococcus sp. ES5, assembly GCF_900067165.1. Classification (NCBI taxonomy): domain Bacteria; kingdom Bacillati; phylum Bacillota; class Bacilli; order Lactobacillales; family Carnobacteriaceae; genus Trichococcus; species Trichococcus sp. ES5. The sequence goes on from NZ_FJND01000002.1 coordinate 251,340, forward strand.
ATTCCCAGGATCCTGCACCTGATCCAAAAGGATATATTTCCCTTTGTAATCCAAAATCGGAGTGTCTTCAGGAATCTTAACGATCGCAACGACTCCTTGCGGCGTCTCGGTCTGGGCCAAGCTGGCGAGGATTTCCGGTGAAACGATGACGATGACTTCTTCCGCAATCTTCAGATCCGACTGCTGGAAAAAAGTTTCCGTCATCACGATTTCTTGGATGATCGCATTTGCTTTGATGGCCTCCTTCAGAAGGTGTGTCCCTTCGATCAGATAAGCCCTCGCCTCTTTCCGGCCTTTAGTCGTCTGCAGTTTTTTCCATTGTTTTACTTTTTGATTTTTCATCGATACTATCTTTTCCATTTTGTAACCCCTCAGTTCAACATCGTACTGTCAAAGTTTAGCTCTGCCAGACGTTCAATTTTGTATTTTTTCGTTGATTTAACGGGGTTAACGACAAAAACAACTTGCCACCCCCCAATTTTTGGTTAATAGTAATGGTAACTACACCGCACTATTTCCCCAAAAGAAAGGAAGATGACAAGTTGCTACCTCTATTATTAACCTATTTAGTTGATATTATCAAGCGTCAACGAATGATTATTCTTGCGTTAATGAAGCTAGTAATCCTGTTGACGAAAAATTCCCGTATGCCTCAGTTAACTGCTCCGGATAATTTAAATTACCAGAAGCTCAAAGTCGATGAACTGCCTTTGATCGAAAAAGTTGAAAAGTTGGACTATCATCTGCTTCT
>NZ_FJND01000002.1:252100-258695 GCF_900067165.1 Trichococcus sp. ES5
TCAATTCTGCGGAGATGAGACTTACATCCGCGTTGGCGGTCGCTGGAACTATTTGTTTTTCTTCTTTGATGCCGTCAAAAAAATAATTTTGTCGAACTATGTTTCGCCAAACCGAGATACGGAATCCGCTATTTATGCCTTGCGCGAAGTCTTCAAAAAGATGCCCCAGATACCGGAGGACCTAACTTTCATCGTCGACGGCAACCCCATCTACCTTCTGGCTCAACACTACTATGCCCAACACGGCATCCCCTTTGACGTGAAGCAAGTAATCGGACTTACAAATAATGATCCGGTGTCAAAGGAATACCGACCGTTAAAACAAATCATCGAACGGTTGAACCGAACATTCAAAGGCAATTACAGAGCGACCACCGGATTCGGATCCCAACAGGGATCAGTCTCTTTCGTGACCTTATTCTGTGTGTACTTCAACTTTTTGAGACCGCACGCTGCCTTAGAAAAGAAGGTACCCGTGTTGATTCCTGAGCTGGACAAACTTCCCAACATGCCGGCTAAATGGACAAAATTAATCTCTTTATCCCAAGATTGGCTGATGGACCAAACCCCTTAACTTTTGGCACCGGAGCCCTCTAAAAAAAGAGAGAACCAATAAACTAAACAAACGGCGGAGCGTACTCTTTACAATCCGAAAAGCCAATGGTTTAAAATTAGCTAAGCCAAGGGCTACTTTGTGCTGCTCCTTTTGTATACCGTCGCCCTTGACGGCAAAGGAAGAAACCATTGGCTCGGTTGTCAAGAGCGTTTGTTTCACCTAACTTTGAATAGCAGGGCTTGGTTTTTCACATCACCTCGTTATTTGGGGCAGTTTCCATAGAATTTTTGGCACTACCTCCATTTGCTGTTTTATTTTGGTGAGTGCTCGCTGTTTCGCCCTAGAAATTGCTTGGGGCGACACCTGTAGATACTCCCGGGCTTTCGTAGCTGTAAGTCCTTCCACGAATAGGAGCCAAAGAACTTGTTGCTGCCGCTCGGTTAAGGTGGTGACAGCGTCCAACAACTGGTCATTTCCCAAAATGGTCTCCCACTGATCCGGCACACTGGGATGCATACCAGTTGACTGTTGATTGAGGACATACTCCAGTTTTTCCTCAGAAACCAGCTCTTGCCTGATTTTAGAGAGGTTCTCCCTCACGTGCAGACTTCTGTACTTGACATTGGTATGGATTAGCGAGAGCAGGACCGTATAGTTTACAAAGTCGGAGTAGGCTTGATTCAGCTGCTCCAAGAGAACGGAATCCTGCGTCTCCAGATAGGCTTCATACAAGGACTGGTGGCAGGGTGACTTTAAGAATTGCTTTCTTAAATCAGGAGGTGTCCCCTTCCTACTATTGTTTTCTGACCGCATGCCCCTCCCCCTTTCATGAGAAGTTATTACACCTAGTAAAAGCGAATGTATGTTCGGAAAATCAACCTCCAAGCGTCAAAAAAAGAACACATGTTCTAATGAGTTTTAAAAAAAGAGAGACAAATCGCGACAAAATCGCTTTTGACCCTCTCAGTTTTTTCTATTTCTCTTGATAGAAGTCTGATATATGTTCATTATACGAACATAGGTTTTTTATTGCAATCCCTCCGAATGAGTAAACCAGTGCACTCCAGGAAAGAGATAGAAAAATCATAAATAAAAAGCTTTGATTTCTAGCCAACAATTTGAGAGTGAAGCAAGAGTGGTGAAGGATAGGAACCAAGATCCTTCGGTACACCTATGGTAACAACATAAAAGCGCTTTTGAAATGAATTCTTCAGAGTTGAAAGGTTTTTAGGTTTATTTTCGAGGAAAAGGGAAACAAAGGTCATAAAAGTCGCTCAGATCTGATTTCTAAGCTTTTTTCAGTAATCCTCCAGATTGACTTTTCTAGGGAGGATTGTTGCTTCCTGCTTTTCGTCTTTTTCCTACGGAAACTTTTAGAGATCGGAGGATTCTCATAGAGGTTTTCTACTCTATGTAATTTATATACTAACTCAACTTTCGCACACTAAAAAAGACCATATAGACTTGATACATCAACATTTCCAGCTATAATATTATGCCGCTAAAGCACTTGGAAGCTGCTTTTCCGGTTGTGGGAATGCTCGTTTCAAGAAAGTTGGTAAATTATCGAAAACTCTATCCAGAAGGGACTCCACCATTTCTTCGGACAGGACAGGTTCTTCCGTCAGGGAAGCCTTCAGACAGTCAAACACCAATAGAATCGCCTCTGCAAAGCGGATGTCCTCCAGTTCATCACAACACAAGAAGAACAGATGACCGATGGTCCTGGGATCTTGCTCCTCGCGTGTACGAAGGGCAAGCATGATGTAACGGGTGAAGACAATTGTCGTGTGGGCTACCATCGCATCGTAACTGCGGCACTGGAACTCTTTTCCTAGCGCCAGATGTGACTTTGCCACCTTGAAGAAACACTCGATATCCCAGCGTTTGCCATAGAGACGCACAATTTCTTCTTCAGGCAGATTGACATCCGTGGAAAAGATTGCAAGCCAATTTTTGGAGCGATTTCGGTCACGCACGAAGACAATATGAGCTTGAATTTCTTTTTCATTATCGTCCAGTCCCAAGCTGACGACAACAGATGCGAGGATCTTGGCACGACCACGTTTTTTGCGCACAACTTGATACAACTGGGTCAGGGTATACTTTTGACCTTCATACGTGTAGTAGACGCGGTGCATACGTTTCAGCATACAGACTACCTCGAGTGGATACTCCGAAACCACGCGCTTGATTACTTTTGGAAATGCGAACCAACTATCGAAAAGTAACGTTCGAGCGCAGAGTTGGAGCGGATTTATATCATCAAGCAAGTCGAACAGCGCTTCCGTCGACTTTTTGACGGCTTCCTTCCAACGCTTGTAACCCACGGTGCGCTTGTCTATGGTCGGGTTGATTTCCTGGAAACGGTTCGATTGTTTTTCTGAGCTCAATAAAGAGAACGCAAGTGGCACGAAAGTGTTCCCATCCGACCAACCCAAAGTCAGCATGCGAAAGCCACGGACGAACTTTCCAGTGGTATGGTCATGAACGAGTGCAAGCATCTCGACCGATTTACTGCGGGCACGGCTGTATAAGGAATCGTCCAAAATCAGGACGCGTTCGCGGTTTTTTGAGACAAGCGGGAGCAATTTCTGGGTAATGACATTTTGACTCAGCAGCAACAGAAATTTGCGCCAATTATAGGTTGCGTTGTTGAGCAAGCGATAAACCGCATCCTTGGCAGGAGCCTCTGGCTCCCGTCCGGATTCCAATGTCCGATACAAATTTTTCTTTTGAAGGACCAATGAAAAGATGAACTGGACCAGCATTACTGGTGCAAGGCCTGATTCTTTCCGAATATTGGATTGATTCAGTAACGTTCCCAGTTTCTGATTGCGAAAAAATTGATGAACGGAAGAATTAAGTTCCTGATTGATTTGATTTTCTGGTAAAATAGTAGCCATAAGACATCCCTCTTTCGTATGTGTTGTGTGGTAACTACATTTTACCAAAGAGAGGTGTCTTTTTGTGTACATTTTTGATATTAAAGACTTTAAAAACATTGATATATCAAAGGGTTAAATAGGTTTTTCAAGTGCGAAAGTTGAGTTAAAAACTTTAATGAAAAAACTGTGAACGGAGAAATCTTGCTCGGGGTTGGTGCTGGAACGGGGATTATAGCTAAAAGCAGTGAAACGGGCGGCGCAGATATGCTGATCATTTACAACTCTGGTCGCTACAGAATGGCGGGCCGTGGTTCGCTTGCTGGACTTTTAGCATACGGCGATGCCAATGCCATTGTTGTTGAAATGGGTTCAGAAGTCTTGCCTGTTGTGGAACATACGCCCGTATTAGCAGGCGTCAATGGAACCGATCCATTCAAAGTCATGGACGTTTTCTTGAAAGGCCTGAAAGATCAAGGGTTCGCTGGGGTTCAAAACTTCCCAACGGTTGGACTTATCGATGGCGTCTTCAGACAGAATCTAGAAGAAACAGGAATGGGCTATGACCTTGAGGTTGACATGATCCGTAAGGCGCATGAACATGATTTGTTAACAACACCTTACGTATTTGATGCAGAGCAATCCCGAAAAATGGCTGGAGCAGGCGCGGACATTATTGTTGCACACATGGGCTTGACCACAAAAGGTAATATCGGTGCCAAAACAGCGCTCACATTAGATGAAAGTGTGCAAAAAGTACAGGAAATTGCCGATGCTGCTAAAGAAGTCAATCCTGATATTTTGGTGATTTGTCACGGTGGTCCCATCGCAGAACCATCCGATGCCGAATACGTATTGAAGAACACAACCGGCGTCCATGGCTTCTTCGGTGCTTCAAGTATCGAACGTTTTGCAGCTGAAAAAGGAATCCGTGAACAAACAGAAGCATTTAAAAATATAAGAAAATAAAGCAATTGAGAGAAGAAGTTGATTTTGGTATTGTACCAGAGTCAACTTTTTTAAGTACCATTGGGCACGTTCACGGTTGTAATAATATCTAGTCATTTATAATTGCTTTCAATTCCACCAATGATTGACAGTCGTGATATGAGTATTGCACTATGTTTGAGCCGCCTGAGGGTGCGGACATAAACTTGGACAATTATGAGATAGGAGAATGTCCATGTATTCTTACGAAGAAAGAATGAAAGCTGTAAAGCTTTATATCAAATACGAGCAGTCTTTTAATACAATGAGTCTGGGTCATGTGAATCCCCCTATGTTTGGTGTGGTAACTTAAATATAGGGGTTCACTGACCTTTTTGCATTTTAAAAACAAGAAAGGTGTCAGCGGATCATTTGATCCACCAACACCATAAATTATAGAGCCTTTTTAAATGTTTTTATTACTAAAAACATATTTTTTATCTTCGTCTAATGTATTTTCTCTTAATACTTCAAAAGTACTTTTAGGGATTTCACCTGAGGCATTAACTGCTGCAATCATAATTGGAAAATGTTTCGGTAGCGCTAGATCTTCGTAGCGATTTGTGACATCGAAGTTAATTTCACTTTCTTTACCTTCAGCAATTTTGTTTTTAAATTCTGGATCAAATAATACTGCTGAGCCAAGAGCTACAATATCTCCATAATTTAGTGCATCTACAGCAGCTTCTGGAGTTAAGATATCTCCTACAACAACTAACGCTGTACGATCACGAATCAAGTCATAAATAACTTTATTTGTACTTTCTCCCTTATATTTCCCCATTTCTGCTGGAGCTTTATAAGCTTCTTCTCCCCATTTTGAAGAATGAATATAGTCAATACCTAAATCCGCTAATTTATCAATTAAGTATAATGAATCGTCTAAAGTATAACCAATATTTCCTCCATGAATTTCTTCAGGGCTAATTCTGTATCCTAAAATAAAGTTATCTTTTTTATGCTCTTTAATTCTTTCTTGAATTCTCTTGACAATTTCTAATCCAAATCGTGCTCTATTTTCTAATTTTCCTCCCCATTTATCATCCCGCTTATTTGAGGTTTTTGAAAAGAATTGTTGGATTAAGTAATGATTTGCACCGTGAATTTCAACGCCATCAAAACCAGCTTCTATGGCTCTATCTGTTGCCGCAACAAAATTTTCAATCATCTTCTCCACTTGTTCTTCAGTTAATCCGGTTACAGGATAATCAAGAAAGTCAAATTCCATTGTACTTGGGCCATAAACTTTACCATGTGTTTCATAAGTTACTTTTGCCTCTCTTCCTGGATGGTATAATTGAAGAATTGCTTTATTACCTTTTGACTTCATTGCTTGGGCTAGCTCTGTAAGTCCTTCTAACTGATCATCAGCATAGTTACCAATACCATAACCAAAAGAATTTCCATGAACTTCAACATAGGTGGCGCACGATATCAATAAAGAAGCAACATCAGCTCTTCGAGTATAATAATTAATATCTTCTTCTGTAATATAACCAGCAAGTGTTGAACCATTATTTATCATTGGGGCCAATGCAAATCTAGTATTAATTGTTTGACCATTATTAAAAGTGTACTCTTCAAATAAATCTGTATATTTGTTATTCATTATAACCACCCCTTATATATTTGTGAAAAACTTCACTTGTATTATAATACATTTTATTGCTTCTTACAACCTCCTCACGCAAAAATTCTTTGAATAAAATGAATTAGATTTTATTATTTACCATTTTAACACCAGTCTTTTTCCTGAATTATTCATAGATTTTCAGAAAACGTCTTGAAACGTTAGTCTTCCAACATATTTTGTCTTTCCAGTTCACACCCAAAAGGTGTGAAAAAAGAACCCCAATCTGTTATGGTTAATGTACGACCAACAACCAAAGAAAGGGGTTCTCTCAATGGCAACTTTACACGAAAATACGCTAAACTTCAACAAAAAAATGACGGTTACAAATACTGGAGGTAATCTCTCCACGGATGCTGGTCTCGTTTTAGTTAAAGAATTCCTTTATTCAATCGGATTCGAACAGTTGATGGAGAAAGAGCTTCATTTTCAAGACTCCCGTCTTTTACCTACACATTCAAATGAAACCATCCTTGAACAACTGATTTTCCAATTAATTGCAGGCTATGATACCGATGCATCTGCCAACATCTTACG
>NZ_FJND01000003.1:0-184788 GCF_900067165.1 Trichococcus sp. ES5
CAGAATGGTTGGAAATCATTCGTAGAGTGTAAAGGCAGAAGGGAGCTTGACTGCGAGACCTACAAGTCGAGCAGGGACGAAAGTCGGGCTTAGTGATCCGGTGGTTCCGCATGGAAGGGCCATCGCTCAACGGATAAAAGCTACCCTGGGGATAACAGGCTTATCTCCCCCAAGAGTTCACATCGACGGGGAGGTTTGGCACCTCGATGTCGGCTCATCGCATCCTGGGGCTGTAGTCGGTCCCAAGGGTTGGGCTGTTCGCCCATTAAAGCGGTACGCGAGCTGGGTTCAGAACGTCGTGAGACAGTTCGGTCCCTATCCGTCGCGGGCGTTGGAAATTTGAGAGGAGCTGTCCTTAGTACGAGAGGACCGGGATGGACACACCGCTGGTGTACCAGTTGTTCTGCCAAGAGCATCGCTGGGTAGCTATGTGTGGAAGGGATAAACGCTGAAAGCATCTAAGCGTGAAGCCCCCCTCAAGATGAGATTTCCCATCACTTTAAGTGAGTAAGACCCCTGAGAGATGATCAGGTAGATAGGTTGGGAGTGGAAGTACAGCGATGTATGGAGCGGACCAATACTAATCGGTCGAGGACTTAACCAATTTTTAAAAAGAAGAAAACTCAAGCGGTGTTTTCGGAATCCCTTTACTTTTGTAGATTCAGTTTTGAGAGAACAATGTTCTCTAATTAAAAATGTGCGGTGACGATGGCAAGAAGGTCACACCTGTTCCCATCTCGAACACAGAAGTTAAGCTTCTTAGCGCCGATTGTAGTGAAGGGTTTCCCTTTGTGAGACTAGGACGTTGCCGCGCTTTTTAATTTTCCGCAATAGCTCAGTTGGTAGTAGCGCATGACTGTTAATCATGATGTCGTAGGTTCGAGTCCTACTTGCGGAGTTTTTCGGTTAAGTCTCATGCATTTGATATGAATTAGATTTTATCGGAACTTGGAGAGTTGTCCGAGCGGCCGAAGGAGCACGATTGGAAATCGTGTAGGCGGGTTAAACTGTCTCAAGGGTTCGAATCCCTTACTCTCCGTTTTTCCATTATAATAAATATCATGGTCCGTTGGTCAAGCGGTTAAGACACCGCCCTTTCACGGCGGTAACACGGGTTCGATTCCCGTACGGATCATTGTTCTGGCTGTTATACAAAAAGAACAAGTTGAGCCTAGGCTCATAATTTACAATCCCTGGAGGTTTAGCTCAGCTGGGAGAGCGTCTGCCTTACAAGCAGGATGTCGGCGGTTCGATCCCGTCAACCTCCATTGGTTCCGTGGTGTAGGGGTCAACATGCCTGCCTGTCACGCAGGAGATCGCGGGTTCAAATCCCGTCGGAGCCGTTTTTACAATTTTATTCTGGTCTGATAGCTCAGTTGGTAGAGCACTTGATTGAAGCTCAAGGTGTCGGCGGTTCGAATCCGTCTCGGACCATTTTTATATGATGGAGGGATAGCGAAGTGGCTAAACGCGGCGGACTGTAAATCCGCTCTTTCGGGTTCGGCAGTTCGAATCTGCCTCCCTCCATTTTTTTGGATTAAATTTTTAATATAGGGGTATAGTTTAAAGGTAGAACTACGGTCTCCAAAACCGTCAGTGTGGGTTCAATTCCTACTACCCCTGTTTTTAAATTAATATAATGGCGATCGTGGCGAAGTGGTTAACGCACCGGTTTGTGGATCCGGCATTCGTGGGTTCAATTCCCATCGGTCGCCCTCTTTATTGGGCTATCGCCAAGCGGTAAGGCAACAGACTTTGACTCTGTCATTCGTTGGTTCGAATCCAGCTAGCCCAGTTTTTAAATAGCAACATTTCGGCGGTATAGCCAAGTGGTAAGGCACAGGTCTGCAAAACCTCTATCACCGGTTCAAATCCGGTTACCGCCTTTCCGATAGGTGATCTATCGTAATAAACTTTTTATCATGCCGGCGTGGCGGAATTGGCAGACGCGCTGGACTCAAAATCCAGTGCCCGCGAGGGCGTGCCGGTTCGACCCCGGCCGCCGGTATCAGACAAATAATCTTGCGACGATGATTTCATCGTTGCAAGATTATTTTTTTGTATAGAGAATCGTAGTTTGGGTTATAATATAGCCAGTGAATTTATATCGAAAGTGGGTAGGTAGGTTGATGGCTATCGTTATCAGGAAATTTCGCGAAAATGATTTGGAGGCAATGGCAAGTATATGGAATCATATCGTAAATGAAGGCCAGTACTTCCCCCAAGAAAACAGTTTATCAGACAAGGAAGCAGCAGCCTTCTTCACGGAACAGACGTTTACCGGAGTGGCGGAAGAAGATGGCGCGATAGTTGGTTTGTATATTCTTCATCCCAACAATATTGGACGTTGCGGTCATATTGCGAATGCTTCTTATGCTGTCATAGCTGATCAAAGAGGGAAGCACATCGGCAAAAAACTTGTGGTGCATTCGCTGGAGATGGCTAAGCAGTCAGGATTCCGCATCATGCAGTTCAATGCTGTTGTTGCCAACAATAAGGGTGCGATCAGCCTTTATAAAAAGCTGGGTTTCAAAGAATTGGGGACTATTCCGGGTGGTTTTAAAATGGATGATGGCACCTTTGTGGATATCATTCCGTTTTATTTGGAACTTAGTTGATTCATTAGTTGTATGCGCTCAACTAGAGAAGGGAATGATTGAATTATGAATATATCTGAAGCAGCAAAAATTACTGGGCTCACAGCTGCAACGCTGCGTTATTATGAAAGCGAAGGGTTGATTCCTCCCGTCACCCGAAAAAATGGTGGAGTCCGTGATTACCAAAAAGACGATCTTGGTTGGATCGATTTCATTAAATGCATGCGCAGTGCCGGGATGTCGGTCGAGTCTCTGATCGAATATACGACCTTGTTCAGAAATGGTACGGAGTCGGACGAAGCGCGCAAAAACATTCTCATCAGAGAAAGAGAACAACTGCTTGTCAAACAAAAGGAAATTAATGAGACAATCGATAGATTGAATCATAAAATTCAGAGTTTTGGGAGTAAATTGAAAGAGTCCGAAAAGAGTCTGCCCCATTGAGTTGATTGTTAAGGTGGTTGTAGACCCGGTAACAGAAAAGATTAATTTCCGATAAATGAAAACCATCCAAGCGGGCAGTTCGTTGCCCGCTTGGATGGTTTTCTCATTATGTCAGTAAAATTATCCTACAACAATGTACCCAGAGCGCGAACTGATCACGGTGATGTCCTCATCGACTTTTTTGATTAGCTATGGTCCTGCTCATAGTTTTCAATCTTCTTGTTCAGTGTTTGCAACGTTTTTCCTAGTTCATTGTAACGTTCTTGCATTTTTTTCTGTTCTTCGATCAGGATTTCTTTCCTGGCGGTAACGGTTTCCTTGCCCTTTTCGAACAGCGTTGTGTATTCAATCAAGGATTCGATCGACAAACCGGCATTGCGCATGCACTTGATGAAATCGATCCAACCAAGATCAGATTGTTTATATAACCGGACACCACCGTTTCCTCTTGTAACCGGAGGGATCAAACCAATCCGTTCGTAATAGCACAGGGTTACAGCTGTTAGTCCTGATTTTTCTGCTGCTTCTAAAATATTCATTTTTCTCACCTCTGCTTAGCATAATTTAATTTTATAGGCCAAGCTTACAACTTAAAGTTAAGGTTAAGTCAAGAAAAATTTTCAGATGGATAAAAAGTAAATGGTTCTCAGCTCCGGTGAAGGGCTGCACACCGGAGTACGAGGGTAACTTTTAGCCGCAACTCCGGCGAAGGTCTCCTCATCGGAGTTGGCAACTCAGAATATTAGCTGAACTTCGGCGAAGCCGCTGTTCACCGGAGCTGGCGCAACAGCAGCGTCCGCCGTGCTGCACGCACCCGGAAAAGGACAAAGAAAACACGCACAGCCTATACCGGTGTGCGTGTTTTGGCATTCATAGAGTTTTTAAGCAGTTTGGGTTTCCATAGAGGCTGATTTTTCGTCGATCTTGAAATCTTGCTTCCGCAACTGTTTCCGTTTGATCGCGTAGAAAACGATGATTAGCAGATTGAAGGCAACTAGGATCCCCAACAGGATGAATAGATCCATGGAGATGCTGCCGCCGATGCCGAACAGCTGGCGGTAGGCATCGATCGAATACGTCATCGGCAGGTAGGGATGGATCGCCTCGAAGAAGCTGTTGGACAGCTGAATCGGATAAGTGCCGCCGGATCCTGATAGCTGCAGGATGAGGAAAATCAGCATCAGGAAGGAGCCGACTTTATCAAACAACAGATTGAAGAGCATGACGATCGATATCGAGACGAACGCAGTCAAAAGGGTGACCAACAGCGTCTTATCGATCGACGACGGCGCCAAACCGTTCACCTTCACCAGTAGTGTGACCATGATGAGGGATTGGCAGATGCCGACAGCAGAAAGGACTGAGATTTTGCTGGCCCACCAACTGCGGCCATTTTTCGGATAATTCCGAGGAGTGAAGATGTCGTACATTAAGTTCAGACTGATGGCGCCGACGAAGAGCGCAACGGACATCATATAGGGTGCCATCGCGGTGCCATTGTTGGCGACCGGAGCCGTTTCGATCTGGTTCGTGATGACCGGTTCAGCCATCATGGCATAGGTGCTTTCCGTGGCATCGACTTCATTCAGAGCAGCGCTGCCTTCCGACAGTTTGGCGCCGAGTTCATTCGTACCGCTGAGCAAACTGATCAGGCCGGTATTCAGCTGGCTTGATCCATCCGCCAATTGGCCGGAGCCGTCACTGATTTTTTCAGCGCCGGCTGCAAGTTGACTGATACCATCGGTCAGTAGACTGCCTTTTTCGACAAGCTCCGTCGTACCGTTGGCAAGTGCCTCTGTTCCGTCCTTGAGTTTTTCAGCGCCTGCTGCCAGGGGGCCGGTCTGCTCATTCAGAGTCTGCAAGCCTGCACTTACTTGGGTATTGCCTTCGCTCAGGCTCTTTCCACCTTGAGCCAATTGTTCGGAACCGTTGCTGAGTTGGGACAGGCCGTCAGCAAGTTTTTGGGAGCCGCTTTGAGCGCTTCCGATGGCAGCCTGGAGCGATTTGCCACCGGTAAGCAGGGCTTGGGTGGTTGCACCAATCTGGCCGTATCCGGAAACGAGGGTTGTCGCGCCGCCGTAAACAGTGGCATAGCCTGCCGACAGGCCGCTGATGTTGTTTTGGAGTGCTGTCACTTGTTGCGTGATCGCTGAAGCATCAATACCGTTCAAACTGGAAAGTGCGGAGAGATCATTTGTGATCGTCTGTATGGAACTGGATTGTTCATTCGCAATGATCGCCATTTGCGCTGAGACAGCTTGGTTGACAGCCGCTTCCTGCTCGGCTGTCAATTCGGTTCCGCTTTGGTCGATTGCAGCCATGATGGCAGCTGTGTTGCTGGCGGGATCCGCGGCAGCGATGATGGTGTTCAATTCTGATTGAGACGACGAAAGGGTGGTGCTGAGACCGTTCAGCTGGGACAATACGGCAGTCAAGTCCGCTGACAGGGCGGATTGCTGAAGCTGGCTGTCGAGTGTTTCGATGCCGGTTTTTATTTGGTCGAGTCCGCCCTGCAGCGCAGCAAGTTTGGCTTGTTGTTCAGCACTCGTGAGATTCGAGTTCAGTGCGGTCAAGCCGTCGGTCAAGGCGGCGCTGCCAGCTGCCAATTGGTTCATGCCGTTGTTCAAATTGTTCATGCCTGTCGATAATGTGAGGCTGTTTGTGGCCAAGCTGGAAAGACCGTTGCTCAGTGATGTGCTGCCGGCAGCCGCAGCAGCCGCGCCGGCATTCAGTCGGCTGACGCCGGCTTCCAGATCCGGCATAGCGGCAGTCAAGGTACCCACGCCTTCGTTCAATGCCAAGGCGCCCGCATCCAGTTGGCCGACACCATCGAGATAGGTCTGTAGGCCGACAGCCAATGTATCGACACCATCCCTGAAAGTTAGGGAACTGTCCGCAAGCACGTGGAGATTTTCGCTCAAACTTTCGTTGCCTTGCTTAATCTGGGTGGTGCCGTCACTGAGCTGTGCGCTACCATCCGCTGCCGTTTGCATGCCGTCTGCGACCGTCTGAAGTTTATCAAAGATGGTTTCCGCGTAGATGGCCGTCACCTCATCTGAGATGGTATCCTTGATTTCTTTGGCGGCAGAAGCCGTCAGTTTTGAAGCGATATAGCTTCTGCCTGCACTGGTCCGATAAGTTAATTCCATTTGTTTCGGCGATTCATCCAACAAGGTAGTCGCATTTTTAGAAAAATCATCCGGGATAGTGAGTACCATGTAGTAGCTGCCGTCAGCCAGTCCGGCTTCCGCTTCTTCCTGAGAGACGAAATCGAAATCCAAGGAATCGGATTCCTCTAAGCCGGCGACAAGCGAGTCGCCCACAGCCAATGTTTCTTCATTATAATTGACTGCCTTATCCTGGTTCACGACAGCGACCGGCAGTTCGGCCAGTTTACCGTAAGGATCCCACATGGAACTGAGGAAGAGTACGGTGTAAAGGGAAGGGATTAGGCTGATCCCGAACAGGATGATTAATATTTTTTTCGATTTTAAAACAGATTTCCATTCTTGCTTCAACAAGATCGTGCACTTCCTTCATTTAAATTTCTGCAGACAGGATGATGGCTTCCCAATCTACGTTTTCGACACTGTCCGATCCTTCGACCAAGAGGGAATCAAGTGTGTATTTCTGCAAGCGGGCTTTGAATTGCTGCTCTGCATCGAAGAATACTAAGAGGACTTCCTTCTTTTTGTTCTTGATTTTATCCGCTCGCAAGAACACCTTTTCGGCCAGATTGGTGGGGCGGACAAAGCTGTGGGTTCCTTCGATTGCTTCATAGATATGCAGCATTGTGATTTCTTCCGGCATCCGGTTCAATCGGAATCCGCCATCTTTGCCTGACTCTGAATCGACTAAGCCTGAAACGACAAGGGAGCGCATCACTTTCTTGAGATAGGAATCGGAAACTGACAGACGCCTGCTTAGGATAGCGCTCTTGATCGGGCGTCTATCGATTTGAGTCGCTAACATGATCAGTATGCAAATGGCTTGTTCCACGCCGCCTTTCATTTTCATTATTTTCGCCTTCTTTCGTAGATATATTTTATCCATGGATGTATTTTATCGCTCAATAAAGAATTGTTCAAGAAAAAGTTTATGATTGTGATGCAAAAAAATAACCGAGCAAGCCAAAAAGGCGGTTTGCTCGGTCTTTTCCTTAATTATCAGAATATTTCAATTTTGCGTTTAGTTGGAGGAGTAGGCTCTTTTTTAGGAAGCACCAAGTTCAAGACGCCCTCCGTCAAAGTAGCTGTAATATCTTCGTCGTTGATGCCTTTCAAATAAATTTCCCTGTGTACGGAACCCGAAGAACGTTCTTGGCGGATGATTTGCCCTTTATCGTCTTGTTCGACTTTTTCCGATTTGCGGACGGCTGAAATGGAGAGAATGTCGTTGTCATAATCCACAGTGATATCCTCTTTGGCGTAGCCCGGCAGATCGGCTGTCACTTGATAGTTGTCCTCGGTTTCATGTACGTCCAATTTTATTTCCTGGAAAAAACGATTTTGGAACATCGATCCGGTGTCCGACAGCAGGTCGAAGAAACTGTTGCTTTTGCGTAACTCATTTGACATTTGAAAAATCTCCTTTCTTTTAATTGAAGCTTTTATTCACCCTCAGTATAAACTTACGTGCATCGGAATTCCACTGAAATGATTCCGGTTCCAAACAGCGGAAATGAAGCAAAAGCTGATTCCAAACGGGTTCTATGGTAAACTGTTAAAGGAGTTTTGAGACAGTGAACGCCTCACACCGCGTGAACGGGAGAGGCCGAGAAAGGGTAGTATTTATGAAAAAAATTGAAGCGGGCAGTCTTTATCTGAAACAGCATCGGAATCTTTTCCAGTGTCCTATCTGCAAAGGGAAATTTGAGACGGTGGAGGGGCATAGCCTCGTCTGCGCAAATGGACATCATTTTGATGTATCAAAAAAGGGAACACTGCATCTGTTGATGAAGGGCGG
Organism: Trichococcus sp. ES5; assembly: GCF_900067165.1. Taxonomy (NCBI): domain Bacteria; kingdom Bacillati; phylum Bacillota; class Bacilli; order Lactobacillales; family Carnobacteriaceae; genus Trichococcus; species Trichococcus sp. ES5. The sequence continues at coordinate 8,007 of NZ_FJND01000003.1, forward strand.
CCAGAATGAATACGGCAAAGAGATGCTGTCGAGCCGGAAAAATTTGGCGGACACCGGCTTTTTCCATCCGTTGCTGGATGCCGTCTATGCCCATATCGACAAGCCGGAGACGGCGGCGGTTCTGGATGTCGGTTGCGGGGAAGGATCGCATCTGCATTATTTGACCGAAAAAGGCTTGAAGGGGACAAAAATTGGCTTTGATATTTCGAAGGATGCGATCCAGTTGGCGGCCAGCAACTTTTTCCCGGATGCCTTCTGGTGCGTGGCCGATCTGGCGCATTCACCTTTTGCAGAAAGTGCCTTTGATGTCATCTTGAACATCTTCTCACCATCGCAGTACCAGGAATTCGACCGTGTTTTGAAACCAGACGGTAAGGTCATCAAAGTTGTGCCGAATGCACAGTATTTGATCGAGTTGCGGGAGCAGTTGTATGCCTTGGATACGACAAAAAGAGAGTACGACAATCAACAAGTGGTTGACCGATTCTACGATATTTATCCGGATGCTGTCAGTGAAGAAGTCATCTATACCGTGGATCTTGATGCTAAAAGCTATGGCTGGTTGATGGAGATGACGCCACTATCATGGGGCGCATCTGAAGAATCACTAGCAAATGCATCGGCAAATCCGTTGAATTCTGTCACTGTGGCAGTCACACTTTTGGTCGCCAGCAAAGCTGTCTGATTTTGGCGTAACCGGAACATAGCCCAAGTTTCCGAAAAATATTGACACAGCGGTGTGATATGCTATAATACGTATATCATTTTGTAGCCATTATTATCGTTTTGTTCCACAAAATGACCTTGACCAACGTATCGCATTCGCCGTGCCTGACACCGAAACGATACGTTTTTTTGTGCGTATTTTCGCAATCTTTTTCGGACCGAACGAAGGCGCCGAACGGTAAAAAAATACTGACTGTCAGGAGCATGAAAAAATGAATTTTGCCGCATTGAAGGCTGAAATAATAGAAGAAAGCAAAAAGTTGGGTATCGATAAACTGGGTTTCACGACTGCCGAACCTTTTGAATATATGTTGGAAAGTCTGAAGGAACAACATTCAAAGGGCCACACTGTCGGTTTTGAGCACCCGGTTCTGGAGGAACGGATCTATCCGGACCGGATATTCGATAACCCGCAAGCAATCCTTTCGATTGCGCTGGCTTATCCGAGCAAAATGACCGAAAAGGCTGAGCGGGTGCGCGGAGAACGCCGCGGCAATTTCTCACGGGCTTCCTGGGGGACAGATTACCATGTCATCCTCCGCGATAGAATGGACCGATTGATTGCTTTCATCCAGGAAAAAATTCCGGATGCCCGCTTCAAGCCGATGGTGGACACGGGGGAGCTGATTGATACAGTGGTGGCGCAACGAGCCGGAATGGGCTTCATCGGCCGTAACGGGCTGTTGATCACGCGCGAATTCGGTTCCTATGTCTACTTGGGGGAAATCATCACCGACATTCCTTTCCCAGCGGATGAGCCGGGTGTCTTCGGTTGCGGGGAATGCACGCGCTGTGTGGACTTCTGTCCGACCGGAGCGATCCTCGGTAATGGCCAACTGAACCCGAACATTTGCCTTTCCTACCAGACGCAGACAAAAGGGTACATGCCGGAAGAATACCGCCAAAAAATTGGCCATGTCATTTACGGATGTGATATCTGCCAGCAAGTCTGCCCGTATAACCGCGGTATGGATCATCATTTACATCCCGAAATGGAGCCTGAACCAGCAAGCGTCACGCCCGTGTTGCAACCGATGTTGACGATTTCGAATCGGGAATTCAAGGAGCAGTTCGGTCATCTGGCAGGCTCATGGCGCGGCAAAAAACCGCTGCAGCGCAACGCTGTCATCGCCTTGGCGAATTACCGCGACCGGACGGCGATTCCGGAACTGCTGCGGATGATCGAGCAAGATCCCCGTCCAGTGCTGCGCGGAACGGCTGCTTGGGCTATCGCGGAGATTGTACGCGAGCCTAATCCGGAAATGTTGGCTTTTTTCTCCGAACGGCTTATAATCGAAACGGATGAAGAAACCAAAGCTGAAATGGAGAAAGCTTATCTGAAAATGCTTGAAATCCAGAAAACAGATTAATCTAACAGAATAAAGGAGTCTCATTTATGACCAACCATATCGTACTATTTGAACCGCAGATCCCTGCGAATACAGGCAATATCGCGCGCACTTGTGCTGCAACCAATACAACTTTACATCTGATCGAACCTTTGGGCTTTTCGACCGATGATAAGCAGCTGAAACGTGCCGGGCTTGATTATTGGCATGACGTGAACATCATCCATCATGCGGATCTGGCGGCTTTTCTCGACTATTTGGGCGATCGCCAGCTCTATCTGATCACCAAGTTCGCCGACCGCATCTACAGCGAGGCCGACTTCACGAAGGACGAGGACATCTTCTTCATCTTCGGCAAAGAGACGACGGGCCTACCTGAATCTTTCATGCAGGAAAACGCTGAAAAATGCCTGCGCATTCCGATGAACGATGAGCATGTACGCTCCCTGAACCTTTCGAACACAGCCTGCATGGTGGTCTACGAGGCGTTGCGTCAGCAAGGATTCCCGAATCTGGAATTGACTCACACGTATGAGAACGATAAATTGAAGGGCTAAAGCCTCACCCAGTTGATAATTTCACAAGTAGAATGGCCAAAAGCGAAAAAGCTTCGGCCGTTCTTTTTTTATTTCCAGTGAATAGGTATAATGGATGTAACGTAAAATTGAAAAGGGGATGGAATAATGGATAAAGCTGCATTATTGGCCTTACAGAATGGGTCGGATGTCCGCGGGATTGCGATTTCGACGGAAAAACATGAAGCGACGCTTACGGCGGACAAAGTGACGCGTATCGGATACGGTTTCGTGGAGTGGTTGCAAAAAGATAAAAATATCAATCTGAACAGCGAAAAGAAAGTCAAAATTGCGATCGGACAGGATAGCCGCTTATCCGGAGGAGACATCAAAACTGCACTGATGGCTGGGATGGCGCCTTTTGCCATCGAAATCGTCGATGTGGGCCTTTCCACTACACCGGCGATGTTCATGTCGACGCAGTACAAAGATTACGCGACGGATGCAGCGATCATGATCACCGCCAGCCATCTTCCTTTTGAATACAATGGACTGAAATTCTTCACTAAAACAGGTGGAGCGGAGCACGAGGACATCGAGGCAATTTTGGAATACGCCTACGAAACACCGGAAGCATTCGCTGAAGAAGAACAAACCGCAGTTGTGACCGAGATGGATCTACTTTCGACTTATGCAGCCGATCTCCAGGAAAAAATCCGCAAAGGCATCGCTTCAGCGGAAAATCCTGAGAAACCATTGACTGGACGCCACATCATCGTGGACGCCGGTAACGGAGCGGGCGGATTCTTTGTGGAACGGGTGCTGCAGCCTTTGGGGGCCGACACTTCCGGTAGCCAATTCCTGGATCCGGACGGCACTTTCCCGAATCACGTCCCGAATCCGGACAACAAAGCGGCAATGAAGAGCATCCAGGATGCAGTGATCGCAAACAAGGCCGATCTTGGGATCATCTTCGACACGGATGTGGACCGTTCCGCGATCGTCGACAGCGACGGAAAAGCGTTCAACCGCAACAATCTGATTGCGTTGATTTCGGCGGTGTTGTTGAATGCAGAGCCAAGTGCGACAATCGTAACAAATTCCGCGACTTCTTCCCATCTTGATACATTCATCACGGGACTTGGCGGGGTTCAGGACCGTTATCTGACCGGCTACCGGAATGTCATCAATCGCGGCATCGAATTGAATGAAGCGGGCATCAATGCAGTGTTGGCGATTGAAACGAGCGGACATGCGGCGCTGAAAGAAAATTATTTCCTGGATGACGGTGCCTACCTGATCGCAAAGCTGCTGATCGCAGATGCGCAGTTGTCAACGGAAGGAAAACGCTTGGGTGATTTGATCGCGACACTGGGTCAACCGGCGGAAACGATGGAGTATCGCTTTACGATCATCGAAGAACCGATTTTTGAAGTGGGTAATGCCATCATTAAGGATTTTGCGGCTTTCATCGCTGCGACCGAGGACATGGCATTGGTTGCAGATCATCTTGAGGGCGTGCGCGTGAATCTGAGTGGCCAGTACGGGGAAGGCTGGTTCATCCTGCGGTTGAGCCTTCATGAACCGTTGTTGGTATGGACAATCGAAAGCGATGCAGTCGGCAAACTGCCGTTGATCGCACAGACCGTGCTGCCTTTCTTCAAAGGGCGTCCGGAGTTGGATACAGGGCATCTTCATTAAGAAATCTCATCAAAAAAAACTTTGCGACAGGCGTTCAAAAGCCTGGTCACAAAGTTTTTTTTGCTTATTCGGTTACTTCGGGTTCTTCATTTTCTTCCGAATCTGCAGATTCGACTTGGTTCTTCATTTTCTTTGTCGTGAAAATATCGATGACGATGATTGAATTTTTTTCTTTTTGGATCGCCTTGAAGCGGTAGCCGTGGTATTCGATTTCTTCGCCTTCCTTGACGTCATACTTTTGGTCGAGCAACCAGCCGCCCATCGTATCCACGTTTTCGTTGTCGATGTCCAAGCCGAAGAGGTCGTTGACATCGTCGATCAACATGCGGGCGCTGATGCGATAATGGTTTTCGCCAAGCATGATGAATTCAGGTTGATCTTTCGTCTCGAAATCATCGCTGATGTCGCCGACAATTTCCTCCACGATGTCCTCCATCGAAACGAGGCCGCTTGTGCCGCCGTACTCGTCGATCAGAATGGCGACTTGGTTGTGTTCCTTCTGCATCTTCACCAAAAGTTCCTTGATCGGAATCGTTTCGATGACCGTGATGACCGGGCGAACGAAATCGGTGACGGTGAATTTGCTTTCGTCCTTGTTTTGGACTGCTTCGACAAAGGCGGCAAATACTTCTTTAGTGTTGATGACGCCTACGATCGAGTCTTTGTCCTCGCGCATGACCGGATAGCGGGTATACTTTTCCTGCTGGACGACATTTGCGATATCGCTCAGTGACATGTCGAAGTCGACCGCTACGATTTCTGTACGCGGAACCATGATTTCGCGCGCCATCCGCTCATCGAAGTTGAAAACATTTTCCACGAATTGATACTCTTCACGATTGATTTCACCGCTCTTCAAGCTTTGACTCATGATCAAGCGCAGTTCTTCTTCGGACACATTGTCGTCCGATTCGCCGATCGTTTTCATCCCGATCGCTTTGGAAATGCCGTTGGCCGTCTTGTTCAGCACAAAAATCAAGGGAAACATCAAGCGGTACCAAATATTCAACGGTCTTGCGATACGCAATCCCATTTTCTCCGTGCGGCTCAAGGCAACGTTTTTGGGAACGAGTTCACCGATGATGACTTGGATGGAAGTCAAAACAGCGAAGGAAACAACGAAGGACAGGATGGTCGCGATTGCATCGGGAATCGGCAAGTTACCGAAAAGCGTATCGAACAGGCGCTTAAAGGTAGGGTCCCCTAACCAACCAAGGGCAAGAGATGTAATCGTAACCCCCAGTTGCGTCGCTGAAAGATAGCTGTCGAGTTTAACGGTCATATTTTTTAATAATTTTGCTTGCGGATTTCCTTCTTCAACCAGGAAATCCAGCCGGGAAGGACGGATCCTCACGAGCACATATTCGGACACAACGAAAAAAGAAGCAATGAAAAGAATGAGGAAAAATAATAGTAAACCGGTTGTAATTGACATAATTGATTGCCTGCTTCCTTTATAGAGAGCAGACTTCACCTCCTGTGAAATAATGATCCTGAATAGGAAATTTCTTCACGAGATCTCTGGTTTCACGCTGAAACAAATGAAAGCGACCAAAAGAATCCCTGAAAATACGCGTTTTCGAAAATTCTTTTGGTCTACAGATGGTTGTCATCTGATGCGTTCTGTCCCACTGGTGCCACCTACCTTAATAATTATTTAAGCAAAATTCGGTTAATTCAAAACGATACTTATGCTAAAATTATAAATCAAAATAGAGAAATTGCAATACGGGAGCATTTCTGCGACTTAAGTCGGTTTCTTATTTGAGCGATTCCTGTTACTATGATACGGAATCTGTTATTGCAATGTGCTTTCATGTGAAAAGCTTAGGTTGTGTCTCCACTGCCACGCGCACCGCAAAGGCATTGCAGCAAGCTGGGGGATGTATTAAATGAAGAAGGATCAAAAAATGCAAAATAAACCATTTAAAGAAATCTTGAAAGCCGGATGGGCCCGTTTCAATGAGAAACGCAAGAACCTCTGGCGGAAATACCGGATCAACAAGTTTATCATCTTGTTTTTGTTGATCGGGACATTGATCAGCAGCACTTATCTAGTATTTTTGGCTAAGACCGCCAATGTCGAAAATCTCAAGGCAGGTCTGGAACAGACAACTGTCATCTACGATCGCTATGGCAATGAAGCCGGGGAACTCTATTCGCAGAAAGGGACATTCGTGACGATCGATCAGATTTCTCCGAATATCCAGACTGCCGTCGTTTCAACTGAGGATAAACGCTTCTATAAGCACACCGGTGTTGACCCGATCGGAATCGGCCGTGCCGCTGTAGGTTTCGTGCTGAACGGCGGAAATATTGTCGGTGGGGGTTCGACGCTTACCCAACAGTTGGCAAAAAATGCCTACTTGACATTGGATCAGACATTGATCCGCAAAGCCAAAGAGCTGTTTTTGGCATTCGAAATCGAAAGTAAATACACGAAGGATGAAATCCTTGAGATGTACCTGAATAACGCTTACTTTGGTTCCGGGGTGTGGGGTGTCGAGGATGCCTCGCAGAAATACTTCGGAAAACCGGCGAGCGAAGTCAGCTTGTCGGAAGCAGCGATTCTGGCTGGAATCCTGAAGTCGCCGAGTTACTACAATCCAATCGACAATAAAGAAGCGAGCATTGCTAGAAGGAACACGGTTCTGCAACTGTTGGCGGACAACGCGTTCATCGATCAAGCTACCGCTGATACGGCAATGGCTGAAGACATCAATGTGGTGGGTACCTATTACGCAAACAGCAGTTACAACTATCCCTACTATTTCGATGCGGTCATCGACGAGGCCGTCAATACCTACGGCTTGGATGAAGAGGATCTGCTGAACCGGGGCTACAAAATCTACACCGGTCTGGATCAGGATTATCAGATTCAGATGGATAATGCCTATGCGAATGCCTATCTGCCGACCGCGGAAGATGGGACTCTTGTACAGAGTGCCTCTGTGGCTATGGAACCGGCAACCGGGGATGTACTCGCGGTTGTCGGAGCGACAAAATATGAAGGTTTCCGGACCTATAACCGTGCAACGCAGATGCCAATGGCGCCTGGTTCGACCATCAAACCATTGTCCGTCTATACACCGGCTCTTGAGGCCGGATACGCAGTCGATGCGGAAGTGATGGACGATGATTCCTTGACTTACGGTGATGATGCTTATTCTGTTTCGAACTATGACCGGAACAGCTTGTATGACACTTTACCGATGTACCAGGCGATTGCCGAGAGCAAGAACACCTCTGCAGTATGGCTGTTGGATAAACTGGGTATCCAAAGAGGAATCTCCAAACTGGAAGATTTCGGAATCTCGATCGGCGAAGCGGATGAGAATTTGGGCGCTATTGCGCTCGGTGGGATGAGCAAGGGCGTGACACCGTTGCAACTGGCCAGTGCCTATACGACTTTCGTGAATGAAGGGGTGCGCACGCAAGCACGTTTCATCACGAAGATTGTCGATGCGACCGGAGCGGTGATCGTTGACAATACCAAGCCGAAGTCGAACCGGGTTACGACCGCCGCGGTTGCGGAAGAAATGACAAGCATGCTGATGGGCGTGTATGCAGATGGCGGTACTGGGGCATCGGCGCAACCATCGAACGGCATGGTGATCGCCGGCAAGACCGGAACGACGGAGCTTGATCGGGAAACAGGCTACATCAAGTCACAATGGATGGTAGGATACACACCGGATCTTGTTGTTACTACCTGGTTGGGATATGATAAAACCAATGAAATGTATAATCTTAACAATGCCGGCAAGACGATGGCAAATTTATACAGTGCCGAGATGGGGGCTTTGCTGTCGATCAGCCCGCAGACAGAATTTGCCGTCGCTGCTGCCGAAGAAACCTATGATAGTGGCATCATTAATGGGCTGAAAAATGGCTTGGATGAGTTCATGAATGACATGGGTTCGTTCGGTCAAAGCCTAGGTGAGGGTTCAAAAAAATTGTTCGATTGGGCCAACGAGGCTTTCGGGCAGTAAGAATTGATTTAAGGGGAAGACAGGCTGTGACGGCTTGTCTTTTTTTTACATGCTTGTTGAAAGAGAGTCCGATAATTGTAGGGAATCGGACAAGTGGAGAGCGAATGACCTGCGTGTTGTCCGACAAGGCGGAAGAATCGGACAAAGAGCGGTCGTTCTCGTAATAGTCCTCTTAGTGCTCGATTTCTATCCGGGATTCATCACGCTCTGCGAAAACGACTTTTCTCACGCTCTCCGTAAACGCGATCTGATTCGCAGATACCACTAAAGTTTCACACCCAGCTGTCGTCCACAAAAGAGGTGAACGGCAGCTGGATGCTCCAACGCACGGGTATCTAAGCGCGAATCATCACGCTCTATTTTCCGAACATATTTTCGTGTTTTTTGATGGCTTTATTGTTCGGATAATGTTATAGTTTATGTAATATGCGAATGGAAGGAATGAGATAATGAGTAATATTTATGATACAGCTTATGAGTTGGAAAAAAATCTGCGTGAGGCTTCTGTTTTTACGGAGTTGTCTGCAGCTTATACTGCAATGAGAGAAGATCAAGTTGCGTTTGAATTGTTTGAGGAGTTCCGTAATGTGCAAATAGGACTGCAACAAAAACAAATGACTGGCGAAGCGATCACTGATGACGATGTGGCTTCTGCTCAGACCATCGCTGAAAGAGCATCCGGCAACGAAGTTATCCAATCTTTGATGGCTAAAGAGCAACAGTTGAGCCAATTGATGGAAGAAATCAATGCTATCATCACAAAACCGTTGCAAGAACTATACGCGCCTGCACAAGATTAAGACTTAATTTTTGACGACAAGCTGTGACCATTTCCGAAAGAATGGCCGGATGATAGACAAGGACAGGATTCAACGCATTGCCGATCAATGCCATCCAACGTTCTTCATCCGCTATTTGGAAGAAATGGCGCAGCTTTTTTGATGCTTCTAGGATCATATAAAAATTTTTAGAATCAAAAGTGCGTCACCGTAGGTTTTTCACAGGATTGCAAAATATTTCATGCATCCAATATAGATGGCTAGCTTCACGGGTAAGCCCTTCGGAAATTAGATAAATCTGTCCTATTGCGCTCTTCGATGCTCAGTCGGACAGATTTCCTAAATTTCTTTCCGGGCTGAACGAACCCGTTCAGCTTTTCTTATTTCACAGATTTAGCATAGAATGCAGAGAGAAGGACAGCTTGTGATTACATTTATCCATACAGCGGATCTCCATCTGGATAGCCCTTTTAAAGGAATCAAACAGCTGGAACCGCAACTTTTTGATGCGATTTACCAGTCCACTTTTGCTTCTTTTCGGGAATTGGTGACGCAAGCCATCTCGGCAGAAGTCGATTTTTTCCTGATCAGCGGGGATATCTACGATGAGGAGAATCAGAGTGTGAAGGCGCAGGCTTTTCTGAGGGATGAATTGGGACGGCTGGATCGGGCGGGTATCCCGGTTTATTTGTCGCATGGGAACCACGATTACCTCGGAAGGGAGTCGCTTAAACTGCAGCTTCCCGGAAACGTAACTGTCTTCGAAAAAGAGGTCACCACCGAAATTTTGACTACGAAAGCAGGTGAGCGGGTGGCTATCACTGGCTTCAGTTACCCGTCCAGATGGGTTGAAGATCGGATGATTATCGATTATCCGAACCGGAATCATACAGTGGATTACCACATCGGGATGCTGCACGGCTACCTTGAAGGACTGAACTCTTCCGAAGGTGTCTATGCGCCGTTTTCTTTAGGCGAATTGAACGCGAAAAACTATGATTATTGGGCTTTGGGACATATCCACAAAAGACAGCAGCTTCAGGAGGCTCCTCCTGTCGTCTATTGCGGAAATACGCAAGGGCGTAATCCGAACGAGACAGAAGCAAAAGGTGCGTATTTGGTGACACTCCGGAAAGGAATGTTACCGACATTGACTTTTCTCCCAACGGCGCCGATTGTTTGGGAAAAAGAAATGATGTCGTTGCGTGGCTGTAAAACTTTGAATGATGTGCTTGCGCGCATTGAGGAACGTATGGAGCAGCATCGTGCTATGAGTGAATCGAGCGTACTGTTTTCGTTACAGTTTACAGACATCCAAGGGCTACATCCCGATGTTGTCAAAAAAATCGAGGACGAAGAAATACTGGACGGTGTCCGGCAAAGGTTGGAACAGCCTTTCATTTACCTGTACCAGTTGAAAATAGCAGTCGATACGGAAAAAGAACTGTTTTCGTTCGATCAGGTCATGAAGGAAAGTTTTTCGAAAAGTTGGACGGAAATCAGCGGAGATGACGTATTCTATCAACAGCTGGACAACTTTTTCCAGCATCCGCTCATCAGGACTACTTTCCCTGATTTAAAAAAAGACCGAAGCTTCAAAGAGGAAGCGTTGGCGGCTGCCAAAAAGAGGATCGTGCAGGCCGTCGCGTTTGAGGAGGAAGACAGTGAAGATACGGAAGATTGAAATATACGGCTACGGAAAATGGGTGAACCGAACCTTTGATGATGTGCAGGATCTGCAGGTCTTCCACGGCAAAAACGAAGCCGGCAAAAGTACCTTGTCATCCTTCATCAACAGTATCCTCTTCGGGTTCCCCAATGCCCGCAAGAAAGATCAGAATCTGTACGTTCCGAAGCAAGCGCAAGCATACGGTGGTCGCTTGTTTTTGGCGGACACGCGGTTCGGTGATGTCATCGTGGAGCGGGTGAAAGATCGCAATAAGGGGCAAGCAGTCGTTACGCTGGCAGATGGCGTGCAGCAGACGACAAAAAATCTCGGGCGGTTTTTATTGGGGATGGACAGGGAGACTTTCGAGTCCCTTTATACATTCAAAATAGACAGCTTGCTTTCCTTGAAAAAAACTCAAAAAGAAGATCTCAATCATTATCTGCTGAGCATCGGCACCAGTGGGAGTGAACGCTTGCTGCAATTAGCGAAAGAATACCGGGACGAAGCGGCGAAACGTTTCAAACCGACAGGCAGCGTCCCGCCATTGAACAAGAAAATACAGGCTGCTGAAAAACTGCAAAGGAAGCTTCAGCAAGCAAAAGCGAAAAATGCGACTTATGAAACGTCGCTGCTGCATTTGTCGGATAGTCAAAAACAGCAGGCCGAACTATTAGCCCGTCAACAGGAACTGGAGCAGGAACAAACTGCAATCGCAGAGAGCTTACGATTGGCGGACAGTTATCAGGAGTGGAAACGGCTGAACAAGGAAATCACGGCAGTCGATTACAGCGAAGTGCCGGAAGATGCCCGCTACCAATGGCAGAGCCAGCAGGAAAGAATGGCCACTTCGATCCAAGCGCAGACGCAGCTTCAGGAAAAATTAGCGCAAATGCAGAAACAGTTGGGCGAATTTGTCCATGTGGAATGGTACAAAGAGCACCAATCCGATTTTGCTGCTTTGCAGCACAGTGTCGCCAAAACGCAAGCGGATCTGAATAAGATCACGTATCTGGAAAATGAAGTCAGCAACAACAAAGCCGATTTGGCCAAACAAAAAATGGCCTTTGGGTTGAATCTGGCCCTTCCCACACCGGAGCCGCTTAAGGAAGAAGAACGCGTCCGACTGCAGCGGCTTGCCCAGGACTTCAAACAGATCGAAGAACAACTACTGCGTTTGGATCACAACATCGGCTTCCATGAAGACCAGCTGGAAACGCTCCAGAAAGAAGAGAAGCGTCTTCAAAACGAGAAGTTGGCTGATGATGCTTATGCAGTGCTGCAAAGCGATGTGCAACAGCCGAGCCAAAGGAGGCCTACGCCTGCAGTTACGAAAAAAAGTCCGCTCGGCCTGTTGTTTGTGGCTGCAGCTGTGTTTCTGGTCCTGTCCTTTGTGCTGGCGGATTTCAGGGTAATTGCTTGGGCGTTGTCTGCTGTGCTTGCTGTCGGTGGTGCTATCCTGACCAGAAGGAAGCACCAGACACAAACGAGGGACGCTGTTTCCCAAGAAGGCTCCCCCGAAAATGCGATGGAGCAATTTCTGAAGCAGGCTGCCGTCCGCGAAAGGATCTCGGCAATAACAAGGGAGCTCGAAGAGTTGCAGGATAAATTCCTGGAGCTTTTGAACGACCGTGAAGAGCTGGAAGAGCGAGGAAAGATGCTCAAAACCGAATTGGAGACCTTCCTGCAGCAGAAAGGCTATCCGGCCCGAATTAGGGCAACGGAACTCCTGCAATTGGATCCCGGTGCCGTGTTGGCGGAGAAGTCCGCCCTGATCATCAAACAGGAAGCCGAAATGGGCAATCTGAGTTTAGCTGTGGACAAATGGAATGAGCAGACTGCGTTCATCCGCAGCCGTTTCCATTTTGAACATCTGACAGTCACTGAAATGGCCGCACGCTTCCCCGAGATACTGAATGCCGTCGTTTTGGAAGAAAGCATGGCTGCAAATGTTCAGGATAAAATCAACGAACTGAAGCAAGAGTTGGAACTGATCCAACGCGACCTTGCTGAGTCCCATCGACAGCGGCAGCAGCTCTTGGATCAGGCCAACGCAAAGACCGAAGCCGAGTTCTACCAGTTGCTGGCGCTGAAGGAGAAGCAAGAACAAAATCTCAAGCGCAAGGAATTTCTGGACGAACAGGTCAATGGCCGCGAGCAACTTCTGGATCGATACGGCGATGCGAAGAAAAGTACGGGCCTTTACGAAAAGAATGAACTGGAAATGCAGCAGCTGAAGGCAGAATTGTCTAGACTGCAAAGAACGGAAGTAGAACTGAAGCATCAGCTGGAACAATTGGAAGAAGGCGGGACATACAGCGCCTTGCTGCAGGAATTTGCTTTGGCCGAAACCGAGCTGAGGGATCTTGCCGTCGAGTGGGCCGGCTTGGTCACTGCCGGAGAATGGATAGAACGGGCACTGCGGTATGGAAAAGAGGATCGCCTGCCGCTGATGCTCGACGATACGATAACCTTCTTCAGTCGTTTGACGGAGGGTGCATACACCGGCATCGCGTTCCAAAAGAACGGTATGAAGGTGCAGCGTAAGGATGGAACAACCTTTTTCCCGAATGAATTGTCGCAGGGGACGGTGGAACAGTTGTACATTGCGCTGCGGCTGGCGTTTGTGAAGAACACTGCCGATATCGTCAGCATGCCGATCTTGATTGATGATGGTTTTGTGAACTTCGACGAGGACAGGAAGAACATCATGTTTACTTTGCTGGAGGAGCTGAGCGAAGACGTGCAGGTACTCTTTTTCACATTCGATGACGCTTGCGTTCAACGTTTTTCACAGAAACAAGTATACATGTTAAAATAGGAGTGAAAGGGGCTGACAGGGGTGGCCAAAAAAATATACGAACATGAAATCGATGATAATTTTGAAATTTATGTACTGATCAAAAGTGCGGATATCCGCCTGGCGAAAAACGGCAAGAAATTCATTGCCTTTACTTTCCAGGACCGCAGCGGTCAGATCGATGGGAAATACTGGGACGCAAAAGAGGAGGACATCCAGCAATTCCAAGCTGGTCAAGTCGTTGCCGTAACCGGCAAACGGGAACTGTATCAGAACAATCCCCAACTGCGCATCACAAAGCTAAGGCTCGCTAGGGAAGGGGAACCAAGCCGACCTGAACTTTATATGGAACGTGCTCCGTTGAAATCGGAAGAAATGGTGGAAGAAGTCAGCCAAATCTTGTTTGAGATCACGAGCGCGCCGATCAACCGGATTGTCCGGCATATACTCAAAAAATATCAACGGGAATTTTTCGAGTATCCCGCTGCGAAGCGTCATCATCATGCCATCGTGGGCGGACTGGGTTTCCATACGGTATCGATTTTGCGGATGGCGAAAACGGTCATTCAACACTATCCATCAGTCAATAAGTCTTTGTTGTACGGTGGCGTGATTCTCCATGACATCGGAAAAACGATTGAGTTGAGTGGTAGTATGTCGACGGAGTATACCCTGAAAGGGAATCTGATCGGGCACATCGTCCTGATTGATGAAGAAATCACCAAAGCCTGCCTGTCTTTGAACATCGATGAGGACAGTGAAGAAGTCATCCTGTTGAAACACATTGTTCTGGCGCATCACGGCAAACAGGAATTCGGCTCGCCGGTAACGCCGCATCTCCTGGAAGCCGAAATTATCCATCACCTGGACAATTTGGATGCTTCCATCAATATGATCGATACGGCTTTGTTGCGCACGACGCCAGGAACGTTCAGCGAGCGCATTTTCGGGTTGGAGAACCGCAGCTTCTATAAGCCGCTCTTTGTCCAACCTTCTGAAGAAGGGCAATAACAAAAACACGCAAGTTACCGGAATCAAGAGCCGGTAACTTGCGTGTTTTACATTATAGTTATTAGTTTGCAGATTCGGATGTAGCTGATTCCGCTTCTTCAGTTGCAGAAGTTGCTTCTGAGCTAGCTTCTTCTGAAGTTGCAGATTCGGATGTTGCGTCTGATGAGCTTGTTTCTTCAGCAGGCAAGAATTGATCGATCGCTGCTGCCAGGTCTTCGTCTTTGATTTCAACGTTCGCGGCTTGGACGATTGTGGACATTACGGATGTCAGGTAATCATTGTCGGCAAGTTTTTCGTCCATCATCACTGTTTCGATGTTTTCGCGTTCTTCTTCCAATGTTCCTTTTTCTGTCTTCTCGATCATCTTGATGATGTGGTAGCCGTATTCGGTAGCGACTGGTGTTTGTGTCACTTCACCGACTTCAAGCGCATAAGCGGCTTCTTCGAATGCTGCGACCATTTCGCCTGCTCCGAACAATCCTGTTTCTCCGCCGTTTTCAGCAGTTGCTGTGTCGGTGGAGTTAGCTTTTGCCAATTCCGCGAAATCCGCACCTGCGTTGATTTGGCTGATAAGATCTACAGCAGTTGCTTCATCTGCAACCAAGATATGCTGTACGTTGATTTGTGGTTGGTAAGCTTCGTAATAGGCTTCCACTTCTTCATCCGTGAAAGTCGTTTCAGCTCTGACAGCTGCTTCGATCAGTTTATTCAAATACAATACATCTTGGTATTCATCTTTATTTGCGAATCCTGATTGTGACAAGATGTAGTTGAATGTTTCTTCTCCGCCGTATTGTTCGATGGTCGTCAACAGTTCAGCTTCTGTTTCAGCTTCCAATTCATTGTCGCCGATTTTGTCATTCAATACGTCGATCAAAATCAGACGTTGCAAAACGGTTTCGCCGATTGATGCTTTCATTGCGTCGTATAATTCATCTTTAGTGATATCGCCTGCTGGAGTCGTTGCGACTGTTTCGCTAGTCGCGCAGCCTGCTAATGTGATGGCCGTCAAGAAAGCAACGGACGTCAATGCAAATTTCTTTTTCATGAATGTGGCACTTCCAATCTATTTCTATTTATCTATCCCATGAATAACCATTTATAAATATATCATAAACGCCGTGATTATGGAAAATATTCCTTAAAAACGCTAGCAAATTTCTCAGAAAATTCATATCTGCAGATAAAACCGAAAGTATACAAAGTATCCGCGTCGAGTCGCGGCAGATTGCTCAAAATGCCAATATTTGGTATCATAAGTTGATAATTCGAAAGGGATGGAGGGGACTTTGTGAAATGTGAAATGAGTTCTGCGTTTTGCCAATGGCTGGAGATCAATAATTTTCATCTGAAAGTCGAGAGCGCATTGGAAAAAAGTTTGCAGATGAACCATAATCTTTCTCTGAAAGAGTTCTATGTCCTTTATTTCTTATCACAGGAACCGGAGCAAAAACTGAAACTCCAGGATTTGGAGGGAAAGGTTGGCTTAAGCCAAAGTGCGGTATCGAGACTGGTCAGCAAGTTTGAGGCTAAGGGCTGTGGTGCGTTGGAGCGAAATGTCTGCGAGCATGATCGGCGGAGCATCTATACGTCCTTAACGGAAACGGGTGCGGCAAAACTGAAGGCAGCGGCTGCGACGGTGGAACAGTTACTCACGGAGTCTTTTTCGGAAATGCCAATCCAAATACTGTTTAAACAAGATGATATTCAAAATAAGTAGAGCTTCTTGATTGGAGTCTTTTTGATAGGAAGTAAAAAAAATACGACTTGCCAAATGACCGATGATCCGGTGTGCATTTGGCAAGTCGTATTTTTAATGTATATTATTGTGATGGGGCATCTGTCGTTGCAGGCATTTGCGATTCCATGCTTGCTGCGACTTTTTCCATATCATCAGTCAAAACGGCAAGTTTATCGTTGATGCGGTTGATTCTTGGTTGGGCCTGTTGCGTAAAGCTCTCAATCGATTTGGTGACTTCCTCCGAAACGGCATTGACGGAAGCCAATCCGTCGTTGGTCAAGGATTGGATCGCTTTGCGCAAACCTTGAACGCTCTCATTGAGATCCTCTACCGCAAGTGTGTTGTCCTCAAGGTAAGCTTTCGCTTTCGCGCGGTTTTCTTTTCCGCTGCGCGGGGTGTTCAGCAACCCCAGCAGACCGCCGACTACCGTACCGAATACTATTCCTTCCATAAATGAGCGCATATCTATTCCTCCAGACTCTCTTTGATGGATGCTACTACTTTTGCCAATTCTTCCTGTGAGTATTTTCCTTCATGCGTTTTCCATTTCAAACCGAAACCATCCGAGTCCGAATCTTCATAACGCGGTAAGAAATGGATATGCGAATGAAAAACGGATTGATAAGCTATCGAACGGTTATTGTTCAGAATATTCAGCCCTAAAATGTCATCGCTGGAACGTTCGATTGCGCGTGCGATTTTAGGGACGCGCGAAAAGACTTCCTTCGCCAATTCTTCATCATATTCAAAAATATCAGCGACATGCCTCTTGGGTACCAGCAGTGTATGACCTTTCGTCACTTGGGATAAATCCAGAAACGCAATGACGACATCATCTTCATAGACAATGCTGCTCGGGATTTCGTGGTTCGCGATTTTGCAAAAAATACAATCTGTCATAGGCTCGACCTCTTTCTGTCCATTATCTACTTTATTCTATAGCATAACTTTATCATATTTGCGTTTTTTTTGATATCCTGAGGGCAAAATGGCGCTTCGCTCAGCAAGATATTTGGGTTGGGGCGAGGCTGTGTTATAATATAAGGCACAAACGCATGTGAAAGGGACGGTTAAATGTCACTATTATTGGAGAATGTCACGGGCGGCTATACACAATTGCCCGTCATAAAAAATATAAATTTTGAGGTCAAAGCTGGTGAACTGACTGGATTGATCGGATTGAACGGAGCAGGCAAGAGTACGACCATCAAACACATCATCGGTCTGATGATGCCTTTCAGCGGAAAGGTTGCGATCGATGGCCGGACATTGCGCGAGGATACAGAACGATATCGTCAGTCCTTCGCTTTTATTCCGGAGACGCCGGTGCTCTATGAAGAGCTCACCTTAAGGGAACATCTGGAAATAACGGCGATGGCCTACGGAATCACGGAAGCAGTCGCCATGGAAAAGGCGATGCGCTACATCCGAGATTTTCGTCTGGAGGACAAGCTGGACTGGTTTCCGGCTTATTTTTCAAAAGGCATGAAGCAAAAAGTGATGATCGTTTGCGCGTTCATGTTGGATGTGCCGGTATACGTCATCGATGAACCATTCCTGGGTCTGGATCCGCTTGGCATCCACTCGTTCCTGGAGATGGTCAGGGAGAAAAAAGCGCAAGGTGCAGCTATTCTGATGTCCACGCATGTATTGGCGTCTGCCGAGAAAGAATGTGATAATTTCGTCCTGCTGCACCATGGTGAGGTCAAAGTGACAGGCACGATGGTAGACCTGCAGCATGAAATGGGTATGCCGGGAGCAAGTCTCGATGAGCTTTACATCAGCTTGACGAAAGAAGTGGCGCAACCATGAACTTGGACAGTATCTGGAAAAGAAGGCAGCAACTGCACCTGAAAAAATTCAGCCGCTACAGCAAATATATCTTCAATGATCATTTCGTCCTCGTGCTCCTCTTTCTGTTGGGCGCTTTGGCTTATCAATATTCCGAATTCGTGAAAACCGTGACACCGGATTTCCTTTGGGGAAAGCTTCTGATAGTAGCTATTTTTTCCGGCAGCATTTTTATCGGTAAGCTGGCGACCTTTTTGGAGCCGGCCGACCAAGTATTCCTTTTGGCTAAGGAAAAGGAATGGGGGAGCTATTTCAGCAAAGCGAAAAAATACAGCTTGATCCTTCCGGTGATTCTCTTGTTCTTTGTGGCAGCCGCGGCAATGCCGATGCTTTTTGCGGGAAGAACAATCGGAGCAAATGATTTCCTGCCGATTTATGCAACTTTGTTCCTCTTAAAAATCGTCGATTTGGACCTCCAGGAGTTGGGTCTGAAGATAGGCGATAAGAAGATCCGGCGAAAAAACAAACTGTATCTGGCATGCGCGGCGATATTATCGGTCACTATCGCGATATTTTTCAATCCATGGGTTGCGTCGGTACTTGTAACGCTGTATACTATGTTTCTGCGTAAAAAAGTACAAGTGGCGTATGAGGCGCGCTATCCGCTCTATCAATGGGAGCAGATGATCGCCTCGGAAGAACAACGAAAAGCACGCGTAAACCGAATCATCAATCTTTTCACAGATGTTCCTCAAGTGAAGAGCAAAGCAAAAAGAAGAAAATATTTCGACGGCTTGTTGCGTCAGATTGAAGGCAATAGTAATTCCTATCAGTATTTATATGCGCGGGCATTTTTGCGTGGGACAGATTACAGCGGCTTGTTTTTCCGCTTATTGGTAATCGGAGCGCTGCTGCTTCTGTTTACGCCATCAGCCGGATTTTCTCTAGGCCTCAGTCTGTTGTTCCTTTACTTGACAGGCTTTCAGCTGTTGCCGCTGTATTTCCATTTCAATGAGAATATGCTGTATCGGCTATATCCGACGCAGCACGAAGATAAATTCGCCGGATTCAAGCATTTTCTGGCTTACCTATTGGGAGTGGAAGGCTTTCTCTTTGCGGGAATCATCTTCATCAACAACAGTTGGCAGATGGGCTTGGCTGCAGTCGGCTTGAACGCCGGTTTCGTGTGGCTATTCATCCAGTTTTATACAGGCGGCCGTACTCGAAAAAGAGAAACGACAAATTACTGATCTGCAGATTATAATAGATTCAGTTCCGAAACCCTATGGAATATTCTTGACTGAATATGTAAAGAAATCTAAAATAAGAATTGTATGCGAGCGAGGACCGTTGCGCTTTCAGAGCTAAACGAGCTACGTCGCCAAATGAACAAGTAGCGTATGAACAGAAGAGCAGACCGAGATAGCTGGGGCTTTCGTCCCGGCTCCTTCTTTTCATAGGCATAGAAAAATTAATGACAGAGTAAGGAATGAGCTCGATGGATTATAAAATGGACTCAGGGTGGCGGCTACATCCCATCGGAGGAGACACAGGGCAAGCTTATATGGGCACCAGAGCCGAGGAAAGAGTCTTTTTGAAAAGAAACTCTTCACCTTTCTTAGCCGCGCTTTCTGTTGAGGGGATCACGCCGCGGTTGATCTGGACCAAACGGGTCGGCAATGGGGACGTCCTGACAGCTCAAGAATGGCTCAACGGCAGGGAGTTGAATCCGGATGAAATGAGAGGGCAGAGCGTTCGGGATATCCTGCATCGCATCCATCATTCCGAAAACCTCCTGAAGATGCTTCAGAAGGTAAAAGGCGAAATTTTCAACCCGATCAATTTCTACAACCTGTATGTGGCGGATCTGCCGGATGACCTTAAATCCAATTCAGTACTGCAACAAGCTGCTGAATATGTGAAGAACAGCATCACCAGCATCGACGACTCGCAAAAAACGGTCTGCCACGGAGACGTGAATCGGAAAAATTTCCTGCTGGATGAGGAAGACCGGTTGTATCTGGTGGATTGGGAAATGGTCAAAATTGCCGATCCGTTCTCTGACATCAGTACCTTGCTGGTACAATACGTTCCCCATGAAGAATGGAGAGTATGGTTGGAGCAGTATGGCTTGCAGATGAATGACAATATGGAACGCCGTTTGGAGTGGTACAGCATGATGGTGTGCCTCTGCCTGATCAAAAAGAGCCATTCCCAGGAACGCAATGTGGAAATGAATCAACTGATTCTGTTGCTGAAACAGCTCTATCAGAATCGCTTGAACAGTTACTTATGAAATCCTCTTCGTCATCATACGAACGGAAAGGATTTCTTTTTTTGAAAAAAACAGATAAGAAAGAGGAGAATTATGCGCGTAAGAAATAAACCATGGGCTGCCGAAAAATTGGCTGAAAGTACCCAATATGTTGTGATGGAACCAGCGGATTGGAAAGGGAAATGGCAGGAACGTTTCGGCAATAGCCAACCAATCCACGTGGAAATCGGCTCAGGCAAGGGACAGTTCATTGTCGAGATGGCCCGCATGCACCCGGAAGTGAATTATATCGGAATCGAACGCCAGACTAGCGTGGCGGTCATGACACTCGATAAAATGATTGAATCAGGTCTGAAAAATGTCCAATTGCTGAATACGGATGGAGAGAATGTAGCAGATTTCTTTGAGGCGGGCGAAGTGGATCGCGTTTACCTGAACTTTTCCGATCCGTGGCCAAAGTCCAAACATGACAAACGCCGCTTGACCTACAAAAAATTCCTGCAGAACTATGAACAGATCCTGGTTTCCGGTGGTGAGATCCATTTCAAGACGGATAACCAAGGCTTATTCGAATATTCGTTGGCGAGCTTCTCGCAATATGGAATGACTTTGAAGCAAGTGTGGTTGGATCTGCACAAGAGCGACTTTGAGGGAAACATCATGACGGAGTACGAAGCGAAGTTCTCTTCCCGAGGAGACCGCATTTACCGCGTCGAAGCAGCGTTCCCGAAAAAAGCAACGGCTGATTCTGAAAATTAGAACCCAGACAAAAAGGAAGGAACGAAGCACTCGCAGCTTTGTTCCTTCCTTTTTCTGTTTTTTTACAATTTATAAAGATCCAAGATAGTTCCCGTGTAGGCGTCAGCAATGAATTCATATTGCACCAACACGCCGTCCTCTTTGCGGGATATGCCACCGTAATACACATCCGTCTTTGAAGAATAACGACTGAGCGGGACGGGGTGCAGTTCAATCCAAGATCCTTCGATCGGAGCTTCAGCCAAGAACATCTTTTTGACGTTTTCCAGGATTTTATCGCCGTTGACGGTCCGTTTCTGCTCATAGCAAAGGGCTGTCACGACTGAACCGAGTACGAGTCCGGCACCGAACAGAATACCGCCCAAGATTTCTTCTTTGTGTTTTTTACACATGCATTTTTCCAAAAAGTTCATCTTATGTTCCTCCTCAAAGTAATGCGCTTACTCATATTCTCCTTCAGTATAGCAATAATACGAAAAAAATAATAGGGAAATGTCAGAAGCGCCAGGATGCGCAAAGGAAACGTTTCCTGTACTGGGCAAGCTTTCTTAACAAATGGAATCGTTGCTATGACAAGGATGCTGCGCTATAATGGATAGGATAATCAGACACTTAAGGGGGATCGGGAGCGGCATAAGGCTAAATTTATGCCCTGCTCCATTCAAATATGGATGATAAAACATTTGCTATGATCAAAGAATTGACGGAATTGCAGGGAACAAGCGGAAACGAACGCAACATCCGTAACTATATGCGCGAGAGAATGGCGCCTTTGGTGGATCGCATCGAAACGGATGGCTTGGGCGGGATTTTCGGAATCAGAGAGCATGAAGATGAAACGGCACCGCGCATCATGGTCGCGGCACACATGGATGAAGTGGGTTTCATGGTGTCCGGCATCACGGAGCGCGGATTGTTCCGGGTCGTGCCGCTCGGCGGTTGGAATGCTTATGTCGTTTCGGCACAGCGCTATACCCTGCAGACGTCCAAAGGCGATATTCCTGTGATTTCCTCTTCGGTTCCGCCGCACTTATTGCGCGGGGAGGGTGAAGGCAAAAAAGTCAAAGTGACGGACATCCTGTTCGATGCGGGGTTCGATACAAAAGAAGAGGCGCTGGCATTCGGAGTCCGTCCCGGAGATACGATTGTTCCCCAGGTGGAAACAATTTGGACCGCCAACAAGAAGAAAATCATTTCAAAAGCGTGGGACAACCGCTACGGGAATACGGTCGTTTTGGAGACGCTGGAAGCATTGAAAAATGAAAAGTTGCCGAACACTTTGATAGCCGGCTCCAACGTGCAAGAAGAGGTCGGACTGCGTGGAACAAAAGGGGCCGTGCACAAGTTCAAGCCGGATCTGTTCTTCGCGGTGGATTGCTCGGCTGCGGATGATTTGACGACGACCAAGGATACGTTCGGCCATCTGGGGGAAGGTTTCCTTTTGCGGATCCAGGATCCAGGCATGATCACCTTGAAAGGGATGCGCGAATTTCTGTTGGATACAGCGGAAACGCATGATATCCCTTATCAGTATTTTGTTTCCAAAGGCGGAACGGATGCGGGTGCCGCCCATGTCATGAATGACGGGGTGCCTAGCGCGGTCATCGGCGTCTGCGCCCGCTATATTCACACACATCAGACAATGTTCCACATCGACGATTACGCGGCAGCCAAGGAAATGGTTGCGCAAGTCATCAAAGCATTGGACAAGAGCACTTATGAAACGATCATGGCCATGAACTAAGGAGGAACTTGATTATGGACAAACTGAAAGATCTGGATCAATTAAAAGAACTGCGTGATTCGGGAAAAACGGTCTTCGTCTTCATGACCGGTTGGTGCCCGGATTGCCATTACATCCGCCCATTCATGCCTGAGGTGGAAAATAAATTTACGGATTTTCGTTTCGTCGAGATAGACCGCGATGATTTCGGCACGCTGGGTGAAGCGTTACAGATCTCCGGAATCCCGAGCTTCGTCGTCTATGCTGAGGGAGAACTATTGGGTCGCTTCGTCTCACGCAACCGGAAGACGCAAAAAGAGATTGAAGCCTTTTTGGAACAATTGTGATACTATTTCGTTTGGGAAAAATAAATGAAGAAGCATAAAGGAGCAAATACAAAATGTGGTTAAGTTTTTATAATCGTGAAGCAGTCGGGGATACATTAATGTTGACGAAAGGGGATATCGCTGCCCGCCAAGAACAAGCATGCGAATCAAAAGGCAATGTGACGCGCATTTTCAACAACCGTACAAATGAAACGATGGGCTACAATCTATTTTCGATTTCAGACACGCTGGCGTTGGATGCAAACGGACAAGTGCTGTTATCCGATGAAGAAGCGGCAAAAGTGAATGCTTTGATCCAAGCGGCAGGTTTCAGTGACGCCATCGTCGTCGATCGTTCGCCTAAATTTGTTGTGGGTTACGTCAAGGAATGCGTGCCGCATGAAGACTCCGACCACCTGTCCGTTACGCAAACGGAAGTGGACAACGGTGAAGTGCTGCAGATCGTCTGCGGTGCAGCTAACATCAAAAAAGGCCAACGCGTCGTCGTGGCCAAACCAGGCGCTGTCATGCCTAGTGGTTTGATCATCTGGCCGGGTGAATTGCGCGGCGTAGCCAGCCACGGTATGATCTGTTCCGCCAAAGAATTGCAACTGGAGAACGCCAGCCCTAAAAAAGGCATCCTCGTATTGGATGACAGCTATGCAACAGGCGCAGCGTTTTCCAAATAACCCTATGGAATTTTGTCGGAAAAAGAAGTACTATAATAAAGGAATTCCATTGAAACCAGGCAGCGCATTGCCTGAAGCAAAACAAGAGAGGAGTTGACTGGATGAGTCGCTATGATGGACCCAGTTTTTTTCGGCATGACCATCGTTCAGGGATGGATGGAAGTCATCCTGCAACAAATAAGTTTGATTTTCCGAATTACCTGAAAAAAGAGGATGAAGAGCATGGCATGTTGGAAGAAAAAGGCGATTCTGCACAACCGTCCTCCTATATCTCACAAGATTTGCTGCATCCGATGGATACTGTACCTTACATCCGCCACAACAAAGAGGCATTCGTTTCCTTCAGGGATAAAGTTGTGAAACCTGCCGAAGATGTTTTTGCAGTCGAGAAAAAAAGACTAAAGGAAGAAAAGCAGAAGGAACGCCGCACGGAATTGGGCATGCATCCTTTCGCATCCTATAAAAGCAGAAGACCTTTCCAACTGACCGAAGTGCCGGAACCGTTGAAAGGTTGGGGAAACCTGCATGAAAAGAGAATCGACTATCGCGCGATCGCAGCCTTATTGAGAAAAAATAGCTCAGATTTGCTTCTTTTCGAATTGGGTGCACCTGTTGAAGACGATGCGGTTTTGAAAGAGGACAACGTGGGAGAAAGTGAGTTGCAGCCCTTGGAAGGCAAATCCAAACGGGCGATGAACCGATCGTTGTTGGGTATCATGGAGCAGGAACGCTCTTACGATGCAGCCGGGAAATTTGTCCATGAGGCAGCTGATTCGGCAAGTCATTCTTATTTTTAGTCATGGCGTTGTAACATTAACTTGATTTGTATGCTGCGGTTGGTGGCATAATGAAATTATTGACATGTTTGACATCAAATTTTAAATAATTTCATGCATTTTCTTAATTCGTGCGTGCTATACTGGTTCCGGTTCAATAAATGGACAGCAAGTCATCATGTCCTAAGAGAGTGTTTTGAGGCACAAACATCAGAAGGTAGCCGAAAGACTAACCTTCCTTATTCATTTGGAGGTAATTATGGAAACGGAAACGATTTATCATTTTGTCGGCATCAAAGGTTCCGGGATGAGTGCGTTGGCATTGATCCTGCATGGAAAAGGCTATAGAGTCCAAGGTTCCGATGTCGAAACTTATTTCTTTACGCAAAAAGGTTTGGATGATGCAAGCATCACAATCATGCCATTCAACGAAGCGAATATCACACCGGGTCTGACGGTCATCGCAGGGAATGCTTTCCCTGATTCCCATGAGGAAATCGCTAAAGCGAAAGAACTTGGTTTGACGGTTATACGCTACCATGATTTCATAGGCGAATTGATCAAAAACTATACGAGCGTCGCCATAACCGGTTCTCACGGAAAAACAAGCACAACCGGTTTGTTGTCCCATGTGTTGGACGGGATTGCTCCGACTAGCTATTTGATCGGCGATGGCACTGGCTTCGGCCGGGAAGATGCGGAGTACTTTGTGTTGGAAGCTTGCGAGTACAGACGTCATTTCTTGGCCTATTCACCGGACTACGCCATCATCACGAACATCGATTTCGATCACCCGGATTACTACCAGGATATCAATGATGTTTACAGCGCGTTTGCTGCGTTTGCATCCCAAGTGAAAAAAGGCATCATCGCGTGTGGGGAGGATGCCTATGTCCGTGAACTGAAAGGCAAATATCCGGTAACGTTTTACGGGTTCGCTGAAGACAATGATGTTGTCGCCAAAAATGTCACGAAAAACACAAACGGCAGTCAGTTCGATGTGGAAATAAATGGCGAGTTGTTCGGTCATTTTGAAATCCCATCATTCGGCACGCACAACATCCTCAACTCATTGGCCATCATCACATTCTGTTGGTTGGAAGGCTTGGACAAAGACAAGGTCGCTGCTCAGCTGAAGACTTTCTCAGGCGTAAAACGTCGCTTCAGCGAAAAATATATTTCGGATATGGTCGTCATCGATGATTATGCCCATCATCCATCCGAAATCCGCGCTACACTCGATGCAGCTAGACAAAAATACCCTGAAAAGGAAATCATTGCGATTTTCCAACCGCATACCTTCACGCGCACGGTTGCTCTGCTTAGTGAGTTCGCCGAGGCGCTGGAATTGGCCGACAAGGTCTTCCTTTGCGATATCTTCGGCTCCGCTCGTGAAAAGGACGGACAGGTTTCGATCGGCGATTTGGCCGAAAAAATCGAAAAAGGCGCAACGGTGTTGAACGTCAACAACATGTCTCCGCTTTTGCAGTTTCATGATGCTGTCGCCATTTTCATGGGTGCAGGGGATGTTCAGAAGTTTGAATTGGCTTACGAAGAGCTGTTGAGCCACAGTGTGCCGACAAAAAATTAATTCAATGCATCAAAAAAGTCCAGGAAGCAATTCTTGGGCTTTTTTTGATGCAAGACAGAGCGGGCTTGGTCCGGTTATCTGAATAAATAGGCCCAAACGGTTAAACGGCTTTTATCGGAACGGGGTTTTTGATATGATAGACATATATGTGTTCAAAGAAAGGAAAAGTGAAAATGGGTCTGAAAGATATAAAGCTTGGGAAATCGATTGATGAAATTCAAGAGGGGGATTCGTTGACTGTCACCGAAATCATCGAAGACAAAGATATTTTGCTGTATCTTGGGTTGACGAATGACGGGAACCCGCTCTATATTCAACATGATTATTCGCAGACGACTCGGTTTCATAAACCGATCGTGCCAACCGTATTGTTGGTGGGGATTTTGACGAGCAACGTTTCCAAACATTTACCGGGTCCGGGTTCACATATTGTGGACGTTTCTTTGAATGTGATCGAACCGATCTACCATAACAACATGATAACCTTCAACTTTGAAGTGGAGCGCGTGGACGAGCGCCGTGAACAAGTCACAATCAGCGTTGTCGGAACGAATATGGATAATGAACGAGTATTGGATGCTGAATTGATCGTAGAGACACCCCGCAAATTGATTTTTGATGAGGCAGAGAACGTGATCATGAACGAGCGAACTGAAGTCGAGGAGAATGCCGATAAGGTAGTTTATCCTACAACGATGGCAGATGACGATTCAGAATAAGCAGAGTTAGGATGTTAACAGATGACTGATAAAAAGAAAAAATTACTATTGGTGGATGGCAGCAGTGTGGCTTTCAGATCCTTTTTTGGATTGCCGAATCTGGATGGGTTCCGCAACAAAAACGGCTTGCATACGAACGCGCTCTACGCCTTCAATAATATATTGGAACGCATCTTCCAGACAGAAGAGCCGACGCATCTGTTGGTAGCATTCGATTCAGGAAAAACGACTTTCCGCAATGCCCTTTATGGCGACTACAAAGGCGGGCGTGCAAGCATGCCGTCGGAGTTATCCGAACAGTGGCCCTATTTTGGCGTCCTTGTCCATGCCTTTGGTGGCAAGACGTATGAATTGGTCAATTATGAAGCTGACGATATCATTGGGACTTACTCGCGGATGGCCGATCAAGCCGGCTATGATGTCGTCATCATTTCAGGCGATAAGGATATGATCCAATTGACGACGGATAATATCCGGGTCGATATCACCGTCAAAGGCGTGTCGGAATTGAAATCCTACACCCCGGACGTCATCCGTGAAGAATACGGCATCGAACCGAGACAGATCATCGACATGAAAGGTCTGATGGGCGACTCGTCGGATAATTATCCGGGCGTCACTAAAGTAGGCGAGAAGACTGCTTTGAAACTCTTGACCGAATATGGTTCCATCGAAAATCTATACGAGCATATCGATGAACTGAAGAAAAGCAAGATGAAAGAGAACCTTATCAATGATAAAGAGAATGCGTTCATGAGCAAAACTTTGGCTGCAATCGATCTGGACTCGCCGGTGACATTGAAGCTTGATGAACTGGCGGTTGAAGGCAAACAGATCGACAAACTGACCGACTTTTACCGCGAAATGGATTTCAATGGCTTCCTGGACAAACTGGGCGTGGCCTCGGAAGACCGCTCGGAATCCTTCGAGGACATCCATTTCGAAGTCCTGACCGAGATCCGCCCCGAGCATTTTACGGACCGGATGGCACTGTATGTAGAGATGCTTGAAGACAACTACCATGACGGGAAAATCCTCGCAGTCAGCTGGGGAACGGATGAAAAGATTTACACAGCTTCATTAGAAACAGTGCTGGCAAGTGTTGTTTTCAAGGAATGGGCTGAAAATGCCGGAGCCCATAAAATTGTGTACGACGGCAAACGGACGATGGTCATGCTGCATTACGCCGGTATCGCGCTGGCAGGCATCGACTTTGATATCCTGCTGGCTTCCTACATCCTGAATGCGAAGGACAACAGCAAAGATCTTGCGCAAGTCGCCCAGGAATACGGCTACAACGATGTCTCCTTTGATGAGGCCATCTACGGAAAAGGCGCTAAAACGGCGGTTCCCGAGGATGCAATACTGCATGACCATTTAGCGCGCAAAGTGAAAGCGATCCAGGCGCTGTTTGCCCAATTGAACGCTGAACTGGAAAGCAACGTGCAAAAAGATTTGTATTACGAAATGGAGCTGCCGTTGTCGTTTGTCTTGGCGCACATGGAAATTCAAGGGATCAAAGTGGAACCGCAGCGCCTGTTGACCATGAAAGAAGAATTTGCCGGCCGCTTGCTTGAAATCGAAAAAACCATCTATGCCGAGGCGGGTGAGGAGTTCAACATCAACTCACCGAAGCAGCTGGGTGTCATCCTGTTCGAGAAGATGGGCTTGCCCGCCATCAAAAAGACGAAAACGGGCTATTCGACAGCGGTCGATGTCTTGGAAAAACTGCAGGCGCAAGCGCCGATCGTGGAGCACATCCTGAATTACCGACAGTTGGCCAAGCTGCAATCCACCTACGTGGAGGGACTCCTGAAATTCATCAAACCGGAAACAGGCAAGATCCATACGCGCTATCAACAGACGTTGACGCAGACCGGCCGTTTGAGTTCCGTCGATCCGAACCTGCAGAATATCCCGATCCGGATGGAGGAAGGCCGGAAAATCAGACAAGCTTTCGTTCCGCAACAAGCAGGTTGGAAGCTGTTCGCCTCCGACTATTCACAAATCGAATTGCGTGTGCTGGCGCATATTTCCGGGGATGAGCATCTGCGCGAAGCCTTCCTGGAAGGCCAGGATATCCATACTTCGACAGCGATGCGTGTATTCGGCATCGAGAAACCGGAAGACGTCACTGCCAATCTGCGCCGACAAGCGAAAGCCGTCAATTTTGGTGTTGTTTATGGCATCAGTGACTACGGTTTGTCCCAAAACCTGAACATCACCCGAAAAGCTGCTCAAGAATTCATTGACCGTTATTTCGACAAATATCCGGGTGTGAAGCAATTCATGGAGGATATCGTCAAGGAAGCGAAAGAGACTGGTTATGTCGAAACGCTGTTCCACAGACGCCGTTACCTGCCTGACATCCATAACCGCAATTTCAATCTGCGCTCCTTTGCCGAACGCACCGCCATCAATTCGCCGATCCAAGGCACTGCCGCCGACATCATCAAAGTGGCGATGGTCCGGATGGATAAAGTCCTTAAGGAAAAAGGGCTTCAAGCGAATATGTTGTTGCAGGTGCATGATGAATTGATCTTCGAATGCCCGGAAGAAGAGATTCCGGTCTTGGAAAAATTGGTGCCGGAAATCATGGAGCATGCAGTCGACTTGGCTGTGCCGCTCAAAGTGGACAGCAACTCCGGAGATAGCTGGTATGATGCAAAATAAACAAGGAACAAACCGATAAATGAAAGGGGCCTGCTTATGCCGGAATTACCAGAAGTAGAAACCATCCGCAAAGGACTCATCAACCTTGTCGGAGGAGCCGTCATCATAGATGTAGCCGTCTTTTGGGATCGTATGATCACGCCGCCTTTCTCCACGGAACGTTTCAAGACGGTTCTGCGGGGGGAGCAGATCCACACCATCGAACGCCGCGGCAAGTATCTGATCTTTTTGTTGGACCACTGGGCGATGATTTCCCATCAGCGGATGGAAGGCAAATATGAGGTCAGCGAAGCCGGTGAACCGATCAAGAAGCATACGCATGTCATTTTTTATCTCGCCGATGGCCGCCAATTGCGTTACCTTGATGTGCGCAAGTTCGGTAAATTTACGTTGTTGCCGATCGAAAAGCGGGATGAGTATGAACCTTTCAAAAAAATGGGGCCGGAACCGACCGCGGATTTCTTCAAATTGAGCAAATTCAAAAAGGATCTTTCCAAGTCGCATCGCGCAATCAAAGCGGTCATCCTGGACCAGAATATTGTGGCCGGCGTCGGGAACATTTATGCGGATGAATCACTTTTCCAAGCTAAAATCCATCCCCTGCAAGCCGCCGATACAATCGGCCCGGCTGCAGCCAAAAGGCTGCATGAAGCCGTCATGGATGTGATCAGTAGATCAGTGGAGGCCGGAGGGTCGACGATCCGGACCTACAAAAATACGTTAGGAGAGGCCGGTAAATTCCAAGTCTCTCTTGCCGTTTACGGTCAAATCGGGCAACCTTGTCCGAACTGTGGTCATCCGATCGAAAAGATAAGGGTTGCACAGCGAGGAACGCATTATTGTCCGCATTGTCAACAACTGCCGAAGACGCGTTCAAAGGCACCAGACATCACTGATATTGCCTACAAAGGGGCGAAATAAACGAACATGAGCTATATATTAGGACTTACAGGAAGCATCGCTACAGGGAAATCGACTGTAGCGAAGCTGTTTTTGTCTGCGGGCATTCCGGTTGTCGATGCAGACTTAGGAGCAAGGGCTGTCGTTCTTCCGGGTGCACCAGGGTTAGCGGACATCATCGAACATTTTGGGGAAGCCTATCTGCTGTCTGATGGTACGTTGGATCGCAAACGTTTGGGAGCGCTGATCTTTTCGGATAGGGAGAAGCGTAAAGAACTGGATGTGTTGCTGAAGGAGCGCATCAATGATTGGATACAGGCAGAAAAAGAGCGTTATATTTCGGAAGGGCACAAACTGATTGTGCTGGATATCCCATTGCTGTACGAAGGCGGGTATGAGGACAGTTGCGATGCTGTGATGGTCGTCTATGTTCCAGAAGAACTTCAAGTGCAAAGGCTGATGAGCCGCAACCATTTGGATGCGGATGAAGCTACCCGGAGGATGCAAAGTCAGCTATCGATCGAGAAGAAAAAAGAACTGGCTGACTTTGTCATCGACAATTCCGGAACAATTGAAGAAACAAAAAAACAAGTCAACGATTGGCTGCTCAAACATAGAACTGTGTAGCCTGAAAGTGCCATAAAGACCATCTTTTCAAGTTTTTTGAGCCACAAGTATGTTATAATGAAGCGATAATAAACGAAAGAAAAGGGGGAAAGCCGATGCAATGCCCAAAATGTCACTATCACGGATCGCGTGTTGTCGATAGTCGTCCGGCTGATGACGGGAAAGCCATCCGCCGCCGTCGCGAATGCGAACAATGCCATTTCCGCTTCACTACATTCGAAAGGATCGAGCAAACGCCGCTGCTTGTCATAAAAAAAAATGGCGCACGCGAAGAGTTCAGCCGTGAAAAGTTGTTGCGGGGATTGATCCGCTCCTGCGAAAAACGGCCGATCGCCCTCGAACAACTGGAGACTGTCGTCAATGAGGTGGAAGCCGAAATCCGAGCGCTTGGAGAAAATGAAGTATCCAGCATCGTCATCGGGGAATACGTCATGGACAAGTTGGCCAAAATTGATGATGTCGCCTACATCCGTTTCGCAAGTGTTTACCGCCAATTTTCGGACCGGAAAACCTTCCTTGATGAATTGAAGAATATGGAGAAGAAAAAAGCCGAACAAGCGGCTGCTGAAGCTTCAGACATCCAACCATCCGATGCTCCTCCCCACGAGGCAGCCTCCGGAAAGGAAGACAATGAACAATGAGTTATCCATGGCAAAATATAAGTCCTAAGGATGCTTTCAGAGCAAGCCAGACGAACTTGATTTCCGATGTGGACCGCAAAATCCTGACGCAATTGTATCAGCCTATCATCGGGCCGCAAGCGTTCAGCCTTTATTCGACGTTGCTTGCGGAGATTCCGCAGGAGAGCTATTGGAGCAAGGAGTTGCTTCACACCGAATTATTTGCTCTATCAAACAGCGGAATCCAAGAGTTCTATCAAGCGCGCGTGAAATTGGAAGGGATCGGTTTGCTGAAGACATTTCTGGTAAACGAGCCTGAGAAGCAATACCTATACGAATTGCAGCAGCCGCTGTCCAGTCATGCTTTTTTCAGTGATGACCTGATGGGGTTGCTGTTGTACGAAAAAGTCGGCGAACGGAAATACCGCGAGTTGCAGCAACGGTTCAGTCGGCAAGTCCGTGACCTAAAAAATGCAGAAAATATCACAAAGTCCTTTTTGGATGTTTTTTCTTTCTCGGAAAGCGCCTTTACGGAGCAAGCGCGGCTGCGGCAGAACGATAATACGTTGTTGGGTGATAATGCGGCAAGTCTGCCCGTTATCGAGAACGATGGGTTTGACTTCTCGTTTTTCCGGCAGTTGTTGAACAAACAATTCGTCAAACGTGATTCCATCACAAAGGAATTGGAGCACACAATCACTATCCTCTACACGCTGTATGGTTGCGACGAACTGCAGATGGCTCAATTCATTCTGGAGGCCGCCGATATCGAATCGGGAAAAGTAGACGGAGAAGCGCTCAAAAAAATTGTATCCGATGCCTATGAACAGAGACACAGCACCCGTTTGGAAGTTAAGGACAAAGTCACCCAGAGTATCCAACTGGCTAAAGATACTGAGAAAGGCCGGGAACAAAAATTGATCCAGGCACGCTTTTCCAGTGAGGAGATCTCGTTCATCAAGGCGTGTGAACAATTGACGCCGCATCAATTTTTGACGAGCATCAAAAAGCAGAAAGGCGGCATCGTGACCGCTTCGGAGACGCAATTGCTGCGCACGCTGATGGAGAAAGCCGATTTCAAGCCGGGTGTGCTCAATGTACTGACGCACTATGTGTTGGTCATCCTCAACAATCCGCATCTTTCCAAGGCCTATGTGGAAGCCATCGCAAACGATTGGCTGCAGGATGGTGTCGATTCGCCGGAAAAAGCGTTGGCGAAAGCAAAACAATTCGCCGGCGAGATGAAAGCGAAAGCTGAGAAGCGGGCAGCCAGCCGAACAACCGCGAAGAATTACGGGAAAACGGTGGCGCGCAAGAAAGAAAACTTGCCGGATTGGGCTAAAGATGAGCAAAAAGCGGTTGTGGAAACACCGCTGACGCCGGAAGCGCAACAAAAATTGAATGAACGCATCAAAAAATTAAAAAGTAGCGGAAAGGCAGGGGATGAGTGATGGATCATATCGGAAGAGCATTTTACAAATATATGAATAATCCCGAAATCAGCCAACGCTACAAAGGCATGATCGACACAATCATGAAGGATGCCGATGTGCAGGCGTTCTTCCAGAAACACGAAGAGCGACTGTCGCGGGAAATCGTCGAGAGAAGCTATTCGAAATTGCACGAATATGTGCAGGAAAAAGAGAAAATCAAGCTGGGGAAAGAATCGCAGAATCCCGGTTATGAGCCGAACCTCGTCTTGAATGCCGGTTACATAGATGTCGTCTATACACCGACGGACGAGACAATGGCGAGGGAAAAAGAAAAGGAATTGCGGAGCCGGGTCCATTCCATGTCGATGCCGAAGGATGTCCGCACGGCGACGTTGGAGCGGTTTGTCCAATCAAACGAGCGGATGCCGGCCATTCTGGAATCGTTGAATTTTATTGATTCATTCAATGGGGATCCGAAAGTGCATCACCAAGCGCTTTATTTCTATGGTCCATTCGGGGTAGGGAAATCCTATCTGCTGGGTGCGATTGCGCATGAATTGGCGATGGGGGGCCATCTGACGACATTGATGCATTATCCGACCTTCACGATGGAGATGAAGCAGGCGATCCAGAGCAACACGGTCAACGAAAAGATTGATGCCGTGAAGAAAGCTGAGATTCTGATGTTGGACGACATCGGAGCGGAAGCCAATTCCACCTGGATCCGTGATGAAGTGCTCGGTGTCATCCTTCAGTACCGGATGCAGGAAGACTTGCCGACCTTCTTCAGTTCCAACTTTACGATGCAGCAGTTGGAGGAACATTTGCGCATGGGCAACCGAGGCGACGATGAACCGATGAAGGCGAAACGTCTGATGGAGCGGATCCGCTTCCTGTCGCGCGAGGTCCCTATGACCGGGAAGAACCGCCGCTTCGAGCAATAGGCTGACGGAGCGCTGTGCTGCAATAAAAAAAGTTGGCTAGCTTCACGGGTAAGCATGTTCAGCTTTTAATATTTTAAACTTGAAAACAATTATTTTTTGTGTTTAAATGGACTACAGATGAAACGAAAGACAAATCGATGAGAAAGACACCGGTGGATGAACTGATTTTTAGCGAGGGATGGCTTGGTGAAACATCCTAATCAATCATGTATCGACCCCTTTCGAGAGATTCCCTGAAACTTCAGTAGGGGGAAACGGTACGCTCGTTATCGCGTTCAAGTAAGGATGAGGCAGAATCTTAAGCGGATGGCTGTCGCACTCTTTGAATTTGGGTGGAACCACGTAGACACGTCCCATTTCCGGTACAAGCTGGGGATGGGCTTTTTTTATTGCCTTTTTTAACATTTAGGCACGTACAGAATTTAATTAACTGGAGGAATCAGCATGTCAGAAATCAAGATCACTTTTCCTGATGGCGCCGTAAAAGTATTCGAAGCCGGCGTAACAGTGGAAGAAGTAGCAAAAAGCATCAGCAACAGCCTGGCCAAAAAGGCTTTGGCAGGGAAATTCAACGGGGAATTGGTGGATTTCACCCGTTCATTGGAGACGAATGGTTCGCTTGAAATCGTGACACCGGATCATGCAGACGGATTGGGTGTCCTGCGGCACTCGACTGCCCACTTGATGGCGCATGCCTTGACGCGTCTTTTCCCTGAAATCCATTTCGGTGTAGGGCCAGCGATCGAAACTGGTTTTTATTATGATACCGATATGGAAGTGCAGCTTGCCGAAGAGGATTTGCCGAAAGTCGAAGCAGAAATGATGAACATCGTGAAGGCGAATTATCCGATTGTCAGACGTGAAGTGAGCCGCGCGGAAGCGTTGGAAATCTTCGCAAACGACCCGTACAAAGTCGAATTGATCACAGCATTGCCTGAAGGTGACATCATCACTGTCTACACGCAAGATGACTTCACTGACCTTTGCCGCGGTGTCCACGTGCCGGCAACAGGCAAAATCCAAGTCTTCAAGTTGTTGTCATTGGCGGGTGCCTACTGGAGAGGGAACTCGAACAACAAAATGATGCAACGTGTGTACGGAACAGCCTTCTTCGATAAAAAAGCCTTGGCTGAATTCATCAAAATGCGCGAAGAAGCAAAAGAACGCGATCACCGCAAATTAGGCAAAGAGCTGGACTTGTTCATGATTTCCCCTGAAGTCGGTTCCGGCCTGCCTTTCTGGTTGCCTAAAGGCGCAACGATCCGTCGCACGCTTGAGCGTTACATTGTCGATAAAGAAGTGAGCCTGGGTTACCAGCACGTCTACACACCAATCATGGCGAATGTGGAATTGTACAAGACTTCCGGCCACTGGGACCACTACCATGAGGACATGTTCCCGCCGATGGATATGGGCGATGGCGAAATGCTGGTGTTGCGTCCGATGAACTGTCCGCATCACATGATGGTCTACAAAAACGACATCCACAGCTACCGCGAATTGCCGATCCGCATCGCGGAATTGGGCATGATGCACCGTTACGAAAAGAGCGGCGCCTTGTCCGGTCTGCAGCGCGTACGCGAAATGACATTGAATGATGCCCATGTATTTGTCCGCCCTGATCAGATCAAGGATGAGTTCAAACGTGTGCTGCAGTTGGTCATGGATGTTTACGCAGACTTCCAGATCAGCGACTACCGGTTCCGTCTGAGCTACCGCGACCCTGAAGACAAAGTGAAATACTTTGACGACGATGATATGTGGAATAAAGCGGAAGCGATGCTGAAGGAAGCGATGGATGAATTCGGTTTGGAATACTTCGAAGCTATCGGTGAAGCTGCTTTCTACGGCCCTAAATTGGATGTGCAGTTCAAAACAGCCTTAGGTATCGAAGAAACGATGTCCACGATTCAATTGGACTTCCTGTTGCCTGAGCGCTTCGACCTGACTTATGTCGGTGAAGACGGCGAAAACAACCATCGTCCGGTCGTTATCCACCGCGGCGTCATTTCAACGATGGAACGTTTCGTCGCTTACCTTATTGAAGAGTATAAAGGTGCATTCCCGGTATGGTTGGCTCCCGTCCAAGCTACTATCATCCCTGTTAATTTGGACTTGCACGCTGATCAAGCTTTTGAAATGAAAGCCGTAATGGAGCAGTTGGGTATGCGCGTCGAAGTCGACGACCGCAACGAGAAGATGGGTTACAAGATCCGTGCTTCCCAGACTCAAAAAATCCCTTACCAACTGGTCATCGGTGATCAGGAATTGCAGAACGGAACCGTCACTGTCCGCCGCTACGGCTCGAAAGAAATGACTACTTTGAACATGGATGATTTCTTGGCTGACGTTCAATCTGAAATCAAAAACTTCAAATAATCTTATCAAATCCACATCTTTCTGAGCAAATCATGATACAATAAGTTTCAGTGATGTAGCTTTGATTCTGTTAGCTTGACGAAGGCCCGGAACATGGCAGTTTGTGTTCCGGGCCTTTATTTTCTTATATATTTTGCTGGATAGGGGATGAAGGGTTTATGTTAAGAGAAGAATTGATGAAAATGCTGGATGGCCGTGAAGACGACATGATTGCTTTGCGCCGTCATTTCCACGAGCATCCTGAATTGTCATTCGACGAGAAAGAAACGGCTGCGTTCATCGCCCGGTTCTATGAAAATAAATCGGTTGATGTACAAACGCACGTCGGGAACGGCTATGGCATCATCGTCACGATCAAAGGAAATCAACCCGGCCGGACCATCGCGCTTCGGGCAGATTTCGATGCGCTCCAGATCGAGGAGCAGACCGGTCTGCCGTTCGCATCGAAAAATCACGGTGTCATGCATGCTTGTGGACACGACGGGCATACCGCTTACCTGATGATCTTGGCGGATTGTCTGATCCGCTTGCGGGACCAATGGGAAGGAACCGTCAAAATTGTGCAACAACATGCCGAAGAGATGGCTCCGGCCGGTGCCAAGAGCATCATGGACTCCGGCTTATTAGATGATGTCGATGAAATCTATGGCATCCATTTCTATCCGGACTATGAAGTGGGTACCGTCTTTTATACGAGCGGATTCGCCTACGCTGGCTGCAGTGACATCAAAGTCACGATCCAGGGGACAGGCGGGCATGGTTCGCAACCGCATCGCTCCAATGATACGATCGTGGCGGCCTCCAGTTTCGTGATGAACCTGCAGACCATCGTTTCCCGGCGCATCAATCCTTATGACATGGCTGTCGTGACGATCGGCTCTTTCGAGGCGGTCGGCAGCAGTAATGTCATCAAGGATAGTCTGATTCTGCGCGGGGATGCCCGCTATATGGATCTTGAGGTGGGAAAAGTCATCGAGGAACACTTCCACCGGATCGGTTGCGGTCTTGAGGAGATGTATGACGTGAAGGTAGAAATCGACTACAACTCCGATTACCCGCCTTTATACAACCATCCAAAAGAGACGGCCAAAGCAGTAGGTGTTCTGGAACAAAACGGTATCGGTTCTTATCTGAACCAAGTCATCGCAACTTCTGCCAACACTGGAGCGGAGGATTTCGGACAGTATCTGTTGAAAATCCCCGGCGCTTTCCTGAATGTCGGTGCCCGTCCGAACCAGGCAGAAGTGTTCAATAATCATCACCCAAAATTCGACATCAATGAAAAAGCTCTATTGGTCGCAGCTAAAGCAGTCGCTGACATCACCCTTGCGGCGTTATCTGCAAAATGAGCGTTTAGGAGGATAAATATGGATTTAGAGAAGATAGAAGTCGCTGTCCAAATGATTTTGGAGGCGATTGGGGAAGACCCGAAGCGCTCAGGGTTGCAGGATACACCGAAGCGCGTGGCGCGCATGTATGCAGAAATTTTTTCCGGTCTCGAAAAAGATCCAGCCGATCACGCCAAAGTGATCTTTCATGAAGATACAGACGAAATCGTGTTAGTGAAGGATATTCCTTTCTATTCAACTTGCGAACATCATCTGGTTCCGTTTTTTGGTGTGGGGCATATCGCTTATATGCCGAAAGATGGACAGGTGATCGGTTTGAGCAAACTTGCCCGCATCCTGGATGAAGTCAGCAAAAAACCGCAGATACAGGAGCGCATCACGACGACGGTTGCGGATATTCTGATGGAGCATCTGGAACCGAAGGGAGTCATGGTCGTTTTGGAAGCCGAGCATATGTGCATGACCATGCGCGGCGTGAAAAAACCGGGCAGCAAGACTGTGACATCCGCAGTCCGTGGTGGATTCAAACAATCCTTCAAATCCAGAAGTGAAGTACTGGAATTGATCAAACTTTAAACGAAGTACACGCTGATGAGGAGAATGGACCTTGAAATTAACGACAAAGACGAAAGTATATGAACTGTCACAGCGCAGTTACATTATGGGAATCCTAAACGTGACGCCGGATTCATTTTCCGATGGCGGAGAGTGGAACACGGTCGAAAAAGCTGTCGCCCACGCGCTGGAAATGGTTGCTGATGGCGCCGATATCATCGACATCGGCGGGGAATCCACCCGTCCTGGTCACACGCAGATATCTGATGAAGAGGAGATTGCGCGGATTGTGCCCGTCATTGAAGCGCTAAAGAAAGCGGTCGATGTGCCGCTTTCAATCGACACTTACAAGTCGGCGGTCGCTCGAGCGGCTTGCGAAGCCGGCATTGATATCATCAATGACATTTGGGGCTGCAGGTACGATCCTCAGATTGCAGCTGTGGCGGCGTCATTTGATGTGCCGATCATTTTGATGCACAATCGGGAAAAGCCGGATTATGCCTTTTTGATCGAAGATATGTTGACTGATTTGGCGGAGAGTGTGCGGATCGCAGTGTCCGCAGGCGTCAAAAGGGAAAACATCATTCTCGATCCCGGCTGCGGATTCGGAAAAACCTATGAAGACAATCTGAATGTGGTCCATCATCTGAAGCGGTTTGCGGATCTCGGCTACCCGTTGCTGCTGGGAACGTCCCGCAAACGGTTCATCGGAACGGCATTGGGGGATATCCCCTTCAAGGAGCGCGATCTGGGGACAGCCGCCACGACTGCATTAGGCATCGTAAACGGTGCGCAAATATTCCGCGTGCATAATGTAAAGGCCAATGCAGAAATGGCAAGGATGATGGATATCATGTTAAAAAAAGGAGAGAGCCCGATTGGATAAAATCTATTTGAATAATCTACAGTTCTATGCTTTCCATGGATTGAATGCGGAAGAAAAAGTGTTGGGACAACGTTTTAACGTAGATGTTGTGCTGCATACTGATACAAAAAAAGCCGGTTACAGCGACAAGATGGAGGATTCCATCCATTACGGACATGCCTACAAGGCGGTCAAAGCAGTAGTGGAGGGCGAAAACTTCAACCTGATCGAAGCTTTGGCTGAGCATATTGCCATCGCTTTGTTTGCGCGTTTTGATGGGTTGCAAGCCTGCCAAGTGAAAGTGATCAAGCCGGATCCACCGATCGTCGGCCATTACGATTCCGTTGCGGTGGAGATCTACCGCGAAAGGGAAGGGAGCTAAGCGCATGCCTATCGCGTACATTGCATTAGGCACGAATCTGGAGCCGCGTGCAGCCCATCTTGATAAAGCCTTGGAGCTTTTCCACTCCTTGTCGGGTGTCGAAGTGAAGCGCGTATCTTCTATTTATGAATCGAAACCGGTAGGCTATCTCGATCAGCCTGATTTTCTGAACCTAGTGTTTGAAGCAGAAACGGAATTGTTACCTTTGGATTTGCTGGACAGCTGCCAAACTATCGAACAGGAGCTCGGTAGAGTACGGACGATTCGATTCGGACCGCGTACCTTGGATGTCGACATTGTTTTGTACGGAGTGGCGAGTATCGATGAAGAACGGCTTACTGTGCCGCATCCGAGAATGCAGGAGCGCTCCTTCGTACTGTTGCCGCTGCAGGAACTGAATCCGGAGTATGTCGTTCCGGAATGGAACAAGACAGTCAATGAATTAGTGGCGGAATTGCCAGCGAAGGATCTCGAAGAAATCTGGAAATACGCACCGGAATCCTGAATGTCTGAACGTATATTGAAAATGAAGATTTTTGTTGAAATGCTCTTGACGTTTTTATTTTAACAAGGTATACTGTAAAAGTTGAGAAATTAAGCAGAGGCACCCGCTTCTCGCCTAAGTGGACAATTGCGTCCCTGGGCCAGATATGTACAAGTAACTTGCAGCAATGCGAGTATTGTCGGCGGGGTTAGTATGACCCGCCGACTTTTTTCTGCGTTCTTTCTCTCAAATATCATGGAGGTGAACGACCATAGCAAAAGATATGATGGTTAACGACGGCATCCGTGCCCGCGAACTACGCATCATCGGTAGTGACGGCGAGCAACTAGGAGTCAAATCGAAAAGTGATGCATTGCAGATTGCAGAAGCAGCTAATTTAGATTTAGTTTTGGTATCGCCAAATGCAAACCCGCCCGTTGCCCGTATTATGGATTACGGTAAGTTCCGTTTCGATCAACAAAAACGTGAACGTGAAGCCCGTAAAAACCAAAAAGTGGTAAGCCTTAAAGAAGTACGCTTGAGTCCTTCCATCGACGAAAATGATTTTCAAACGAAATTGCGGAATGCACGCAAATTCTTGGAAAAAGGTGACAAAGTGAAAGCATCGATTCGATTCAAAGGACGTGCGATCACCCACAAAGAAATCGGACAAAGGGTCCTTGATCGCCTTGCTTCTGAGCTTACTGACGTTGCGACGATTGAATCTCATCCTAAAATGGACGGAAGAAGCATGTTCTTGATGTTGGCACCCAAAGCCGATAAATAAATTTGTAACTTAATTTAGGAGGAAAGACAAATGCCAAAACAAAAAACTCACCGTGGTTCAGCTAAACGTTTCAAAAGAACTGGTAACGGCGGACTAAAACGTTGGAGCGCTTTTACAAGCCATAGATTCCACGGAAAAACGAAGAAACAAAGACGTCAATTGCGTCAAGCTTCAATGGTTAGCGCATCTGATATCAAACGTATCAGCCAACAATTATCACAAATGAAATAATTCTAAATAACAACAATAAGAGATAGAACCATGGTTCTAATAAGGAGGAAATCACTATGCCACGTGTTAAAGGTGGGACAGTAACCCGTAAACGCCGCAAAAAGATTATTAAATTATCTAAAGGTTATTACGGTTCAAAACATACATTATTCAAAACAGCTAAAGAACAAGTAATGAAATCTTATACTTATGCTTACAGAGACCGTCGTCAAAAGAAACGCGACTTCCGTAGATTATGGATTGCCCGTATCAACGCGGCTGCTCGTATCAACGGCATGAGCTACAGCACTTTGATCCACGGATTGAAACTTGCTGGTATCGAAATGAACCGTAAAATGTTGGCTGATTTGGCTGTTACAGACGCTGCGGCATTCGCTGCAGTAGCTGAGCAAGCTAAAGCTGCTTTGGCTAAATAATTTTTGAATCGCTGCCTCCCCGGTCATTGACTGGGAGTGCGGCGATTTTTTGTTTTTCTTGTAGTAAATGCTATACTTATTTTATGTCACTAAATCAATGGGGGTATCATTTTGGAAGAGAAAGAATTACAAATGCTGATCGATTTGACGGATGCGAGAGGCGTTCCAGGCAATGAAGGGGAGGTCCGAGAAGTTTTTAGACGCTACGCGGAACCTTTCGCTGAAAGTTTTTCGCAGGACGGATTGGGCGGGCTCTTTGCCAAACATACAGGGGCGGAAGAAGGGCCAACTATTTTATTGGCGGGGCACTTGGATGAAGTCGGCTTCATGGTCACAAGTATCACCGAGAAGGGATTCGTCAAATTCCAAACATTAGGTGGATGGTGGAATCAGGTCATGCTGGCCCAACAAGTGGAAATCACCAACTCTAAAGGCGAACGTTGCCACGGAGTCATCGGTTGTAAACCGCCACATGTACTGACGCCGGAAGCGCGCAAAAAACCTTATGAAATTAAAGATATGTTCATCGATATCGGTGCTTCTTCGAAGGAGCAAGTAGCAGAATGGGGCATCAAACCTGGCGATATGATCACGCCATACATTTCTTTCAAACGCATGAACAATTCCAAATTTCTTTTAGCGAAAGCTTGGGATAACCGCATCGGACTTGCCGTTGCACTGAAAGTATTGGAAAATCTTGCAAATACTGCGCATCCGAATATAATTTTCAGTGGCGGCAATACTCAGGAGGAAGTGGGGCTGCGTGGTGCAAAGACAGCCACACATATGATCCGTCCGGACATCGCCTTTGCTTTGGATACAGGAACTGCTGGAGATACACCGGGAATGACGCCTCAAGAAGCGGATTCCGAATTAGGCAAAGGGCCGCAATTATTGATTTATGATGCATCGATGATCCCGCATCGTGGTTTACGCGATTTTATTGTTGGTGTTGCCGAAGAATGTGAAATTCCGTTCCAGTACACGGTCATCACAGGTGGCGGAACAGATGCTGGTGCTCAGCATCAGAGCCTGGATGGTATTCCATCTTTTGCTATTACTGTTCCGGTACGATACCTGCATTCACACACTTCCATGATCCATGAGGATGACTATTTGAACGCAGTCAAATTAGTCACTGAAATAGTCAAACGTTTGGATGCGGAAACAGTCAGACAGATCCGCGAAAACGTCTGACAATATGCAAAACATGGACATCTGTCAAAAAATATCCACATATTTTTGCGGAGTGATAGAGTAAGATATAGATAGTGATAAAGTAGGTGTCAAGAAAGCAAGAGGAGGGGATGGAAGGATGGAGAAGTTGAAGCGACGTATCGTAATCATCGGCGGTGGACTTAGAGGATTGACAGCTGCTTATGAAATCGATAAAGCCATCCGGAAACAAAACCTTCCTTTTGAGTATGTCGTTCTGGAGGATCGATCCGCAGTGGGCGGTATGATCCATACGATTGAGATGGACGGGTATGCGTTTGATGTAGGCGCATCAGCTTTCGATTCAAGGCGAGCGGATATTTCCGGGTTTTTTCGGGAATTAGGCTTGGAAAGCGAAATTCAATTCAGCAAAGGTGGGAAACTGGTGTTGTTCGATGGGAATGCAGTCATCGATGACGTTATGTCTACCTACCACGGCATACCACTTTTTCCGAATGGTATTTGGCAAGCCAATGGATTGACCTTTGATGCAAAGTTCCGAGCGTTCATGAATAGTCTGTTTTTGTCCAAAAACTTGCATGAGAACCCTGAGTATTCAACTGACAACTTTTTGGAATTTCGTTTGGGACGGGAAGTGGTCGACTATATGGCTGAGCCCTATTATCCTGATAGCGTCTACGGCTCTATGGAATTAATGCCGGTAAAATTGTTCGATGACAATTTGGTGACCATTTTCGGAAGGGCACATATCGGAAAAAATAAAAAAGAACAGTTGTTGCGTTTTGCGGATGGATCCGGTCAGGAGTATACCTTCAAAGGCGGACTGACAACCTTAATCAAATCTTTGGCCCAGCACTCGGAAGGCCATCTGTATGTGAATCAGAAAGTGAAATCATTGAGCAGTGTTGCGGAAGACTTGCTGCTGATTGAATTGAATGGACGTGAATCCATGCGTGCCGGAAGTGTTCTCGTCACAACAAACCCTCAGGAATCCTTAAGTTTTTTGGAAGGTCTTACCAGTGAGGTTGCTATCCCGAAAGCCGAAAGTACCAGTGTCGGAACCGTTTTTTTCAAAATAAACAAAACAGCAGTCAAAAATCCGCCTGAGGGACAAGGATTTGTGATTCCGCGAAAAAGTTCCTATCATACTACCAAGGTTGTTGTCCTGAACAACAAATGGCCGTTGCTTGAGCAGGCTGAACACTATTATATACTTGTGGAATTCGGCAGACGTTTGGAAGAAACCTTGATAGAATTAGCTGATGCTCTCGTGATGGAGATCATCAAGAATGAAGTGAAGGAAATTTTGACTTTGGCTGAAGAACCTCTACAGGTCATTTTTTATCGCTGGGAAAAAGCCGTACCGCATTTCAGTCTGCAGCAAAGACAAGAGATGCTGGATGATGATTATCCAGTCGATAGAGAGTATGCAAAAAGAGGCGTTTTTGTCGGAGGGAACGGAATGACGGGTTATGGAATGGAAAATGCCATCATAGAGGGAAAACGCTTGGCTGATGAGGCGATCCGCTACATGAAAGAAATGGAAAAGAACAACAGTCCGA
Source organism: Trichococcus sp. ES5 (assembly GCF_900067165.1). Lineage (NCBI taxonomy): Bacteria > Bacillati > Bacillota > Bacilli > Lactobacillales > Carnobacteriaceae > Trichococcus > Trichococcus sp. ES5. The sequence goes on from NZ_FJND01000003.1 coordinate 52,319, forward strand.
ATTAAAAATGAAACAGTTCGCCTATCTGTATGATTACAAAGGAGGGTGGACTGTTTTTTAAATTCATATAGTGTTTATTTTTGTTTGGTGCTATAATAAATCTAATGATGTTTAACTGTTACCTATTTACCGGAAAACTGTTTCTTTCTACAGGGGTGAAATGATTTTCGATTGTCGAAAGCTGAAGGCATGTTATAATCTGAATAAGATTCTTTGCTTATCAGATATTGGATTGGAGGATGTTTAATGGAATTGACTATTTTGGGCTGCATGGGTGGCTATCCTACAAAAGATGTCGGTACGACAGCTTATCTGCTGACATCCGATGACTTTAAACTATTGATCGATGTCGGCAGCAATGCTTTATTGTCTCTGGAACATCATCTGGATCCGTTGGATTTGGATGCGGTCATTTTGACCCATTATCACGCGGATCACATTGCGGATTTGGGTGTTCTGCAGTACACTTTCCAGCTGAAAGAGCCTGCAGTCGGTAAATCTAAAAAAATATTGCCGATATACGGTCATGTCGAATCGGAATTTTTCCGCTTGTTGGAGATGCCGGGGGTGAGCGAAGGGATTGCCTATGCTCCGGAAGAAACGTTGGAGTTGGGACCTTTCCGGATCCGTTTTTTGAAAACCGTCCATCCGGTTCCGTGCTATGCGTTGCGGATCGAGGAAATCGCAACCGGAAAAGTCTTCGTTTTCGGGGCGGATTCAGCCTATTTACCGGCATTTGTGCCTTTCGTGAAGGATGCTGACCTGTTCTTGGCTGATGCCAATCTGTTCAACGGAAACGAGCGTCACCATGCACATATGACTGCAGGCGAAGTCGGGACGTTAGCTGAAGAAGCCGCGGTCAAACAATTGATCCTGACTCATTTGCCGCAAAAAGGTACGCTGTCTGTGCTCCTGGACCAAGCGAAAGAGGCTGCTCCATCAGTGTCCGTGACGTTGGCTGAAAAAGATCGGATCATCACCATCTGACCGGATTCAGAATCCGGAATGAAACAACAAATCATAATGAAGAATGGGAGAGGAACAGGCATATGTATTTTGTAGATAATCAAGGACAGTTGGATCCAAGCGTTAATATTGCGTTGGAGACATTTTTATTGAAGGAAAAGATCTTGGACGAGCCGATTCTGTTGTTCTATATAAATGAACCGTCGATCATCATCGGACGCAATCAGAATACGATCGAAGAAATCAATGCTGACTATGTCGAAGCAAATAAAATCCATATCGTCCGCCGCATGTCCGGAGGGGGCGCAGTATACCACGACCTAGGTAACTTTTCATTCTGCTTCATCACGAAAGATGATGGCGATTCTTTCCGCGATTTCGGAAAATTCACTAAGCCGGTCATTTCCTTTTTGCACAGCGTAGGCGTCAAGGAAGCTGAATTAAAAGGAAGAAACGACTTGGTTATCGGAGAAAAAAAATTCTCAGGGAATGCCATGTACGCGACAAACGGAAGAATGACGGCCCATGGGACGATCCTATTCGACTCTGATTTGGATGCCGTAACGAGTGCGTTGAAACCGCGCAAAGAGAAAATCGAATCGAAAGGGATCAAGTCGATCCGCAGCCGCGTGACCAACATCAAACCATTTGTTGATGAGGCTTATCAAAATCTGACTACGGGACAATTCCGTGACTTGATGCTGCTGTCGATTTTTGATGTCGAAACGCGTGAAGAAGTAAAAGAGTACCACTTGACCGATGAAGATTGGAAACGCGTATATGAAATCCGGGAAGAGTACTTTGGCAACTGGGATTGGAATTACGGTAAATCGCCTAAATTCGAAATCCAAAAACATCATCGCTTCCCCATCGGCTCCATTGAAGTCCGCTTGAATGTTGAAGAGGGGCATATCCAACAGTTGAAGATTTTTGGTGATTTCTTCGGATTGGGTGAAATCAAAGATGTTGAAGAAGCGTTTATTGGCGTCAAATATGCCAAACAGGACATCCTGGACAAACTGAATGAACTTGACATCAAGAAATACTTCGGCAATGTGACCGCCGAAGAGTTGTTAGAAGAGTTGTACTGATAAAGAAAGAGAGGCCCCGCAATGTTTGCGGAGCTTCTCTTTTAGATCTTTATGGCTAAACGGACTCGTTCAGCATTTCTTGTCCAGCTTCACGAGTTAGCCCTTCGGAAATTAGATAAATCTTACCTATTGTGCTCTACGATGCTCATACGGTATGATTTCCTAAATTTCTTTCAGGGCTAAACGAACTCGTTCAGCATTTCTGTTCTATCTGTGGAGGCCGATTGCTGTTTCCATGCGTCTCAGTGTTTCCGAAGCAACTGCATTCGCTTGTTTAGCTCCTGCATCCAAAATGTCATCCAGTTCTTTGGAACTCAATAGCTCATAATAACGAATCTGCATTGGTTCCAATTCAGCGATGATGGCATCCGCCAATTTTTCTTTGAAATTACCGTAACCTGAACCGGCAAATTCTTTGACCAATTCCTCAATCGATTTATCGGTGAAGGCCGAGAAAATCGTCAACAAATTCGAGATGCCAGGCTTGTTTTCTTTATCGTATTCGATGATGCCGCTTGAGTCGGTGACGGCACTCTTGATTTTTTTGCGGATGACTTTTGGCTCATCCAGTAAGGAAATGTATCCTTTGGTATTCTTGTCGGATTTGCTCATTTTGCTGGTAGGGTCTTGGATGCTCATGATCCGTCCGCCGTCTTCTGGAATCATCGGTTCCGGCATCGACAGGATTTTGTTGCCTTTTCCATACTTGTTGTTGAAACGTTGCACAAAGTCCCTTGTCAATTCCATGTGCTGCTTCTGGTCTTCGCCAACAGGGACGAAATCCGTATTGTAAAGGATGATATCAGCTACCATCAATGGAGGGTAAGTCAGTAATCCGGCCGAAACGGTCTCTTGTTTGGAAGATTTATCTTTGAATTGGGTCATTCTCTCCAATTCGCCCAAGTAAGTGTTGCATTGGACGATCCAAGCTGCTTGAGCATGCGCAGGGACTTCCGATTGGATGAAAATAGTCGATTTGTTCGGATCGATTCCAAGCGCCAGATAAAGAGCTGCCAACCCACGTGTCCTTTCTGTAAGGGTCGCTGGATCTTGTGGAACGGTAATCGCATGCTGGTTTACGATGCAGTAGGTGCAGTCATAATCTTCTTGACGCTGCACAAATTGCTTCATCGCTCCGATATAGTTCCCGATTGTCGGGATGCCGCTGGGCTGAACGCCGGAAAATATTTTCTTTTTCATAAATGCCTCCTAGGTTAAGTACGTCACTTTTTATTATAACGCAAATCCGGCTTGTATTCACGATTTTATTCGAATGCACAAAGTTGAGCGATTGCGGAACGAGTGGAAGCGTTTTTATTAATTAGGCTGAATTCGGAAAAAAATAATTATCAAACGATATTTATTATAAATTATAAAGTTTCAAAAGAAAGTTGCCCGATGTAAAAAAGCCTTTAAATAAAGGTTTCACAATGTTTTTGCTGACTTTAAAAAAGTGTAAATGTGTCTGAAATGTGTCTGAAATTTGTAGAGTCCTTAAAAAAAGGATAGCTATTGTGCTTAGATTGGTTTATAATAAGTCTTGTAAGTGATTCACAAACAAAACTTACGAATAAAGGAGAGATCAGAGATGGTAACATTATATACTTCCCCAAGTTGTACCTCATGTCGCAAGGCACGTGCATGGCTAGAAGAAAATAACATCCCTTATACTGAAAGGAATATATTCTCCGAACCTTTGACAGAAATTGAAATCAAGAGCATCCTAAAAATGACTGAAGAAGGCACTGAGGAGATTATTTCCACTCGATCCAAAGCATTCCAAGAACTTAACATCGACTTAGACGAATTACCTTTAAATACATTATTCACTTTGATCGAGGATAATCCCGGTCTGTTGCGTCGTCCGATCATTTTGGACGAAAAACGTTTGCAAGTGGGATACAACGAAGATGAAATCCGTCGTTTCTTGCCAAGGGAAGTCCGCGCGCTGGAATTACAAAAAGCGCAAAGATTGGCAAACTTCTAGTCAAAAGCAATCAAAAAAGAATCAACAGACAAGTGCACCGGAAAAACGGTTGTACTTGTCTTTTTTACGGAAAGAAACGAATAGATGAGAAAGTAAATGAGAAGTTGAAAGATTTTGTGCTTTTGTCTTTACATTTTTGCGATTTGATTTACAATGGGTATAAGAAAAATAGGGAAAGAAAAGTGGGGTGAAGCATGATGGAAATGGAAAACATCAACGAAAACACAATTCGCGTTTTGATTGAGAATTCTGATTTGGAGGAAAGAGGTATCACCTTTCTGGATTTATTAGGAAATCAAAAGCAAATCGAGAGCTTTTTTTACAGCATCCTCGAGGAAGTAGATGTCGATAATCAATTTCATGAATCAGATGCAATTACTTTCCAAGTGCTGCCTAATGGAAATGGGTTAGAGTTATTCATCAGTAAAGGGATGAATAACGAAGACGACTTCGATATGGCGAATGGCTCCAATCAATTGGAGCATGTAGTGGATTACATCAAAAAACAGACGAAGAGTTTCAATGAACGTGACAAAACGGCTGCTGCTACTGAAGAAGAGGATATGGCACCTTTGGAAGTCGTATTCAAATTCCAGAGTTTTGACGACTTTTTGGAGCTGGCGAAACGGATGTTTTTGGAGAGCGGCGTCTCTTCGCTTTACTACTATGATAATCAGTATTATTTGGCGGTTGTCTATTTCATAGATGAGATGACGGAAACGAATATCGACAACGAAATCTTGAAGGCGCTGGAATTTTCTGAGGAATCTGATATCGCTGTTGAGATACTTGGCGAATACGGCAAGCTGGTTATCCAAGACAACGCATTGGAATCAGCCAGACATTACTTCAAATAAATAAAAAAATCTGATCCGACCCTCGACTGGGTCGGATTTTTTCTTGTCCATTCGCGGATATTATGGGAAACAGAAAGAAAGGGCGGTTGTTTATGTTGATCGCTAGAAATGCAAGTGGGGAATTGATTCCAGCTTATCAAGCCTCAAAACAAAAAGGCAAAACTATCGGGGAGTATTATTGCCCGGCCTGTAAGGGGAGGTTGGTGCTGAAAAAAGGGGATGTCATGATCGCTCATTTTGCCCATCACCAACAATCGGATTGCGCCGTTTTTTCGGAAGGTGAAACACTTCCTCACCTGATGGGAAAACAAATGCTTCTGGAGAAATTTCGGCGTGAAGGGGTTGCTGTCACTTTGGAGTGTTGGCTTCCGGAATTGCAGCAGCGTCCGGATCTCCTGCTGGTTCTGGAAAATGGAAAGAAAATTGCTGTGGAGTACCAATGCAGTCCGATTTCGCCTGCCGATCTTAGGGCACGTACACAGGGGTACCAAAGATTCGGCTACGAAGTGTGGTGGATTTGTGGAACGCATTATCGACCGGGGGGCATCAAAATAACGCAGTCGATCTGCCAATTCTTGAATCATTCCGATGCACTCGGGAATTGGATTTGTATTCTGGATACAGCAGCGAATGAAATAGCCATCCATCACCATCTAAAGTTGAGCAGCGATGATTGCTTTCATTTTATGAAGATTGCGATTCCGGTGGATGATCTTAAAGTTGTTGCTTTAGAAAGTCTTTACGCAAAAGGTTGCTTGCCAGGGTACAAAGATTTGCTGCTGCCGTCTGCCGGCAAAATCGTTGACCGCAAACATATGCAGGCGAAGGATATCAATCTGTTGCGGTATCGAACCGATCCGGAGCATCGGAAATTTCTTTTGGCGGTCTATCTCGATCGGAAGGATTTGTATCATTTGCCGGCATTCCTGTTTGAGTTACCTTGTCGAACGTTAGGCATCCGAACGCCGGCATACATCTGGCGTTACTACCTTCTTAAAGACTTCAGTAATCCGGAAACGGCAAAGCTTCTCACAAAAAAATACCTTCTCGAGTGGCTGTCAACTTGTATACGCACGAACAGAATCCGGACACGTGTTGCGATGGAGGCCAACATGGAACTTCTATGGGAACCCTTGCTCCAATTCATGATGCGGTTGGTCGAGGATGGCCACGCCGCAGCCATTGGCAGGGAAGCATGGGTCCTGCTATCCGAGCCGTTGAACAGAAATGAAACGGATCATCATTCGTGTTTGAGTTAGAATCTGTATATTCTTGCCAGTACCCTTTCGGCCCTAAGGTATGCTAAAATTATACTATTGAAATAATTTTAGGGGGAAAGTGGATGACAAACACAGAGAAACATTTAAAGAGAGCGGAAGTCCCTGAGGCTTCCACGTGGGATTTGACAGCGATCTTTCCGACGGATGCAGCTTTCGAGAAAGAGTTGGATGAATTAGCGGGAGCGGTTCCTTTCATACGGGCTTTGCAGGGAACCATCGGCTCGAGCAGTCAAGCTCTATTGAAAGGGATTGAAGAAGTCCTCGAAATCAATCAAAAGTTGGAACGGGTCTATGTCTATTCCCATCTGAAGAATGATCAGGATACGGCGGACAGTCTGTATCAGAATTTGCACGATAAAGCCTTGTCGATTTTGACGAGCGTCAGTGAAGCTACCTCTTGGTTCGAGCCAGAAATCATGGAGATTCCGGAGGATGAACTGGAGAAGTACTTAGCAGAAAACGATAAGCTGAAACCTTACGCGCATTTATTGGATAGCCTTACTTCTGCTCGTGAGCACGTCCTTACCGCCAGAGAAGAAGAGTTATTGGCGGGTGCGGGAGAAATTTTTGCTGCGCCAAGCAAGACTTTTTCCGTTCTCAATAATGCTGATATGACATTCCCGAAAGTGAAAAATGAAGAGGGCCAGGAGGTCCAATTGACTCATGGTTTGTATGGAAAGTTGATGGAAAGCCCGGATCGGGAAGTCCGTGAAGGAGCCTTCAAAGCACTATACAAGACATATGATGGTCTGAAAAATACGTTTGCGACTACCTTATCGACTAACGTGAAGGCGCACAATTACAAAGCCAAAGTACATAAATATGAATCCGCCCGTGCAGCCGCTCTGGCGAACAATCACATTCCGGAATCCGTTTACGACACGTTGTTGGATGTGGTGAATGAACATCTACCTTTGTTGCATCGCTATGTGGACTTGCGTAAAGACTTGTTGGGGGTCGAGGAGTTGCATATGTACGATATGTATACGCCATTGACAGGGGAAGCCCCAATCAAATACAGTATCGAGGCGGCGATGGAAGAAACCTTGAAAGGTCTTCAGCCGCTTGGAGAGGACTATTTGGCTATCCTCCAGGAAGCATTTGACAACCGTTGGATCGACTGGCTTGAGAATGAGGGGAAACGCAGCGGAGCTTATTCTTCCGGTGCCTACGACACAAATCCGTACATTCTGATGAATTGGCAAGATTCGTTGAATCAATTGTATACATTGGTCCATGAATTGGGTCACAGCGTGCACAGCTATCTGACAAGAAAGAACCAGCCTTATGTGTACGGAGATTATTCGATTTTCCTGGCCGAAATCGCTTCGACAACGAATGAAAATATTTTGACCGATTATTTGTTGAAGACCCAAACCGATCCCAAAGTCCGCATCTATATTTTGAATCATTACCTGGACGGCTTCAAAGGAACGATATTCCGCCAAACCCAATTTGCTGAATTTGAGCACTATATCCATCAGCAAGCCTTGGAAGGTGTTCCGTTGACGCAAGATTTCATGACTTCTTATTATGCGGAATTGAATGCCAAGTATTATGGTCCGAGCGTCGAAAAGGATCCTGAAATCGGCATCGAATGGACCCGCATTCCGCATTTCTACTATAATTATTACGTCTATCAATACGCTACCGGCTTTTCGGCTGCGACGGCATTGGCCAAACGCATCGTTGAGGGTGAAGTGGGTGCGTTGGAGAAGTACCTTTCCTATCTGAAAGCAGGAAACAGTGACTATCCGATTGAAGTTATGAAAAAAGCTGGCGTGGACATGACTCAGTCGGCTTACATCGAGGATGCTATGAAAGTGTTCGAGGAACGTCTGAATGAACTAGAACAATTGATTGCAGCGCAACAGGCTTAATCAACATAGTCCCCTTGATAATAGTCTTCATTAGAAAAAGCTTCGCGGCCCTTGGTGGACCGCGAAGCTTTTTCTATCAGTGGGTGATGCGTTGGTAGTTTTTTCCGATTGTCGTGATGTTTGTTTTCTTCAGGTTGGCATTCTTCTGGTCACACGCTACCGAGCAATCCTTGATTACTTCATGCAGTATTTCGGCAGTGATGTTGTCTTCCAACAAGAGGCCGTATTGATAATTCAGATTATCAAAGATGACAAGCGAAGGATTTGTTTTGATGTTCATCTCTTGGGCGATATGCTGATCTGCTTCATAGCTGCTTTTTACGAAAGGTGATTCTTTGTCCTCAAAAAACATGTCGACATCCAGATTAGCTTTGATAGCCACTACCGTTAATAGTTCTTTAGAGTAGGCGGTCTTACCGTCCGCAAGTGATTTCTGCAGGTGAAGCAAAAAGTTGCGGCCGCGTTTTTTGCCTTGCATCAAGGCAGCTTTATATGCCAAAGAGGCATCATAGATGGAACTGTATATTTGATTGCGTAAGGTTAAATCTTTTTCCGGCAAATTTAATCTCTTCATGTACTGCGTCACGGTATTGAAATTATGGAAAGTGATGAAGCGGAAGTGAACTTTCGGGCCTTCCAATGAACTCATGAATTTCAGAACTTCTTGTTCGGTACGGTAGCACTTGTGGCCTATCGGGTTCACGAATAGATAAAGCTCAAAAATCTGTTGAGGAGAAGAGATAGAATCAGCTGTATTCTGTTTTGACCTATACATTTTAATCCTCCCTCTTTCCTGTTTTGCTTACTTTTAGTTTACCAAAAAAAATCCCAAACAAGTAGCAATAAGGCTTCCCGAAGAGTTGCCTGTTGAAGACCGGCAATAGTTCTTCCTTATGACCTTCTTTTTTCTTGTTCAGTATCGGCTGTTTCATTGTCAAGGTGTATTTTACGAGACAATGAACTAATTTGCAACTAAATCGATTGATTCTTTTATCTTGTATAGCTTAAAAATCGATTCAGACAGAAAAATTTTGCGCTTTTGTCTGTTTTACGCGTTGAAATAAGCAAAAAGATCCATTCTTCGTTCGATTCTGCGGAGAATGGATCTGTTTATATAGATGGATCGTCGGTAATTATCTACTATCGATGTGTCGTCGAATTTGGATAGGCCAGCATACGTTCGATTTTTTGTTTCGCTTTTCGGACTTTGATGCCATGGAGCTTCAGAAAATTCTGGAATATGAGGGCTCCTTCTTCCAAAGACTCGGACTCGAATTCCAATTCGTAATCCATCTGATCCTGGTAGAAACTTTTATCCAAGAAGAAGGTACCTTTGTCACCTGGGAAATCATAGCGGATGGTGGAGAGTTGTCCGATTATGACAAGGTCTTCGGGCGCGATACCCAATCCCTTCAATTTGTCGGCTACATTCCCTGAAGCTTTCATCCGATGAGCTTCGACCAATGTTTTTGCTTCATCGAGAGTCAAATCATCATTCGTTTCCAACTTTTCATTTTCTTGGATAGGCGTCTTCAGTGTAATTTCACCTTTATCTTCATACATCCGGATGCGCAGTCCACTATTCAGACCCTTCAGTTTAAAATCAGGTGTATCGAAATAGATATTGGTTTGTTTGGTCGGTTCAGTTTCATCAAGGTCGAAGGCAACGATCAACGCTTCGTATTCTTCTTTATTTAATAGATTTTTGAATTCTTTTTCAATATTTTGGCTCATTGTCGGTACTTCCTTTCTGTTAAGAGGGTCATTTTGATCGCGGTAGCCGATCAAAATTCGAATGCGCGTCAAATCCATTCATCAGCACATAATCGAGTAGGCGATGCAAAATCTTAATCATATTGTATCATAAGTTTTGCATTGGTTATCATTTAGCGATACTGATGTAAAGTGCGTATTGTTTATATTTGAATAAAAAATGAATTCCGTCCTTTTTGACAAGTATTGTATAGAATCATAAATAATTGTGATAAAATAAAGTAGCATATACTATATGATAGGGTGTCGTTCTATGGAAAATAAGGAAGTTGAAAACTGGGATTCATTTTTAGCGCCGTACGAACAAGCGGTAGAGGAATTAAAAGTTAAGCTGAAGGGAATCCGTAAGCAGTATCGCGATGAGAATGTGCATGCACCCATCGAATTTATCACTGGGCGGGTCAAAAAGAAGGAAAGCATATTGGAAAAGGCGGAAGTCCGGGATATCGACTTGACCAGACTGGAACAGGATGTGCAGGATATTGCCGGCTTGCGGATCATGTGCCAATTTGTAGAGGATATACATGAAGTTGTGCGCCTTTTGCGCGCAAGAAATGACTTTGAGATCATCATAGAACGGGATTACATTACGCATAAAAAAGAGAGCGGCTATCGCTCGTACCATATGGTGATCGAATATCCGGTCCAACGCATTTATGAAGAGAAAAAAATACTCGTCGAAATTCAGATCCGGACATTAGCCATGAATTTTTGGGCAACGATCGAACATTCGTTGAACTACAAATATCGGGGCGAATATCCGGAAGAATTGCATGACCGTCTGATACGCGCGGCAGAAGCTGCCTTTCGTCTGGACGAAGAAATGTCGGAAATACGCGAAGAAATCAAGGATGCTCAACGTTATTTTTCCGATAAGAAAGAAGATGGACGATAAAATTATTCGAGAGGAGATCGGATATGAAAATTGCACTGGTCCATAACCAGACGCCAGAGACGTTATCCGTTGCGGCGAAGTTCAAAGAGATGTGCCTCTCTGAAAAAATTGAAATTATCACGGACCATCCGGATCTTGTGGTATCGATCGGGGGCGATGGCACATTGCTTTCGGCTTTCCATAAATACGAAGGACAATTGAACCATGTGCGATTTGTGGGAATCCATACTGGGCATCTGGGCTTCTATACGGATTGGCGTACTTATGAACTGCCGGAACTTGTGGAAAGCCTGAAGCATGACAAAGGGGAAAGCGTCAGCTATCCACTGCTTGATGTGCGCGTCAAGTATGCTGATGAGGAGGAAGAAACCCGCTACATCGCTCTGAACGAAGCAAGTTTGAAGAAAATGGACGGAACGATGGTTTGCGATATCTACGTGAAGGATGAGCTGTTCGAGACATTCCGGGGCGATGGTCTTTGTGTTTCCACTCCTACAGGTTCGACCGGGTTCAGCAAATCGCTTGGTGGAGCCGTTATCCATCCTCGCACGGAAGCTATCCAGCTGACCGAGATGGCCTCGGTGAATAACCGCATCTATCGGACGCTGAGTTCACCCATGATCATAGCGAAAGACGAATGGATCGTTATTTATCCCCACAAGGAAGATCGCTTGATTTTGTCTGTGGATCATTTGACATTCAAGAAACGAAGCATCGAACGACTGGTTTACCGGATTGCTCAGGAGCGCGTGCATTTTGCGCGTTACCGTCACACGCATTTCTGGGATCGGGTGGAGGATGCGTTCATCGGCGTGAAGAAAAACGATAGGAACGAACGGACAAAGGAGCGGTGAATATGTCAACCAAAAAGTGGCTGCTGAAGGCGCGTTTGAAGGAACAGCACATCGAAGCGCTGAAGGGGCTCTACCCGGATTACGAGATGATTACCGATGACGCGGAAACAGAAGCGTTCAGTGTAGTCGAATGGACTGTCGGATGGAACGACGAATTGACCAACCTGTTGGAGGAAGGAAAGTTGCCTTCATTGAAATGGGTCCAAGCGATTTCGGCAGGCGTGAACAGTCTTCCCTTAGAAACCTTTGAAAGAAAGGGAATCTACTTGACGAACGCGAGCGGCATCCATGCTGAACCGATTGCTGAATACGTCATCGGCGTATTGCTTTCGCATATGCGCGGATTGAAGGCTGCGATCCTGAATCAGCCGCAACGCAAATGGGAACAGACCATGGAACTCCAGGAACTGAAAGGCAAGACGATGATGATCGTAGGTGCGGGTCACATCGGGAATCGGCTGGGAGAACTGGCCAAAGCATTCGGTATGAAAGTCATCGCTGTCAATCGCAGCGGTAAGGATTTACCTGGCATGGATGTGACGGTCAAAATGGATGATATTGTTACAGTCATCGATTTTGCGGATGTTGTCGTGGATATCCTCCCCCAAACGGATGAGACCTACCGCGTGTTCAATGATGCTCTATTCTCGCGCATGAAACAGGGTGTTCTCTTCGTAAATGTCGGGCGTGGCGCCACGGTGGACAGCGATAGTCTCATCAAAGCGTTGGACAATGGGACGGTGGCCTACGCGGCTTTGGATGTGTTCGACGAGGAACCGTTGCCGGCAGAAAGTCCATTATGGAGGCATGAAAAGATACTGATTACGCCGCATTTTTCGGGTGTGGTTGAACATTTCCGGGACAGTCTGTTTGAAGTTGTCTTGGAGAACGCAAAGAGTTACAAGGAAGACGGCAAACCAAGCCGCAATCTGATTGATTTTGGGAAAAAATATTAACAGATAAAGAAGGGCTGCATCGGCGACTTGGCAGGTGCGGCCTTTTTTGCCAATTTTTTTTACATGATGGCGGGGCATGAGTTGTGGAATGTCCTCATTTTGGTTAGAATAGGAATGTATGTTACCGGGCTGAATCCTGAAGCTTTCAGGATTATTGTAATGCTTGGTGATCTGTTCACTATCCGGATCAGCAAAGAAACAATTAAGCTGGCTGATCCGCATTTAGAGATTTGGTATAGAGTAGGGGTAGTGTGTAGTGATTTTTAGCTGGATATATGAAAAAGAAGAGACGATACAAATGAAGACCTTTCTACGTTCCAAGGGTATATCAAAAAGTCTGCTGGCTACGATTAAATTTGATGGTGGCACTATCTGGCTGAACGGTAAAGAAAGAACGGTGTTGGCGACCTTGAAGAAGGGCGATAAAGTAATGATCCGGATTCCGGATGAAGGGGAGCATGAAACGACTGTCGGAGTGGATATGCCTTTGGACATATTGTTTGAGGACGACCACTTTTTAATTGTGAACAAACCATTTGGCGCTGCTTCCATCCCATCAAAGGTGCACCCGCGTCTTTCTATGGCGAACCGCGTCAAAGGCTACTACCAACGTCAAGGCTATGCGGACCAAGTCATCCATATTGTCACGCGATTGGATCGGGATACGACCGGTGTGATGCTTTTCGCAAGGCATGGGTACGCGCATGCTCTGATGGACACGTTATTGCGCAACAAGGAAGTCGACAAAACGTACCGAGCGATCTTATCCGAACCGGTGCTGACGCAACTCCACGGATTCATCGATGCCCCCATCGGCAGGACAGAGGATTCGATCATGACGCGAATGGTCAGGGAAGACGGTAAACAAGCGCTGACGGAATATTGGTTGGATAAGACCTATCCTGATGGGCAGGCTGTGAAAATCAAGTTACATACGGGAAGGACCCATCAGATTCGGGTGCATTTCACCTCCATCGGTGCGCCTCTGCTTGGAGATGACCTTTACGGAGGAAAGGCTGACCCAGAAATATTGCGGCAAGCCCTGCATTGTGAGTCATTGGCATTTGTGCATCCGATCAGTGGGGAGCCCTTAAAGATAGAAGCGCCGTTGCCGGATGATTTTATCAAATGGGAAAGCAGACAGAGAGACAAGGAGGCTGATGTCCGTGTTGGAACCACAATATGAATTTGAACTGGACGAAGCGTTTGCGAAAATCCGCGAATCACTCCAAGGCGAGGATATGGAAAAATTCCGTTCCGATTTTTTGGACTATCACCTCTACGATCAGGCCCAGATCTATCTGGCCCTGGCGCCTGAGGAACGTATTGCGATGTACAATTATCTCTCCGTAAATGAAATGGCTGACATGTTCGAAATTATCGAAGAAGATGTCGAGTCGATCGAAGCGTATCTTTTGGAAATGAACAATCAATATGCGGCTGATATGTTGGCCAACATGTATGCCGATAATGCCGTCGATATGCTGAAACAGCTGAAGGACGAGCGGATTTGGTTGTATCTGCGCCTTATGCCTATAGAGGCGGCAAAAGAAATTCGCGCCCTGTTGAATTATGAAGATGAGACTGCTGGGGCCATCATGACGCCGGAATTCGTCTCGATCGTCGCCAACCAAACGGTTCGATCAGCGATGGCCATCCTCAAGAGTAAAGCGCCCGATGCGGAAACCATCTACTATATTTACGTCGTCAATGTGGATAATGTGCTGGTCGGCGTCATTTCCTTGAGGGATTTGATCGTGAATGATGAAGATATGATGATTAGCGATATCATGAGTGAGCGGATCGTTTCCGTGAACGTAAACGAAGGGCAAGAAGATGTAGCTCATAAAATCAGGGACTATGACTTTCTGGCTGTACCGGTAGTCGACGAAAACAATGTATTGCTGGGGATCATCACCGTCGATGACATCATTGACGTCATCGATGAGGAAGCTGTCAGCGACTTCTCCGGTTTGGCCGGGGTCGACGTTGAGGAGCAATCGGAAAATCCTTTTGTGGCGGCATCCAAACGGCTGCCTTGGCTGATTACGCTGTTGTTCTTGGGTATGGGAACATCCACTTTGATCAGTCAATATGAAGGGCTTATTTCGGATGCTTCGATTCTTTCCGTATTTGTCACCTTGATTACTGGCACATCCGGTAACGCGGGAACGCAATCTCTTGCCGTCGCGGTCCGGAAAATCGGCATGCAGGATGATGAAGAGAAGAATTTATTCCGTTCCATTTTATCCGAGTTGGCTACTGGGGTGATTTCCGGATTGGTCACAGGTGTCACGATTGCGCTTGTCATTGGTGTTTGGAAGCAAAACTTTATCCTGGGTGGGATTATCGGCATTTCCATGTTGGTTGCCATCACGGTTGCGAATCTGGCCGGTAGTTTGATTCCGGTATTGATGGATCGTCTTGGCTTTGATCCTGCCGTCGCAAGTGGGCCGTTCATCTCTACCTTCAGCGATTTGACTTCCGTTTTGATCTATTTCAATATCGCAAAACATTTTATCAACACCCTTATGTAGGTGCAAAAATAGGCAATGAACAAGCAACCGCTTTGTCCATTGCCTATTTTTTGACGGTTTGGTGCTCATCCCCTAACCGCGAATCATCACGCTCTACGCAAACGCGTTCTGATTCGCAGACACCACTTCCGTTTCGCAACCGGCTTTCGTCCACAAAAGAGGTGAACGGCACCCGGTTACTCCAACGTACGGGTGTCTATACGCGAATCATCACGCTCTATCAAACGCGTTCTGAATCCCAGAAATCTGTGCCTAAGCTGACTACCACACACGGACAAAAAAACGTCCGCTTAGTGTTAGTCCTCTTAGTGCTCGATTTCTACCCGGGATTCATCACGCTCTATCATTTTATCCATATCATGATGCAGTATTCCGGCTTCTTCGTATTCTTCGCCGCAGATGGTATAGCCGACTTTTTCGTAAAATCCGATGGCATGGTTCTGAGCGCCGAGGAACAGGCGCTTGCCACCGAGCTCACGTATGTATCTTTCTATTTCTTGCATGAGAATGCTGCCGTATTTCTTTTCTCTTACGACTTTGCGGATGGCAACGCGCTGCACCTTGTATTTACCGTTTTCCATCGGATAAATGCGGGCAGTGGCAACCGGAATGGATTTTTCATAGCCAACGAGGTGTAGGGTTTTATCTTCCAAATCGTCAATTTCTATCGAGACCGGTACCTGCTGCTCCTCCACGAATACTTCTTTGCGGATGTCCAAGGCATCCTTGTAGGTTTTGGATTTTAGATTTTGTGTCCATTCAAAATGCAACAACGCGTATTCCTCGCTTTCAAAATTTACTAGGTTCGTTGGAACCTCTGTTCTTATTTTACCTGAATCAGCATTTTTTGTCTGAAATAATTGCTTTTGTCTTTTTTAAAGCCTTTCTTTTGCTATACTTATACAATCAGCTAGAGGAGGAATAGTATGCTTGACATAATTGAAACAATCCAACAATTGACAAACATTCCATCGCCAACAGGATATACGGCGGAAATCATCGGATTCTTGGATGAAAATCTGAAAAAAAAGGGATATCAGCCTGAACGGAATCATAAAGGAAGTTTGATGGTGACGGTTAAAGGGAACGAAGACCACAAAAGGCGTTTTGTGACTGCGCATATCGATACGCTGGGGGCGATGGTGCGCGCAATCAAACCGGATGGTCGCTTGAAAATAGAGCTGATCGGCGGGTTCACTTACCATTCAATTGATGGTGAATACTGCACGATCCATAGTGCTGCTACCGGAAAAGAGTGGACGGGTACGATATTGTTGCACCAAACCAGTGTCCATGTATACAAAGATGCGCGAACGGCTGAACGCAGTCAAGACAATATGGAGATTCGTCTGGACGCGGAAGTGCACTCTGCAAAGGATGTCGCTTCGCTTGGCATAGGGGTAGGGGATTTCATCAGCTTTGCTCCCCGGACAGAGATTACGCCATCCGGTTACATCAAGTCAAGACATCTGGACGATAAAGCGAGTGCGGCTATCTTGCTGCAGTTCCTGCACCGTATCGCGGACGAAAACCTGATGTTACCGTATACGACTTGTTTCTTCTTTTCGAACAACGAGGAAATCGGCTACGGCGGCAACTCGAATAGGCCACCGCACACGATGGAATATTTGGCTGTCGATATGGGTGCGATGGGCGATGATCAGCAGACTGACGAGTATACCGTGTCCATCTGCGTGAAGGACGGATCGGGCCCTTATCACTTCGGACTTCGTCAACAATTGGTCAGATTGTGCGAATCAAAGGCCATTCCTTACAAGTTGGATATCTATCCTTTTTACGGCAGTGATGCCTCTGCAGCCATGAAAGCGGGTTGGGATGTTCGCCATGCTTTGATCGGACCGGGAATCGATGCAAGCCATGCCTACGAGCGGACCCATCGGAAGTCTCTCGATGCGTGCGCGAGCTTGTTGGAAGCGTATCTGTCCGCTCCGATGATCGAAAACTAGATTCGCAAAAAGGGGATATTCAATGGAAAAGTTAAAGAAAACAAATCTGCTTTACTGGAGTATTTGGCTCTTAGTGATGGCGTGCTTAGTCTGGGTTTCCACCAAAATCGATTTTATTTTTTATCCGATCGGGGCCTTCATCTCTACGATCTTTACGCCAGTTCTTGTGGCAGGATTTCTGTATTATATCTTCACGCCGTTCATCGAACTGCTTGAGCACAGGCTGAACATCAAACGTCCGATAGGCATCCTGATAGTCATGTTGCTTCTGATCGGCATCGTCATCTTCTCGTTTTTAGCGCTCATTCCGAATCTTGTAACCCAGATCGGAGAGTTGCTGACAAATTTGCCTGGTGTTATCCGTTCCCTGAATAATATCTATCAGCAAGTGATTGAACAGGAATGGGTTGCGCGGCTGGACATTCCGACCCAATTGTCCCAGTTGAGCGGAAATATTCAAAGCAGTATTACCGCCTTTCTCAATGGCCTGACTGGCAGCATCGGTTCTGTTCTGTCGGCCGTAGCCAATATTGCCTTGCTTGTCGTCATCATTCCGTTGATTTTTTTCTATATGCTGAAAGATGGACATAAGTTTCCGGAAGCGGTCGCTCAGTTATTGCCTCAGGAGTATTCAGCAGATGTTTTGGCGCTCCTGAAGGAAATCAACAAAACAATCGCCAAATATATCAGCGGACAGGCACTCGTTTGTTTGTTCGTAGGGACATTCACCTTTATCGGATATCTACTGATCGGATTGCCTTACGCCTTCCTGCTTGGAGTCACTGCAGCCGTCACAAACATTATTCCTTATCTTGGACCCTACATCGGCTTAATTCCGGCCGCAATAATTGGATTGACAGTCTCGCCGGCGAAAGCGCTCTTGGTCTGTGCGGTTGTCTTAGTAGTACAGCAAGTGGAATCGAACATCATTTCACCAAACGTCTTGGGCAAAACATTGGATATGCATCCGCTGACGATTCTCTTTTTGTTGTTGGCTGTCGGCAAGATTTCCGGTGTTCTGGGAATGATATTGGCGATTCCTACGTATGCAGTCGTAAAAACCATCGTTCAATATGTCCACAGATACGTTAAAAACAGGAAGAAAAAAGTGTTATATAAAGAATAATGAAAATTAATATGGATTCCAAGGGTTATTGATTGCTTTTTACCTTTGGAATCCTTTATTATATAAAAAGTATTAAGAGCATAACGAATCAATTTGTGCAGTTTTTATTATGAATTATGAGAATCGTTGCGGTTGATTTGTGCAAAATATATTAATGCGGAAAATTTAGGAGGAAGTACAATGAAAGTAATCGTAGTGGGATGTACACATGCCGGAACATCAGCAGTGAAGACAATTTTGAAGGAGAATCCAGGGACTGAAGTAACGGTATACGAAAGAAACGATAACGTTTCGTTCTTGTCATGCGGGATTGCGCTTTACGTCGGCGGTGTCGTGAAAGATCCACAAGGATTATTCTATTCTAACCCTGAGGAACTTGCTTCGTTGGGCGCAAACGTAAACATGCAACATGATGTAACAAACATTGATACAGCGGCAAAAACTGTTTCTGTGAAAAATTTAGTTACTGGGGAAGAAATCCAAGACACTTATGATAAATTGGTTCTGACTACTGGTTCATGGCCAATCATACCGCCAATCGAAGGCATCCAGAGCAAAAATGTTTTGCTTTGCAAAAACTACAACCAAGCAAAAGAAATCATCGCACGTAAAGACGATAAAAAGAAAATCGTTGTTGTCGGCGGCGGTTACATCGGTATCGAATTGGTGGAAGCATTTGCCAACGATGGAAAAGAAGTAACATTAGTTGATGGTTTAGATCGCATTCTGAATAAATATTTGGATACTGAATTCACGGATATCCTTGAAGATGACTTGCGCGCACATGGGGTAAAAGTTCAATTGAACGAAATGGTTAAAGGTTTCAAAGACAACGAAGCGGGTGACATCACTACCGTAGTTACTACTGGCGGAGAATATGACGCTGAGTTGGTCATTCTTTGTGTCGGATTCAGACCGAGCACTGAGCTTGTCAAAGGCCAAGTGGAAATGATGGGAAATGGCGCAATCATCGTGAATGATTACATGCAAACAAGCTTGCCTGATGTTTATGCAGCAGGGGACAGCTGTGCGGTAAACTATAATCCGAATGGTGGGCACGCTTATATTCCGTTAGCAACAAATGCAGTACGTATGGGAATGTTGGTAGGGAAAAACATCAACGGACCTAAAATGAAATACCGTGGAACCCAGTCCACTTCAGGCTTATACCTAAACGGATTCAACATTGGCTCAACAGGTGTGAATTCCGCAAGTGCCGAAGCATTCGGTCTTGAAACACGTTCCGTAATTCTGGAAGATTTCTACCGTCCTGAATTCATGCCATCAAACGAAAAAATATTGATGAAACTTGTCTATGAAGTAGGCACAACCCGCATCGTTGGCGCACAACTGATGTCCAAATATGACATCACACAATCAGCCAACACATTATCATTGGCTATCCAAAACAAAATGACGATTGAAGATTTGGCACTTGTTGACTTCTTCTTCCAACCTCATTTTGACCGTCCTTGGAACTACTTGAACTTGTTGGCTCAAAAGGCTTTGGAACAAGAAGCTGAATTAGCTGCTAAATAATTCAATTCCATAATTTGGAACCCCTCCGTGATCGCTTGTTGATTATCGGAGGGGTTCTTTTGTTGGAGAAAGGGTATATCCGGATAAAATACTTGTTTTTTTTGCCGGGTCATTAGATAATGAAAGATAACAATCAACTTTCAAAGAGATCTAAAAAACGAAGGAGAAACATTCTATGACCACAGACCCCAGTAATCAGACATTGCTTTGGCAATTGTTGTTGATTGCGGTATTGACATTGGTGAACGCATTTTTTGCGGCATCTGAAATCGCATTTGTTTCATTGAATAAAAACAGGGTGGCGAACCAGGCAATCAAAGGTGATGAAAAAGCACGCAAAATTTTGGCGCTTTTGGATCATTCCGATGACTTTTTGGCGACCATCCAAGTTGCCATCACTTTCGCGGGTTTCCTTTCCAGTGCTTCGGCTGCCAATACATTCGCAGCCAAACTCGATCCCTACCTGAGTAATATACCAGGAGCAGAACAGGCTGCCATCCTGATCGTGACGTTAGCACTCTCCTACATTTCCTTGGTATTCGGTGAGTTGTATCCGAAACAACTGGGACTGCAACGGCCGGAAGAGGTGGCGCGTGCCGGTGCTGGTTTCATCACTGTCGTACAAAAACTGATGAGACCTTTCGTTTGGTTCTTGTCTTTTTCAACGAGTGTTCTTGAGAAAATGACACCGATCACTTTCACAAGCGGAAATGACATGTTTTCGCGTGATGAGGTGCGTGAATTGTTGGAAAAGAGCAGTGATGAAGGGACCATCGAACGGATGGAATTCAATATGCTTAAAGGTGTGCTTTCCATGGACAATAAGATGGCTAGGGAAGTAATGGTACCCCGGACGGATACCTTCATGCTCGATGTGAACGATGATGTCGAAGAAAACATAGAAGCCGCGCTGGATTCTCCTTATACACGCATACCGATTTACGAGGACGACAAGGATAATATCATTGGTGTGTTGCATTTGAAAAATTTATTGAAGGAATCCAAAAACACGCCCATCGAACAGATTGATTTGCGGAAAATCATGAATGAGCCACTATTTGTTCCAGAAACCATACTCACGGATGAGTTGATGTCTTACCTGAAGAAAAGCCATAACCAGTTGGCGTTGCTTCATGACGAGTATGGCGGTATGGTCGGAATTGTGACCTTGGAGGACATTCTTGAGGAAATTGTTGGCGATATCGAGGATGAGTATGATGAAAGTTATGTTCTGATCGAACGGATTGGAGATAATGTATACGAAGCCGATGGGGCTACGCCTTTGCATCGCTTCAATGATTATTTTGGTACGCAACTTGAGTCAGCGGATGTCGATACGATCGCCGGTTATCTGTTGACGGAGTTGGGTGAGTTTCCGGAAGAAAATGAGCAAGCATCCATCGAGGAGAACGGATTGATCATCAAAACATTGGCGTTCGATAACCGCCGGCTTTTAAAAGTTGGCGTGTCTTATATCAATGAGAATGATCGGCCTGCAAAAGAACGTTTCAAAGAGGACGAGGCAGCTGAAACTGCCGATGGAGCGGAAGAAACAGAAGAAAGAGACTGAATGGTGAGCAGCCCCTCCCGGATCGATGAACATCGATCCGGGAGGGGCTGTTTTTTTGGTTCCATATGCTCTCGCAAGGGAATTCTTGTGGAATGCTCGGATTTCTTGTATAATAACAAAGGTATTGTCGTGGATTAGCGTGTGCATATTGCTCATGCTATCTTTTTGTGTAAAGGAAAGCAGATGATATTTTGAAACTAAGCGTTCGCCGCTGCAGACGTGTGATGGTTTTTCAAAATGTCTCCTGCTTCCAATATAAATGGCTAGCTCCACGGGTTTGCCCTGCGGAAATGAAAACGATCAGATTGCAGTGTTTCCATGCTCAGGGCTAAGCGAACCCGCTCAGCTTTTCTTACATTCACGATAGAGATATTTGGAAAAAAGGGGAAAAATATGACTCATACATTAGCAGACAAAGTTAAAGCAAGAAGAACATTTGCCATCATTTCCCATCCGGATGCCGGTAAAACGACCATCACGGAGCAGTTGCTGTTGTTTGGGGGCGCAATCCGTCAAGCCGGGACGGTAAAGGGAAAAAAATCAGGAAAATTCGCCAAATCAGATTGGATGGATATTGAAAAACAAAGGGGTATTTCTGTAACCAGTTCGGTCATGCAAGTTGATTACGATGGAAAGCAGATCAATATTTTGGATACGCCCGGACATGAGGATTTCTCGGAAGATACATACCGTACTCTGATGGCTGTGGATAGTGCAGTGATGGTCATCGATAGCGGGAAAGGGATTGAGCCGCAGACAAAGAAATTATTTAAAGTCTGCAGCATGCGAGGGATTCCGATTTTCACTTTCATCAATAAATTGGACCGTGATGGCCGCGAGCCGATGGATCTGATTGCGGAATTGGAAGAAGTGTTGGAGATCGATGCGTATCCGATGAACTGGCCGATGGGCATGGGTAAAAATTTGTTGGGTCTGTATGACATTTACAATAACCGCGTAGAATTGACTCATCCTGAAGAGAATGAAGACAATGATTTTCTTCCGCTGAATGAAGACGGCGAAATCGAAGGCGATTATCAAGTGACGCAATCAACCATCTATACCCAAGCGGTTGAAGATGTCCAATTATTGAAAGAGGCTGGTAACGATTTTTCTGAAGAAGCGATTGCAGCCGGTAAACTGACGCCGGTCTTCTTCGGTTCCGCTTTAACGGGCTTTGGCGTTCAGACGTTCTTAGATGCCTTTGTGGATTTTGCTCCGAGTCCAAGTGAGCATCAGATGGTGGCGGATGAAATCGTTGAACCTACTGACGAAAACTTCACCGGCTTCATCTTCAAAATCCAAGCAAATATGAATCCCGCTCACCGAGATAGGATTGCTTTCGTGCGTGTCTGCTCCGGTGAATTCAAACCCGGGATGGATGTTTTTGTGACCCGTACCGGCAAAAAAATCAAATTGGCGCATACAACGCAGTTCATGGCCGATTCCCGTGAGCAAGTCCAGACCGCTGTAGCAGGTGATATCATCGGACTTTACGATACTGGGAACTTCCAGATCGGCGATACGATCCATGAAGGCAAAAAAGCACTTGAGTTTGAAGCATTGCCGCAATTTACACCTGAACTGTTCATGAAAGTCACTCCGAAAAACGTCATGAAACAGAAATCTTTCCATAAAGGGGTGCAGCAGTTGGTTCAAGAAGGGGCCATCCAGTTGTACAAAACGTACCACACAGAAGATTATATTTTGGGTGCGGTCGGTCAATTGCAGTTTGAAGTGTTCCAGTACCGTTTGTTGCACGAATACAATGCAGAAGTAGAAATGACACCGATGGGCTCAAAAATTGCGCGATGGATCGATCCGGAAGATTTGGATCCGAATATGTCATCCAGCCGTAACTTATTATGCCGCGACCGTTTTGGGGATCCTGTGTTCCTTTTCGAAAATCAATTTGCTATGCGTTGGTTCGAGGATAAATATCCAGAAGTCAAATTGACATCTTTACTTTAATTTGATCAAAGGAAACAAAAAACGCACATTGCTGAAAAGCAGTGTGCGTTTTTATGTTAAGAAGAGTTTTTTTCGAGTGCCAAAAATGTCAATCATTTGAGATGAGATAGCTCCACGAAGTTATGACCAGGCATAACTTCCACGTCATCAACGGTAAGATGCAACAATTTCGTCAGCACAAAGTCGATTTCACTTTGCTTCACACGACGGTTTTTGTTGAGGATAATGACATCCTCATGCGTTGTGGCACCGGTAAAGATGACTGTAGTTTGTCCCAAAGAATAAACTTTGACAAATTGAGCATCGGTGTTGGCCAATTGCTCACGTACAAGATCAGCGTGGCTATTTGTAACATCGATCAATTTCATGGACGAACACCCCTAACTTAGGTTGGCTGTTTATAGAATAATTATATAACAACTGTTAATTTATTTAAAGAGTAAACAAACAAATGAATAATTTTCTCGGATTTTTAAAATGAGAAAGGCAAGAGCTGACTTTTGGGCTCTTGCCTTTCGGAACCGAATATTATTCAGAAGTCGTTGTGTCTGGTTGGTCGACTTTGCTGACGACCATCAGATTACCTTCTTCGCCTGCATCGACAAATAAATCTTTGATTTTCGGATTATCCAAGTAGAATTCAGCTACTTTATCCTCAATCTGATCTTGAATAACGCGGCGCAGCGGGCGAGCGCCCATACTTGGGTCATATCCCAGATCGATTAGGCGATCTTTTGCTTTCTGAGAGACGGTGACGCTGATTTCCTTGTCCTTCAGCAATTCGTTGACATCGTCCAACATAAGGGTGACGATTCTGCTCAAATTTTCTTTGGAAAGCTGGTTGAACTCGACAATCGCATCGAAGCGGTTGATGAATTCAGGCTTGAAGTAATCACTCAAGCGATTCAGAATGGAATGCGTCTTGCCTTTCATGGCTGCGCCGAATCCTACACTGGCTTCCTGGACGCCCGTACCGGCATTGCTGGTCATGATGATGATGGTGTCTTTGAAGCTCACAGTCCTGCCTTGGGAGTCCGTCAGGCGACCGTCGTCAAGAATCTGCAGGAAGAGATGCATGACATCCGGATGGGCTTTTTCGACTTCATCCAACAGTAAAATGCTGTACGGGCTGCGGCGGACGCGCTCGGTCAACTGGCCGGCTTCGTCATAGCCGATGTAACCCGGAGGCGATCCGATCAATTTGGAGACGGCATGCTTTTCCATGTATTCGCTCATGTCGAAGCGGATGATCGCGTCTTCGGTTCCGAACATTTCGATTGCCAACTGTTTGGCCAATTCGGTCTTACCGACACCGGTAGGCCCTACGAACAGGAAGGAACCGATAGGTCGATTTTTACGGCTCAATCCGATTCTGTTTCTGCGGATGGCTTTAGATACTTTGTCGATGGCTTCATCTTGACCGATGACGTTTTTCTTCAGATCGGCATCAAGATTTTTCAATTGCGTCTGTTCTTTTTCAAGTAGCTCACCGACCGGGATATTGGTCTTGATCTCAATGATCTTTTGGATATCCTGCTCTGTTATGACGGGATCGCCATCGGCTGGGGCCGGGTTCTGTTTCATCTTATTCAGATTCGTGATCTGATCGCGATAATAGGCAGCTTTTTCGTAATCTTCCGCATGCAGGGCGGCTTGTTTTTCTCTTTCGGCCGTTTCGATGCGTTCCTCTATCTGTTTCGGATCGATGGGCTTGATGGTCAAGTTCTTTTTGGATCCGGACTCATCAAGTAGGTCGATGGCTTTGTCGGGAAGGAAACGATCCTGGATGTAGCGATGCGACAATTTGACTGCCGCTTCCAGCGCCTTATCCGAATATTTGACATGGTGATAATCTTCATATTTCGGACGGATGCCTTGGAGGATGATCAATGTCTGTTCAGGTGTCGGTTCATTTACGCGGACGGGCTGGAATCGGCGTTCCAGTGCAGCGTCCTTCTCGATTTTGCGGTACTCATTCAGTGTTGTGGCGCCGACCAATTGCAGTTCGCCTCTTGCTAGGGCTGGCTTCAGGATATTGCCTGCATCCATGCTTCCTTCAGCGCTTCCTGCTCCGACGATTTCATGGATTTCATCGATGAAGAGGATGATCTGTTTGTTCGCGCGGATTTCATCCATCAGTTTCTGCATCCGTTCTTCGAATTGACCGCGGATGCCGGTTCCTTGGACGAGTGAGACGACATCCAAGCGGATCACTTCTTTGTCCAACAATTTCTGAGGGACATCGCCGTCCACGATTTTCTGGGCAAGACCTTCCACTACCGCAGTTTTGCCGACACCCGCTTCCCCTGTGAGTACCGGATTATTTTTTGTTCGGCGATTCAGAATCTCAATGACGCGTGCGATTTCGCTGTCTCTTCCGATGACAGGGTCGATACCGCCATCGCGGGCCAGTTGGGTCAAGTTGATGCCGTATTCGTCCAGTAAGCCGCCTTTGCCACCTTTACCGCCGCGAGCAACTTCCGAGGCAGGGGGTTGTTGATAATTCTGTTCTTGGTTCTGTTGTATTTGTTTGAAGAAAGAATCCAGATTACCGAAAGAAAAGGGGTCTACAGGTCCTTGAGATCTTGGGTTCGGATTATTTTGTTGCGATTGAGCATTTTTGAACTCTTGGTAGCAGTTCTGGCATAAGTCGATTTGGCGTCTTTGTCCATTCACGCTGGCATACAGATGAATGGAGGCTTGTTTTTTTCCGCAATGTTGACAAAGCATGGCAATCTTCCTTTCTATATGGATCATAGTCACATGTATATTATAGTAGTAACGGCTAAGGGACACTCACAAGAAGGTTCACTGACCAACTCTGACCTTATGGATCCATTATACATTGACCTATTTTGACTTTCAAGAGGTTTGACTTGGAATGAAGCAAAATATTCATTCCGGGACAGTTTTATCCAAACGGGGGTTGTATTAAATGAGTGCTATTTCAGCAATTATGACAAAAATTTGAACGATTCTATTTAAAACAGTTGTAGTATAAAGCGAAAGATGTTAATCTTATTTAATGAAAGGGTTATTTTTCGTACGTTTTTCCATTTTTCTGTTATAATAGGAACGTATCAAAAGTACCTTAAATAAATACATCTCAAAGGGGTTTATGACTATGGAAAGAAAAGAATATCACGTAATCGCAGAAACAGGGATTCATGCACGTCCAGCAACTTTATTGGTGCAAACTGCAAGCAAATTCAATTCTGATATTAATTTAGAATACAAAGGTAAATCTGTTAACTTAAAATCCATCATGGGTGTAATGTCATTAGGCGTAGGCCAAGGCGCTGATGTTGTCATCACTGCAGAAGGTCCGGACGAAGCAGACGCTATGGCTGGAATCACTGAAACAATGGTAAAAGAAGGGCTAGCAGAGTAATATGAAAAACCACTTACAAGGAATAGCAGCTAGTGATGGTATTGCAATTGCGAAAGCATATTTGCTTACTGAACCGGATCTGTCCTTTGAAAAGCGTAAAGTGGAAGATTCAGAAGGCGAAGTTGCTCGTCTTTTGGAAAGCTTTGAAACCGCTAAATCAGAGGTAAGTGCAATCCGAGAAAAAGCGGCAGTATCACTTGGCGAAGAAGAAGCACAAGTTTTTGATGCACATTTGATGGTATTGTCCGATCCGGAAATGATCGGATCGATGAACGCCAACATCCGAGACAACGGTGTCAATGCTGAATCGGCACTTTCTGATGTTGCCGGCATGTTCATCGGTATGTTCGAAGCGATGGAAGACAACCCATACATGCAAGAACGTGCTGCGGATATCCGCGACGTTACGGAACGTGTTTTGAGCCACTTGTTGGGTGTCAAAATCCCTAACCCATCGACAATCACTGAAGAAGTGATCGTCGTTGCCAAAGATTTGACTCCTAGTGACACAGCTCAATTGAACCGTGATTATGTTAAAGGATTCGTTACTGATATCGGTGGACGCACATCCCATAGCGCAATCATGGCCCGTTCTCTGGAAATTCCTGCAATCGTAGGGTCAAAAGAAATCACACAAATCGTCAAAGATGGCGATATCATCATTTTGGATGGTTTGGACGGCGACGTCTTCATCAATCCTGATGAAGAAACATTAGCTGCATACAAGAAGAAAGCTGAAGAGTTTTCTGCAATGCAAGCAGAATGGCACAAACTGAAAAATGCAAATACAGTTACTGCAGACGGTAAACATATCGAATTGGCAGCTAACATCGGAACGCCTAAAGATTTAGAAGGCGTTGTCGCTAATGGCGCTGAAGCGGTAGGATTGTACCGTACTGAATTCCTGTACATGGACTCTTCAGACTTCCCGACAGAAGATGAGCAATTTGATGCTTATAAAGCTGTTTTGGAAGGCATGGAAGGCAAACCTGTCGTTGTTCGTACAATGGACATCGGTGGGGATAAAGAATTGCCTTATTTGGAATTGCCGAAAGAAATGAATCCATTCTTGGGTTACCGTGCAATCCGGATTTGCTTGGCTGAACCGGAAATGTTCCGTACACAATTGCGTGCCTTGTTGCGTGCTTCCGTTTACGGTAAATTGCGCATCATGTTCCCGATGATTGCTACTCTGAACGAATTTAGAGCAGCTAAAGCGATGTTGGAGGAAGAAAAAGCGAATCTATTAGCCGATGGCGTAGAAGTCGCTGATGATATCCAAGTAGGTATCATGATCGAAATTCCAGCAGCTGCTGTATTAGCTCATCAATTCGCTAAAGAAGTAGATTTCTTCAGTATCGGAACAAATGACTTGATCCAATACACAATGGCGGCAGACCGCATGAACCAACAGGTTTCTTACTTGTATCAACCTTACAACCCTGCTATCCTTACACTGATCAAGCATGTTATCGATGCTTCTCACGCTGAGGGCAAATGGACTGGTATGTGTGGCGAGATGGCGGGTGACCAAACAGCGGTTCCGTTGTTGGTGGGTCTTGGTTTGGATGAGTTCTCCATGAGCGCATCCAGCGTCCTGAAAACACGCAGCTTGATGAAACGTTTGGATTCAAAAGAAATGGAAAAATTAGCGGACAAAGCAATCAACGAATGTACGACTGTCGAAGAAGTCATCGCATTAGTTGAAGAAATGAAAGCTAAATTAGTTTAAGCCGATTCAGGCGCAAAAAGACCGGGCATGCTTGCATGCCTGGTCTTTTTGCGTGCCAGTGAATTCAAAGCGATTTCGAAAAGCTGAATCCATCATTTCCGCAGGCTTGTTCCTGTGGATATATTTTGCAAGTAGGGCGTAGGGAGGAGTGACAAATATCAGAATGTTCTATATACTGAACATATTGAGTCATTATAAATTTGATGGGATTTTTTCGAGGTGAAGTCATGAGAATAGGCATGTTTACAGATTCGTATTTTCCTCAAGTGAGCGGCGTGTCAACATCAATCCGCACCTTGAAAGAGGAATTGGAGGCAGAGGGGCATGAGGTCATCATTTTTACCACCACAGATCCAAAAGCCGATGAAGATGAAAAAAATATAATCCGTTTGACCAGTATCCCGTTCTTGTCTTTCAAAGATCGCAGGATTGCTGTCAAAGGTATGAACAAAGCGCTTAGGGAAGCGAAGAAACAGAAGATAGATATTGTGCACACGCATACGGAGTTCAGTTTGGGTTTGACGGGCAAATTTGTCGGCTACATGCTGCAGATTCCTACCGTGCATACCTACCACACTATGTACGAAAAATATCTGCATTACATCGCTAATGGAAGAGTGGTGAAACCTAAGGCAGTTAAAATTGCTTCCCGCTACTTTTGCAATCGAACGATGGGCATTATTGCCCCAAGTCAGCAAATGAAAGAGAAATTAGCTTCCTACAACATCTATAAGGAAATTCGCGTCATCCCAACGGGCGTCCGGATACCGGATCGGATTGACGGCATCAAAGCCAAGAAGCGCGAAGAACTGGGGATTTCGGATTCCGAATTGGTGTTGCTCTCTTTGAGTAGGCTGTCCTCGGAAAAAAAACTGGATAAACTTGTTCACGCCTTTCCTGAGGTTGTAGAAGCTTATCCTTCCGCGAAACTTATCTTTGTGGGTGAGGGACCGATACGCCACGAGTTGGAGACGCAGGTGTTGGAAATGGGTTTGACCAGAAATGTCATTTTTGTCGGAGAAGTCAAAAACGAAGATGTGAGCGAGTATTATCAAATGGCAGATATTTATATAAATGCTTCGGATTCGGAAACCCAAGGCTTAACCTATCTGGAATCGATCGTAAACGGATGTCCGGTCATCGCTAAGCGGAATGACTATTTATCAGGATTGATTAAAGAAGACAGCCTGGGAATGTTGTTCGACGAGGATGACCAAATCGGCAAGACTATCAATGCCTATGCGGATTTTTATCACAAATCAGATGTTGCGACAAATCAAGAAGTATGGGATGGACTTATGGAAGAGATTTCTTCAAAGGCATTTGCGGAAGCTGTATTGAGCTATTATCAGGCGAGTATTGACATTTATGAATCACAGCCGCGTGAAGAATTGAAATTAAAAGTGAATCTTTTGGAAAAAATCAAACGTTGAGTCGGAACACCGGGAAACAGATTGCTTGGATAATCTGTTTCCCGGTGTTTTTTTGTTTTTATCTGAGTTAAGCGTAAGGTATACTGTTGACATAGTATTTAGAAGGGGCGGTTTTATAAATGGAAAAAATTGGTTTTATCGGAACAGGTGTCATGGGCTCATCCATGATCAAACATCTTTTGAATGCGGGTTATCCAGTCCAAGTCTATAATCGGACGAAAAGCAGGGCGGATGCTGTTGTCTCTGAAGGAGCAGTGTGGTGTGACACCCCTGCTGCTGTTACGGCGCAATCGGATATTGTCATTACGATGGTGGGTTATCCGAAAGATGTTGAAGAGACTTATTTTGGGGAGAGCGGTATCTTTTCGAAAGCGGACGACCACCATATTCTCATTGATATGACGACCAGTACGCCGACTTTGGCCAGGAAAATAGCTGCTTTCGGCAAAGAAAGAGGGGTCCGCACGTTGGATGCTCCAGTTTCAGGAGGAGATAAGGGTGCTCAAAATGGAACGCTCACAACGATGGTCGGTGGTGAGGAAGGAACGTTTGATGCCGTTAAAGGAGTTTTGTCTGTTTTTTCGAGCAAAGTGATGCTGCAAGGGCCGGCCGGCAGTGGTCAGCACACAAAAATGGCCAACCAGATAATGGTGGCGGGCACGATGACCGGCATGACCGAATTGCTTGTTTATTCGAAAGCGGCAGGATTGGATTTGGAACGCGTGATCGAACAAGTCGGTTCCGGAAGCGCCGCTAACTGGTCTTTGACGAACTATGCCCCTAGGATCCTGAAAGAGGATTACAGTGCAGGTTTCTTCGTCAAACATTTTGTCAAAGATTTGAAGATTGCATTGGATGAAGCAGATAAGCTGGGTATCGATTTACCTGCTACAAGACAGGCTGCACAATTGTATGAACAATTGGCGAACAAAGGTTTCGCCGACGATGGGACGCAAGCCTTGGTGAAGCTTTGGTGGGGAGAGTGCGCTGAAATCTAGACTTGGAGGTCGACGAATTTCTGAAACCCCTTATTAGGATATATCGTTGCGGCGGGTTTTGCACAAACCTAGTGGTGCATTACTCAAATATTGTTTTTCTTGCATAAATTACAGTAAATTGATGCGAAGTCAGAAAAAAAGTGCTAGAATAAATAAGAAGTTAGTCTTGAAAGGGGAAATATCATGAAACCTTCACAGCTCTCAGCGATCCTTCGTCGCCTAGAAGTAATGATGGAAGACAATGGTGATGTCGAGATCCGTCGTTTTGAAAAAGAAGGCGTGGAACGTTGCGTCGTAAAATACAACCGCGATACGGAAAGTTTTGAATTGGAAGAACACGATTCAAACCAAACTTATCAATTTGATGATCTTGATTTAGTTGCCATTGAAATTTACGAATTATTACAAGATTAATTCATCCATCCTTGCATGAACTAAGGCAGCGGAAAAATGAGCCGGCTCATTTTTCCGCTGCCTTTTTGTTTTTTTATTTTCATTGGAATAAAGTGGCAAACATTAAAAGTTTTTAATTTTTATGTAGAGTAATTCTGTAACTTTCAGTATACTGTGTAATAAGGAAATAATTGAAGAGGTGGAATAATGGCAAAGAAGATTTATATAGGTTTATTAGGACTAGGAACAATAGGGACTGGCGTTGCCCGCATCATAGATGGCCACCAGCATAAAATCAAGCAAGTCGTCGGACAGGAAGTAGTCATCAAAACGGTTTTGGATCGCGATATTGATAAATGCAAAACTTTCTTTGGCGAGGCTGTCCATTGCACTGATAATTTTGATGATATTTTGAATGACGAAGAAATTTCAATCATCGTAGAATTGATCGGATATGTTCCGGCAGCAAAAGATTATATTTCCAAAGCATTATCGGCCGGGAAGCATGTCGTTTCAGCAAACAAAGATCTTGTGGCTTTACATGGCAAAGAATTGGTCAACCTGGCTAAAGCGAACAAATGCGATTTCTTGTATGAAGCAGCTGTTGCGGGCGGTGTGCCTATTTTGCGTGCGATCACGGAAAGCTTCGCTTCCGACAACATCCAAAAAGTCATGGGAATCGTGAACGGCACAACCAACTTCATGATGACGAAAATGGACAAAGAAGGCTACTCTTACGATGAAGCTCTGGCATTGGCTCAGGAATTGGGTTTTGCCGAGAAGAACCCGACAAGCGATGTCGATGGATTGGATGCAGCGCGCAAAATGGTCATTTTGGCTCGCCTTGCTTTCGGGACGAATGATGTGACGTTGGATGATGTAGCAGTGACGGGTATCCGCAATGTTTCCATCAATGACATCAAGTTGGCGAACCGTTTAGGATACAAAATCAAACTGATCGGTACTGCCGAAAAAATCGACAACAGCGTCAATGTGGAAGTCGGACCCGTGTTTGTTCCGGAGTCACATCCTTTGGCCAGCGTCAATAATGAAATGAACGCTGTCTTTGTCGCCGGAGAAGCTCTTGGGGAAACGATGTTCTATGGTGCAGGAGCTGGCGAGTTGCCTACCGCAACAGCCGTAGTCAGCGATGTAATGAATATCGCTAAGAACATCCTTTTGGAGACAACCGGAAATGTCTTCAACGAGTATGAAATAGAGACTTTGATCGCGAAACCTGAGCAGGTCATCAATCCGGTATTCATGCGCTTGGAAGTTACCGATCGTGCCGGCCAGTTTTTGGAATTGGCGAAAATTTTTGCCACTGCACAAGTCAGCTTTGACAAGATCATTCAAGAACCCTTGGCGAACGGTAAAGCCATCATTGTCATTGTTACGCATCCGATGTCGAAAGCGCAAGAAAACGAAATCATCCAGGCCATGGAAGATAACGATGACATGAAATTGAAGGTCCATTTCAAAGTACTGGAACATTGATTGGATTTCGATCCTAATTTGAATACATTAAAAATCAAGAAATGATGGACCATCGTTCTTTTGGAAAGGATTGATTAGTAGGATGTTCGATATCCGTGTACCGGCAACTTCCGCCAATTTAGGGCCAGGTTTTGATTCCCTTGGATTGGCCGTATCATTATATTTGACGTTGGCTGTAAAAGAAGAGGCCGACGAGTGGGAAATTCTCCATGATTTGGGAGCGGGGATCCCGACTGACAAAACGAATCTGATTATTGAAACCGCGTTGTCTTTGGCGCCGAACATGACACCAAGAAAAATCACGATGACGAGTGAAGTGCCTGCTGCCAGAGGGTTGGGCAGCAGTTCAGCTGCCATCGTTGCCGGGATCGAGTTGGCCAATCAATGCGCAGATCTGCAATTGAGCATTGATGATAAAATTCAGATCGCAACACGCATCGAAGGTCATCCCGATAATGTGACGCCAGCCATCACCGGTGATTTCACGGTCGGGACCGTTCTGGATTCCAAAGTATATTGGACGAAGGCGAGTTTCCCAGAGGTTGCCTTGGTAGTGACGATTCCGGAAAAGGAATTGTTGACGAAGGAGAGCCGGGCTGTTTTGCCGGATTCGCTTCCGTTCAAGGAAGCAGTCAAAGGTAGCAGCATCTCCAATATGTTAGTAGCAGCTGTTTTTTCGGGTGATATCGAAAAAGCGGGAGCACTTATGGAACAGGATGTTTTCCATGAGCCTTATCGCGGCAAATTGGTTCCAGAGTTGAGTCAAGTCCGGGAATTGGGGCATGAGATGGGCGCGTACGGTACTTACCTGAGTGGGGCCGGTACGACGATCCTCACAATGATCCATCCTGAAAAGGCAGCAGCGTTCGTTGCTGCTGCAAAAGCCGCTGTAAAAAATAGTGAAGTCAAGCTGCTGCATGTTGAAAAAAATGGCGTGCAAGTAATCAAATAATTGTGGGCCCGAGGAGAAATCCTTGGGTTTTTTGTATTTTTTGGGGGGGCGCCCGCAAGATTAGGGGCGAAAGCGAGCAGAAAAGATGAATAACGGAAAGTTATCCATCTTTCCAGGCCCGAGCGCAAGCTGACAAGTGCAAATGGGCATAGCGCCATATCAAACGTGTTCTGAATCCCAGAGATCTGTGCCTAAGCTGACTATCACACACGGACAAAAAGCGTCCGTTTAGTGTTAGGCCTCTTAGTGCTCGATTTCTACCCGGGATTTATCATGGCTCTTGCGATTTCAATCGCATAGAGACATGATACACTTGGGCGCTTGCGACCACAGTGCTACCCGACACTCTCCCGCATAGCATCGCGCCTTCTTAAACGCGCTCTGATTCGCAGACACCACTCCCGTTTCGCAAGTGGCTGTCGTCCACAAAAGAGGTGAACGTCAGCCGCTTGCTCCAACGTCCGGATGTCTAGGCGCGAATCATCGCGCTCCTCTTAGACGCGCTCTGCTATGCAGGGGGTTCCGCCTAATCTGATTAGCCTACATGGGGAAAAAGCAGCCCATTGCGGCTAATCCGTTTAGTGCTCGCCCCCTACCGCATAGCATCGCGCTCTTGTATTTTTTGGTTTATGCTTTATAATGTTATTGGAATGGGGTTATAATATACAATTGGATAGTAGTGAGGCTGGGTCAAAACTTTTTTGCGGGGTACAGGGTGCTTGTTTCGGATTGTGTGCCGTGCAGTTTTTCGGTTTTGGGGCGCGACTTGGGGGAGTTCTCTCAGGTTCTGCTTGAAAAGTGACGTTGTTGCTTTTTCCCATCCTCTTATTTTTTTAATGAGGAGACATTATGCTAAATAAATTCAAACCGACATGGATGGTTGAGTCCATCTATCACATTACTCCGGAACAAATTGAAAAGAATGGCATCAAAGGCGTTCTGACCGATTTGGACAATACCTTGATTGCCTGGAACAATCCGGAGGGGACACAGGAATTGAAAGATTGGATCGCCTTGATGAAAAAAAATGCGATACCTGTCGTCATCATTTCCAACAACAGCGATAAGCGTATCAAGATAATCGCGGATAAGCTGCAATTGGCTTATGTGCCAAGGTCGATGAAGCCTTCCCGCCGTGGGTACATCAAGGCGGCTGAGCAGCTTCAGCTTCCGTTGGATCAATGCCTGATGGTTGGGGATCAATTGCTTACGGATGTTTTTGGCGCAAATCGAGCGGGAGTCAAGAGTGTGTGGGTAATGCCGATCATCAATTCGGACGGGTGGAATACGCGCATAAATCGATTCTTTGAAAGAAAATTGCTGAAACGTTTGTTGAAAAATGATCCAGGAATGATATGGAGGAAATCACTTGACTAAAGAAGAATTAACAGAAGATCTCTATTGCATCGGCTGCGGGGCTAAAATCCAGACCGATGATCCGACCGAACGAGGGTATACCCCGGCGGCCGCTCTGCAAAAGGGATTGGATTCCGGGCAAGTATACTGCCAACGCTGTTTCAGATTGCGCCATTACAATCAGATGGAAAAAGTTTCCGTCACGGATGATGAATTTTTGGCGATGCTGAACACCATCTCGATGGAAGATGCTTTGATCGTCAACGTTATCGATCTGTTCGATGTATACGGCAGCATGATCCCCGGTTTGCATCGCTTTGCGGGCAATAATAAAGTGTTGGTTGTCGGAAATAAAGTGGATGTTTTGCCGAAGTCGGTCAAACTATCCCGAGTGAAGCAATGGCTGACGGAGCAGGTGCAGTCAGTAGGCTTGCGCCCGGTTGATGTCATGCTTGTGAGCGGCAAGAAAGCAACTTCCATCGATGATCTGTTGGAAACCATCGAAGAACACCGGGACGGCAAAGATGTTTATGTCGTGGGTGTTACGAACGTGGGTAAATCCACTGTCATGAACCAAATCATCCGTGCGGCTACAGGCAACAAGGAAGATGTCATCACGACTTCCCAGTTCCCGGGCACAACGTTGGATCAGATCCGTATTCCTTTGGATGATGGGCATTTCCTCATCGATACACCGGGGATTATCCATCACCATCAAATGGCGCATGTTCTGAGCCCGAAAGAATTGAAACTTGTAGCTCCGCAACACGAAATCAAACCGATCACTTATCAATTGAATCCGGAGCAGACGCTTTTCTTGGGTGGCGCATCGCGTTTTGATTTCATCAGTGGGGAAAAATCATCCTTCACTTGCTATTTCGCAAATGACTTGAAAATTCACCGCACCAAATTGGAAAAAGCGGATGAATTCTATGCAAAACATCTGGGTACGCTGCTGCAACCGCCATCTGCGGAAGATGCGGAAAATTTCCCGCCATTGGTCAGACGAGAATTCAATGTCAAAGTACCGTCCGATATCGTATTTTCCGGATTGGGATGGATCACTGTCCGCAAACCAGGTAAAGTCGCAGCATGGGTCCCGCAAGGCGTGGACACAGTAATGCGCAAACCGATCATTTAAGTAGAAAAGCGGTACAAGCCCGCTCTGCCTCGAAAGAAATTTAGGAAATCTGCCCCTGAATGAGCATCGTAGAGCGCAATGGGTCAGATTTATCTAATTTCCGAGAGGCAGGCTTGGATCGCTAGCCATCATATGAGGTGCAGAATTACTTTGGGAATAAATAAAACACCAACGGTGATGCACTTTTGAAAAAAATATATTTTCTTAGAATAATAAGACTGAGGTGTCGAATGGAATTAAGAGGCAAACAAAAACAATATC
Organism: Trichococcus sp. ES5; assembly: GCF_900067165.1. Taxonomy (NCBI): domain Bacteria; kingdom Bacillati; phylum Bacillota; class Bacilli; order Lactobacillales; family Carnobacteriaceae; genus Trichococcus; species Trichococcus sp. ES5. Next base: position 88,722 of record NZ_FJND01000003.1, read on the forward strand.
TGAAAAAAGAAGCACACCACATGAATCCGCTCTTCCAAGTGGGTAAGGGTGGTTTGAACGAAGAGATGCTTTACCAAATCGGGGAAGCACTGGAGAAAAGGGAATTGCTGAAAATCGCTCTTCTGCAGAATACGGATGAGGAAACGGATGCTGTTGCTGCAGTCATCGAAGAAAAACTGCGAGCGACCGTCGTCCAACAGATCGGACGCACACTTGTGTTGTTCAAACCATCATCTAAAGAAAAAAATCGTCGTTATTCGACTGTCGTTGAAAAAATCTAAAGGCAGGCCAATTCCTATTTTATTGAGGTGAGAAAAAATTGATCACAACTTTAAATTTGATCGGACAAACGGATTACATGATCATCGAAGAAACCGAGGTTGAGACACAGATTGCTTTCCAGGACCGGAAACGCATCGGCATCATGGGTGGAACCTTCAGTCCACCCCATTTGGGCCATCTGATCGTTGCGCAGCAGGTTGGGGAACAGCTCGGTTTGGATAAAATCTATTTCATGCCCGATGCCGAACCGCCTCATATCGATGAAAAAGAATCGATTTCGGCGAAGCATCGTGAGCGGATGGTGCGATTGTCCATTGCGGGCAATCCTTTGTTTGATATCGAAACGATCGAGTTGGAGCGCGGCGGCAAAAGCTATACGATCGATACGATGAAATTATTGACGGCCATGCATCCGGACACCGATTATTATTTCATCATCGGCGGGGATATGGTGGAATACTTGCCGAAGTGGAAAGACATCGATGCATTGGTGCAACTTGTGCAGTTCGTTGGCGTTGCTCGGCCAGGATATGGAAGGGAAAGCGTTTATCCGATCATCTGGGTCGACGCACCGTTGATCGACATCAGTTCAACGGAAATCCGTAAGATGGTCAAAACGGGCCGTTCGATCCGGTATTTGGTTAAAGAGGATGTCAAAGATTACATTTTGGAAGAAGGACTCTATCTTGAGGACGAAGACTGAGCTTGTATACACAGGACGCTATACGGATTGGACACGGGAAGCCATTTTGGCGGAAGTGGAAAAACAGATGAAGCCATCGCGCTTCCAGCATGTGCTGCGGGTTGAAGCCTGTTCCATCGCGTTGGCGAAAAAATATGGTGCATCTTTGGAAGCGTGCTCGTTGGCCGCTCTCCTGCACGACTTTGCAAAAGAGCATGATGCAAAAAGTATGAAGAAAATCGTCCTGTCCCAAGCGTTGGACAGCGAGATGACCGGTTACGGCAGCGAAATCATGCATGGGCCTGTCGGTGCTTATTATGCTGAAAAGGTATTCGGAATCATGGATAGGGCTATCCTTGACGCGATCCGCCAGCATACAACCGGCGGCGAGACGATGACCCTGATCGGTAAAGTCCTCTTCATAGCCGATTACATCGAACCGAGCCGTACGTTCAAGGGCGTGGATGAAGCCAGAAGACTGGCGGAAATCAGCCTGGATGAGGCAGCTTATTTTAAAATAGAAAAAACAATCATTCATCTGGTGAAGAAGGAACTGCCGATTTATCCCGGCACGATTCATGTCTACAACAGTTGGATCCAAAGAAAAGTGGGGAATTCAGAATGAAAATGACAAGTGAAGAATTATTGGAAGTAGTGGTTAAAGCTGCGGATGACAAATTGGCTCAGGACATCATGGCATTGGATGTACGCGGTTTGACATCGATCGGGGATTACTTTGTCGTAATGAACGGCCGTAATGAGAAACAAGTTGCTGCAATCGTTGAATCTATTGTGGAGAACGTGCACAAAAACAAAGGCGAAATCAAAAACGTTGAAGGCAAAGATTCGGGCAAGTGGACATTGATTGACCTGAATGACGTTATCGTGCATGTATTCAACCATGAGGAACGCGGTTATTACAACATCGAAAAATTATGGAGTGATGCGCCAATGGTCGACATCTCGGGGATGGTCTCTGAGCAATGAGCTATGACATCTTTGCCCATTACTATGATGAAATAATGGACCAGTCTGTCTACGACAGCTGGCTTCTTTATGTTGAAAAATACACAGCCGGCCAATCTGGCCTGAACATTATGGAACTGGCTTGCGGGACAGGGAAGATTGCAGTGGATTTGGCGAAAAAAGGCCATCAGGTAACAGGGGTCGATCTCTCCGACGAAATGCTTTCGCTTGCCTACAACCGGATGCAGGAAGAAGGCGTTACGCTTTCCTTAGCGGTAGGGGACATGCGTTCCCTGGAGCCGATGGGGGATTTTGACGTCGTGACGTGCTTCTCTGATTCGCTTTGCTACATGTCTGATGAAGCTGAAGTGGCGGAAGTCTTTCAAAGCGTCATGCGGAATCTCGCTCCCGGCGGTGTTTTTTTGTTCGACGTCCACTCGATGCATCAAGTGAATGACGTTTTTCCGGGATATCAATACATCTATCAGGATGAAGCGGGAGCCTTCCTCTGGGAAAGTTTTGCCGGCGATGCTGCGAACAGTGTCGAGCATGATTTGACTTTCTTCGTGGGATCCCAGAGTAATCCGGAATTGTTTGAACGCCATTCGGAATACCATCGCGAACGAACGTATCCGCTGGAAGTCTACAAGCGGCTCCTTGAAGAAGCCGGATTCACCGATGTGACGGCTACTGCCGAATTTGGTGAAGCTGACGTGCGCGATGACAGTCCGCGCTGGTTTTTTGCCTGCAAAAAAGCTTAAGCAAGCCAAGGCAAAAAAAACTGCGCAACCATACAATGAAACCAAAGGGAGCGTTTCGATGAAAGCTTGTGGAGTAATCGCAGAATATAATCCTTTCCATAACGGTCACCGCTACCAACTGTCGGAAGCCAGGCGGATGACCAAGAGCGATGTCATGGTTGTCGCAATGAGCGGCAATTTTGTCCAAAGAGGCGCGCCCGCTTTGTTGGATAAATGGACGCGTGCGGAAATCGCGTTGCGGAACGGTGCCGACATCGTCGTGGAAATGCCGATTTTGGGGAGTGTGCAGTCCGCGGATCTGTTCGCAAGAGCAGGCATCCGCTTATTGCAGGCGATGCAGTGCGATGCCTTTGCGTTCGGTGCTGAAGAAGGGACGGCGGAAGATTTCATTTCGCACAGTCGTTTATTGCGCGAACACGAAGCGGAAATCGATCGGATTTTTCAGACGTACCGAAATGATGGCAGAACCTATGCTGCGCAACTGGAAACGGCCATTGCCGAAATCCTGAGCCCACAAGGTTCTGCCATTTCCTTTTCAACGCCCAATAATCAGCTCGGATTGGCGTATGTCAAAGAAAATGAACAATTCCCCGAACCGATGGAAACGGTCATCGTGCTCAGGCGCGGTGCCGGACACAACGACAGTGATGCTTTCGGTCAAGAATTTGCAAGCGGGACCGCCATTCGCGAATGGTCACTCCACCACGGGAAAGAAACCGAAAGGGAGGACATGGGCAGGTTTGTGCCGCAAGCGACGTTAGAGGCGCTGGAGAGGCTTCCTCTGCTTGATTGGGCTGCATACTGGGGGATGCTGCAATATCAGCTCATGCTGCTTTCACATGCGGAACTCCGGAACATCTATCAAGTTGAAGAAGGCATCGAATACAGGTTGAAAAAAGAGGCCGAGGATGCAGCCAATTTTATGGCCTTCATACGGCGCACGAAGAACAAGCGCTGGACGTGGGCCCGGCTGCAGCGGGTCTGTACATATGTTTTGTTGGGGATAACCAAAGCAGAAGCGACTACTTTCCAGGAAAAAGCGGACACCATCCGGTTGCTCGGGTTTACGGAAGCCGGAAGACGCTATCTGAACAGCTTGAAAAAAAACACGGAGTCCCCAATCGTCACGAAATTGCGTGAGCCATATACGGCGGACTTGCAACTGGAAATCAGGAGTGACCGCATCTACCGTTTGGGAGGCCTTCCGGTTTTGGAGGAGCAGAATTTCACCCGGTCACCCGTTTACATCCGAAATGATCTGCATAATCTGAAATAAGATGTTTCCGAAATTTATTGAAAACTTTAATGAAAAAACGCAAGAAGCGTTTGACGGGCTACAACCAAAGAAATATAATAGATAGGTTAATAGATGCTATAGCCTTTAACATTCGGCTTTAGGCACTAAGGAGGACAATCGAATGAGCGAAGAAGCCAACTCCGTCAGTTTCGTTCCCGTAATCGTAGGGGGGAACAGAGGAGCCTATAGTTTGGCGAGAGCTTTCTATGAAGCGTACCAAGTTAAAACGAATCTCATCAGCCCGATGATTATAGGGCCTATCGGCAATTCCCGCATCATCAAGCATTACATTCAACCGGGAATCGATGACCTGGATCTTTTTTTTGAAACCATCCATCAGATTGGTCGGGACTATCCGAATATGAAAAAAATCATCTTCGGGGCAGACGATCGCTATGCGGAACTGCTGATCCGCACGAAAGACCGATTCGGTGATGATTGGATCATTCCGTATGTGGATGAACCAGTTTTCCTACGGGCGACCAATAAGGAAAGTTTTTACGCCATTTGTGAAAAAGCAGGCGTTCCCTATCCGAAGACTGTAGTCATGGATGAATTTTCCCTTGATTTGCCGTTTGAATTTCCGATCATCATCAAGCCATCGAATGCCATCATATACCAGGGGTTACATTTTGAAGGCAAAGAAAAAGTCTTCATCGGACGCGATGAGAAGGATCTTGAACGCATCTACCATTTAGTGCGTGACAATGGCTATACGGACAACCTGATCCTGCAGGAGTACGTTCCCGGCGATGACACCTATCTTGGCGTCGTGACGGTGTACACATCGCCACGTGACAAGGAAATCAAGCTGATTGCATTCGGCCATATCCTCTTGGAAGACCATACGCCATCCGCCATCGGAAACCATCTGACGATTTGGGCCAGGGAGGAGCGGAAGATTGTTGCTTCTGTCCGAAAGTTGATTGCTGAAACCGAGTTTTATGGTTTTTCCAATTTTGATGTGAAGTACGATAAGCGCAAAGATGACTATGTTTTCTTTGAACTGAACGGTCGGCTTGGCGTAAGCAACTACTACGTTACTGCCAGCGGAAATAATGTCGCGAAATACTATGTTGAAGACTTCATCGCCAAGAAAAAACTTGGGTTGACCATCAACACGAATGAAGCTTTATTCACGATGACACCCAAAAAACTTTTGCTGAAATACATCGAGTCTGATGTTTTAAGAAAAAAAGTAAAAGAGTTATACAAGGACGGGAAAGACGTGCACCCATTGGATGCACCTTTTGAAGTCAGTCCAAAAAGAAAATTCTATGTGTTGGCTTCCAAATTTAATTATTACAAAAAATTCAAAGAGTATCCGCCAGAGGAATGAACTGAAACAAACGGGAAACGAGGGATGAGAAAGTATGAAAAAATTTTTTGGTATTCTTGGAGGAATGGGAACGCTGGCGACGACCAATTTTCTTGTTGAAATGAATAAGCGTCATTTCCCCGAAAACGACCAGGATTATTTCAATTACATTCTGATGAATCACGCTGATATTCCCGATCGTACGGAATTCATTTTGGATCCGACCAAACCGAATCCGGTGGAAGCAGTGATAGAAGATGTTCATATGTTGAATCTTCTGCAGCCAGAATTCATCATCATGCCCTGCAATACTATCCATTATTTCTTCGATGATATTCAAAAGGAAACGGATATTCCGATTTTGAATATGGTCGATCTTACAGTCGACTATATTGCGGAACATTATGAGGGCGCGAAAAAAGTCGGATTATTTGCCACTGAAGGAACGCATCAGAGTCGCATCTACGAAAATCGGCTTATTGAAAAAGGCTATCAAGTAGTATTGCCGGACAGAGCTTTACAAGACAAAATCAATAAAATGATTTATTATTACATCAAAGAGAGATCGCATTTATTTTTCCCTTTGTACTACGAAATTTTGGAAGACTTCAAAAATTGCGGTGCGGACATTGTGTTATTGGGATGCACGGAAGTTTCGTTGATGAACAGCGAAGATAAAGAACGACGTTATCCGGTTGTCGATGCGGAAAAGGTACTTTTGGACAAAACGATTTCGTTGGCCAAAGAGTTAAAAGCGTAAAAAAACGTTTTCCTTTTTTGGATGTAAAGGAAAATACATTGACAAAGTTTTTTTTCACTAGTATAATTCAATTTGTTATTTTAGGGGTGATGGAAATGAAGTGGCCATTAAAAGAATTACAAGAACATCGTGGTGAACCGTACTATTTTTCTCGGATGATAGACCGGGAAAGTTCATTGATGCAAAGAAATAATGAAATCAAAGCAGTGTCGCCGATTAAGGCGGAAGGTTTCTTATTATACGAAAATCATTCTGTGCTTGCCAATTTCCGAATCGATTTAACGATTACCCTGCCTTCGTCAAGGTCGTTGGAATTAGTTGAGGTACCCTTGCAATTAGCAATCGAAGAAGTGTACACTGAAAGTGAATCACTCTATCTCGAGCAGGATAAGCCTGCGGAAGTCGTGTTGCCGCTTGAAGGTGATGAAGTGAATCTGGTCCCCGCTATCGAGGACAACATTCTGCTGAATCTGCCTCTACAAGTCTTCACGCCGGAAGAGATGGTGTCCGATGAAATGCCTAGTGGCGCTGAATGGGAAGTTGTTTCCGAAGAATCTTTCGCAAGAAAGAAACAAGAGGAAAAAACCGATCAGATCGATCCGCGATTGGCTGGTCTGAAGGACCTGTTAGAAGACGAAGAAAAAACAGAGTGAAATTTTTGACGCTGATTTTTTAAACAAATACAGCGATTAATACAGGGAGGTGTAAGGAAATGGCAGTACCTAAAAGAAGAACATCTAAAGCAAGAAAAGCAAAAAGACGTACGCACTTCAAGTTATCGATTCCAGGCTTGAACGCATGCCCTAACTGTGGCGAATTGAAAAAGAGCCACCACGTTTGCGCATCATGCGGACAATATGATGGAGAAGTAGTTATCGAAAAACAAAGCTAATCATGAAATACCATCCGCATTTCCAGTCAGCAGAATGAATTTTCTGTTGGCTTTTTTTGTTCCCATTTTTCAAGGAGGCATAATTTGCTTGGATGAGGTAAAATATATGCATGCGGTAAGAATTCCATATTTTAGCAAAGGAGCGTCGGGATGCAAAACTTCCACTATTTTGAAATCCTTTTGTATGTTTTTCCGGTTTTAGAAATCATTCTGATAAATCAATTTTTTCGACCGTATCTCAAGTACAAACAAATTATCCGATTGTCGATTGCGGACGTCGTGTTGCCGTTTTTGCTGGTGGGCATCCACCTGTTGAGTGTCTACAGCCTGACTTATTCGCTGCTGCCTCATTTTTTACTGGCTGCCTGCATCGTCGGTCTGGTGCAGACGCTGTATTTCGACAAACGTAAAAAAAACCATGAGCCGAAGCGGTTTTATCGTTATTTCATTAAAATACTATTTTTGATGGCACTGCTTTTTTATTACTCTTTAGTGCTGTTGCGCGTTTATTTCCTTATAAGAGGATAGTCCGAAAATTGAAGAACGAGGTGATACGAAAGCATGAAAGTATTATTGTACTCTGAAGGCATGAAATACATCGGGAAATCCGGTTTAGGCAGAGCGATCGAGCATCAGAAAAAAGCTCTCACACTGGAAGGAATCTCTTTTACGACAGATTACAGAGATGATTTTGATCTGATGCACATCAATACCTACTTCGGGCAATCTTATCGTCTGCTGCATAAAGTCAAAAAGCAGGGGAAACCGATCGTTTATCATGCCCACTCCACAAAGGAGGATTTCCAGAATTCCTTTATTTTCTCCAATGCTGCTGCACCGTTGTTCAGCAAGTGGATTCTGCACTGCTACAGTCATGGCGACGTGGTCTTGACGCCTACTCCATATTCCAAGCAATTGCTGCAGAAAGCAGGTTTAGAACAACCGATCATACCGATTTCGAACGGAATTGATTTGTCGTTTTACAAAGCGACTGCGGAGATGGGGGCGTCTTTTCGGCAAAAGTACGGGTACAAGGAAACGGACAAAGTCATCATGTCTGTCGGCCTTTACATCAAACGCAAAGGGATTCTTGATTTTGTCGCCTTGGCCAAAGCGATGCCTGCTTATCAGTTTATCTGGTTCGGATACTTAAACCTTCACCAAGTTCCGCATGAAATTCGGGAAGCTGTGGAAACAAAATTACCCAATCTACAATTTGCCGGTTATGTGGCCCCTGATGAACTCAGAAATGCATACTGTGGTGCGGACTTGTTTTTTTTCCCAACTTACGAAGAAACGGAAGGAATCGTTCTTCTGGAGGCGCTCGCTATGGGACAGGAGATCCTGATCCGGGATATACCGATCTATGAGGGTGATTTGGTCGATGGCAAACATGTCTACAAAGGTAAGACGAATGACGATTTCCAAAGGCTGATCAACGGCATCCTGGAAGGGGATTTGCCTTCTCTGAAAGCCGCAGGACAGGAGCGTATCCGTCAGAAGGATCTCCGTTGCATTGGTTCTGAATTGAGGAGTGCCTATGAAACAGCCATTCAGCTGCACAAGGCGGATGGTGGGGGAATGTCGGTTCCAGGGACAAAATGATAGATGACAACTAAAAACAAATTGATTTCGAAAAATAATCGAAATCAATTTGTTTTTTTTATGAATTGTTCGGGAAAATGTGGTAGAAAGTGGGGCGATGTGGTAGACTGAAAACATATTTGAAGGTGGGGGCGAGTGTCTTTATGTTGATGGGCGAATTCAAACACAATATAGACGCTAAAGGCAGATTGATCATGCCCGCAAAATTTCGTGAGGCATTAGGCGATACATTCATCGTCACCCGTGGATTGGACGGCTGTTTGTTCGGCTATCCGTTAAGCCAATGGGAGCTGCTCCAAGAGAAATTGAAACAGCTGCCCCTTGCAAAAAAAGATGCGCGTGCTTTTACCCGTTTCTTCTATTCAGCCGCTATGGAAGCTGAATTGGATAAACAAGGGCGCATCAATATCCCTCAAACATTATTGGATTATGCGAAAATTGAAAAAGAATGTCGTATTGTCGGAGTAGCCGACCGTATTGAAATATGGAGCAACGAGAAGTGGGAAGCATTTGCTGATGAAGCTGCCGAAAACTTCGAGGATATTGCTGAAACGATGATCGACTTTGGATTGTAGGTGCAAAAATGGAAAAATTTGAACATTATAGCGTGTTGTTAAACGAGTCCATCGATGGTTTGAACATCAAACCAGATGGCGTCTATGTCGATTGCACTTTAGGTGGTGCCGGACACAGCAGTGTGATTTTATCAAAACTAAACGAAAATGGGCATCTGTATGCCTTTGACCAAGACCGGATCGCTATCGAAAATGCTGAAGCGATGTTGGCGACTTATATCGAAAAAGGCATGGTGACACTCATCAAGGCTAATTTTCGGAATATCAAAGAAGAACTGGAAACCCTTGGTGTTTATGGCTTAGACGGCATCCTGTACGATTTGGGAGTGTCTTCCCCGCAATTGGACCAAGCTGAAAGAGGGTTCAGTTACCGCTATGATGCCCCACTCGATATGCGTATGGACCAAGAACAGGAATTGACGGCCCGCGTCATTGTGAATGAGTGGCCTTTTGGTGAATTAGTGAAGATTTTTTATCGTTATGGCGAAGAAAAATTCTCAAAACAGATTGCCCGCAAAATAGAAAAAATCAGAGAAACCCAACCGATCGAGACGACCGGCGAATTGGTCGAAATCATCAAAGACTGCATCCCTGCGCCTGCCAGAAGAAAGGGTGGGCACCCGGCCAAACGCATTTTTCAAGCTTTGCGAATCGCCGTCAATGATGAATTGTCCGCTATTGAAGATTCGATAGAAGATGGCTTGAAAATGTTGGACGTCGGAGGACGCATGAGCGTCATTTCCTTCCAATCCTTGGAGGACCGGATCGTTAAAGTCCTTTTCAAAGAAGCCAGCTCGAAAGAGGATACATTACCTTTGCTGCCTATTCTTCCCGAGGAATATGAAGCGGACTACAAGCTGATCAGTCGAAAACCAATCCTGCCCAATGAAGCGGAATTGAGTGAAAATTCACGCTCCCAAAGTGCAAAATTGCGTATCATCGAAAGAATCAAGAAGTAACAGGAGCGCATCAGCTCTGTAACGAAAGATCATCAGTCGGAACCAGTCAATTGTGCAGTAACTGTATAATTGACTGCGGGGGAGGAGAGGATTAAGTGGCATTACCTGAATATAGGGCGGCGATTGCAGAACCGAAGCTGCCAAAAGAATTGACAGAACCTAGAAAAGGCCAGCCTGATCCGAAAGGCTATAGAGCCGTTAGAGATAAATATATAAAAATTGAAAAATTTGCCATCACCATCACTTTGTTAAGTGCTTTGATCGTAGTATTGTTGTCTCTGGCTACACAAGTGACCCTCTCCAATCAGAATAGAGCGTTGCAGGACTTACAAAATGATAGCGTTGCGATCAGTCTGGAAAATCAAAATTTGGAACAGGAAGTCCAGGAACTTTCAAGATATGACCGCATCATTGAGATAGCGAAAGAACTTGGTCTGGAAATGAATGAAGCAAACGTTAGGAATGTTACGCGATGAAAAAAACAGCTAATCCTCAAAAAAACCGAAAAAAAATGACTCGTATCATGGTTGGGTTGACAGGTTTACTATTTCTTGTATTTATTTTTCGTTTTTCTATGATCATGATCACCAAGAAGGTAAATGGCGAGAATCTAAGCGAGCATGTTAATAACTTATATACCAGAAGTAGTATCCTTGCCGCAAAAAGAGGTACCATCTATGACATAGGTGGTAATCCTATTGCCTTGGATGCTACTTCTTATTCGTTGGTGGCGGTTTTGACCGATGAATGGAGTGAGGATACGGAAAATCCGAACCATATCGTCGACAAGGAAAAAACAGCTGAAGTTCTGGCACAATACATCAGCATGAGCGAAAGCGAGATTCTGACTATCCTGAACCAAGCCGATCTGAAGCAGGTCGAATTCGGAAGCGCAGGGACTAACCTGAACTATGCTACAAAATCCAGCATTGAAGCGGAAAACCTTCCGGGGATCACGTTCGAGGAAACACCTTCCAGGCTTTATCCGAATGGGATTTTTGCTTCCCATCTCGTCGGCTTTGCGCAAAGTTCAGCCAGCGAGGAAGAAGCAGATACAAACGAAGAAAAGAAACTGGTTGGGATGATGGGGATCGAATCCCTGTACGATGATGATTTGGACGGCAGTGATGGTGAAGTCACCTATCAAGAAGACTCCAATGGCTACCTGATTCCAGGCACTCAGATTCAGGAAAAGGAACCTGTTGAAGGCGATAATCTTTATCTGACGCTGGACAGTCGCTTGCAGATCTATCTGGAAAGCCTGATGTCGCAAGTGTATGCAGAAGCTGATCCGGAGTCGATGACAGCTATGTTGGTCGATCCGGAAACCGGCGCCATACTTGCGGCTTCTCAACGACCCACCTTCAACGCTACCACCAAAGAAGGCATAGATGCGCAATGGCAGAATCTGTTGGTCGAGGATACCTATGAACCGGGTTCCACTTTCAAAATTTTGACTTTGGCGGCAGCTGTGAACGAGGGTGTATTCAGTCCTTTTGCGACCTATACTTCCGGAAGCGTGGAAGTGGAAGGCGGCACCATCCGTGATTACAATAAGGAAGGTTGGGGCAATATCACCTATCTTGAAGGATTATCCCGCTCGAGTAACGTGGCTTTCGTAAAGCTGGTGCAAGCGATGGGTTACGACGTTTGGGAATCCTATATGAAAGCTTTCGGCATCGGCCAATCGACCGATTCGGGACTTGAAAATGAAGCAACGGGGAATTATAGCTATACGTATCCATTGGAAAAGGCGAATACGGCATTCGGACAAGGGGTAACCGTTACGCCTTTCCAATTGATGCAGGCTTTTACGTCAATCGCAAATGAAGGCACCATGATGAAACTGAACTACCTGGATCGAACGGAAGATCCGAATACGGGGGAGGTCACCGCTATCGACCCGCATGAAGTGGGATCTCCGATTACGGCGGAAACCGCCCAGACGGTGCTGACCTATCTGAAAGAAGTCGTCTACAACGAGAATGGATCCGGTCAAGCGTACCAGATCGAGGGTACAGAGATCGCTGCCAAAACCGGTACGGCGGAAGTGGTGAATTCCAAAACAGGCGGATATTACACTGGCTATTCCAATTATCTTTACTCGGTAGTCGGATTCGCTCCGGCGGATGATCCCAGCTACATCCTGTATTTGACAATGAAACGGCCTGCAAACTTGGACAGTCTGAATGGCTCAAAGTATCTGTCGGAAATATTCAACCCATTCATGACAAGGGCAATCGAATATGACAACCTGAATACAGAAATCACCGGGGACGTCAATCAAGCCTCGATGCCGGAAGTGACAAATTTGTCCAAAGATGAGGCTTTGGCGGCCCTGACTGCTGTCGGCTACAATGATACAGCAATCATCGGCAGCGGTAGCCGGATCGTCCAACAATACCCATACGCCGGGACACAGACAATCACGAACCAGAAGACGATCCTCATGACGGAAGGTGCGATGACGATGCCTGACGTCTACGGGTGGTCAAAAGATGATGTCCTGAAAGTAGCAGAAATCGCAGGCATCAACTTCACTTTTGAAGGCGAAGGCTATGTCGTATTCCAGAGCCTGGAGACGGGTTCCATCCTGAACGCTGCTACTGAAGTCCAGATCATTCTGGAGTAAGCGTTCAGAAGCAACACTCACAAAATCAATCAAAAAAAGTTAAGCACCTATTAGGAGGAAATCATATGCATTGGACAGAAATGCTGTTGCCTTTATCGATCAGCTTTGCCATTACAATCAGCATGATGCCAATTTTCATCGGCTATTTTAAAGTGAAACAATTCGGACAGATCACAAGGGAAGAAGGCCCGAAATGGCATCAAGTCAAAAGCGGCACACCGACGATGGGAGGGGTCGTCTTCATAATAGCTGCGATCCTTACCGTTATCGGGACAGCAATCTGGAAGGATGTCCTCACCGTAAAACTGGCTATGTTGCTTTTTGTGCTGTTGTTTTTTGCAGCAATCGGCTTTTTGGATGATTTCCTGAAAATATTCAAAAAACAAAACGAAGGGCTGACTTCCAAGCAGAAGTTCATTTCGCAATTGGTGGGATCCTTCGTCTTCGTCGCACTGTTCTTCTTGTCGGGTTCGGATCCTTTGATCACGATCCCATTCTTTGGACAGATCCACAACTGGTTGGTGTTCGCTGTATTTACGATCATCTGGATCACGGGTTTTTCGAACGCTGTGAATCTGACCGATGGATTGGACGGATTGGTTGCCGGCACAGCAGGCATCGCCTATACTGCGTACGGCATATTGGCATACCGCCAAGGACAATTGGAAGTATTGCTGTTTTGCATTGCGATCGTGGGCGGCCTGATCGGTTTCTTCTTTTTCAATAAAAAACCAGCTAAGATCTTTATGGGCGACGTCGGCTCGTTGGCATTGGGTGCAGGACTCGCCGTCGTTTCGCTGGCGTTGCATCTGGAATGGTCCTTGTTGCTGATCGGCCTTGTTTTCGTCATCGAAACGGCCAGCGTCATGCTGCAGGTAGGGTCCTTCAAATTGCGGGGCAAACGCATCTTCAAAATGTCACCGATCCATCATCATTTCGAAATGAGCGGGTGGAGCGAATGGCGCGTCGTCCTGACTTTCTGGGCTGTCGGTCTGGTTTCTGCAATCTTAGCCTTGTGGCTGCTTGTCTAAGCGAAAGGAGAAAAAGACATGAAAACAAATAATCGATTCGAAAACAAAAAAGTATTGGTGCTGGGCTTGGCGCTCAGCGGGATGAATGCGGCCAAACTGCTCCTGGAACTCGGCGCAATGGTCACAGTCAATGACGCAAAGGAATTGAACGACAATCCGGATGCGAAGGAGTTGATTTCATCCGGCATCAAAGTGATTGCTGGATCCCATCCGATTGAGCTGTTGGATGAATCTTTCTCGTTCATGGTCAAGAATCCGGGCATCCCTTACAACAATCCGATGGTTAAACGTGCTCTTGAATTGGGAATTCCTGTGCTGACGGAGGTCGAACTGGCAGCAGAAATTCTCGAAGGCCGACTGATCGGTGTGACCGGAACGAACGGAAAAACCACTACCACGACAATGATCACGGATCTTTTGAATGCAGGCAGAAAAATAGGGAAAGCCTACAAAGCCGGCAATATCGGCGTGCCTGCATCGGCAGTGGCGCGTGTGGCAACTGCAGACGATGATGTCGTGATGGAGCTGTCGAGCTTCCAATTGATGGGTATCGAAGCGATGCGGCCTGCCATCGCAGTCATCACGAATATCACGGAAGCCCATCTGGATTATCATGGGGACCGCAAGGAATACGTCAAAGCGAAGTGGCGCATAACCGAGAATCAAACCGCGGATGATTATCTTGTTTTGAATTGGGATCAAGAAGAACTGCGTGAGATGTCCCAACTCTCAAAAGCGCAAATCGTTCCTTTTTCCCGCACACAGGTTCTCGAAGATGGCGCCTATGCATCAGAAGGTTCTCTGTATTTTAAGGGCGAAAAAGTGATGGCTATTTCTGATTTGAGGGTTCCGGGTGAGCACAACATCGAAAACGCTTTGGCCGCAATCGCTGTAGCGAAACTATCAGGTGTAGCCAATGAGGCCATCATTTCAGCTTTCCATTTCTTTTACGGCGTCGAGCACCGGATCCAATTCGTAGCCGAACTGAACGGAAGAAAGTTCTACAATGATTCGAAAGCAACGAATATCCTTGCAACCAAAACAGCCCTAAGCAGCTTCCGGACTCCGGTTGTCTTGCTGGCAGGCGGATTGGACCGGGGGAATACCTTCGATGAACTCATTCCCTTTCTTGAAAACGTGAAGACTTTGATTGTCTTCGGGGAGACTGCCGAGAAATTGAAGGACGCAGGCGAAAAAGCCGGCATCGAAGAAATCGTGGTGACTGATAATGTTGCCACTGCCGTTCCGATCAGCTATCAGTACAGCGAAGAAGGGGACACGGTCCTGTTGTCTCCGGCCTGCGCGAGCTGGGATCAGTACAAAAATTTTGAAGTGCGCGGTAAAACATTCACGGATGCTGTCCATTCCTTGGTCAAAGCCACGAGTGAGGAGGAGGGTTCTTTCTAGAGAACCTGTACGCTTATGAAAATAGTATTATCCGGCGGGGGAACGGGCGGGCACATCTACCCGGCGTTAGCCCTGATGAACCGAATCAAAGAAAAATATCCGGACAGTGAATTCCTTTACGTAGGGACGGACCGCGGTTTGGAAAGCACAATCGTACCGAAAGCTGGTGTGGCCTTTAAATCCGTCAAGATCCAAGGACTGCGCCGGAGTTTATCGCTTCAGAACCTGAAGACGGTCTACCTGATGATCAAGAGCATTTCGGACTCGAAGAAAATCATCAAGGCCTTCCAACCGGATGTCGTCATCGGGACGGGTGGTTATGTTTGCGCGCCTGTCCTCTATGCAGCCTCCAAACTGGGCATACCGACCATCATCCATGAGCAAAATTCAGTCGCAGGAGTCACAAATAAATTTTTGAGCCGGGTTGTGGACCGCATCTGCATTTGTTTTGAGGATGCCCGTAGTGACTTCTCCGCCTATCCGGATAAAATTGTGTTCACGGGGAATCCCCGAGCGCAGGAAGTAGCCTCCTTGAAAGAGTGTGCCGACCTGAAGGAATACGGATTGAAGGAAGGCGTTCCGACCGTTTTGATTTTTGGAGGTAGCCGGGGAGCCAAGAAACTGAATGAATCTTTCGTAGTGGCCTATCCGCTCTTCAAAGACAAACCATATCAAGTGCTGCTGGCTACCGGAGACGTCCACTTCAATGCAGTGGAGCAAGAAATCAGCGCACTGACGGATCGATTGGACAATGTCCGGATTGTGCCGTACATCCATGATATGCCGAAATTATTCAAGCGTACCGACTTGATTGTATCGCGCAGCGGCGCAACCACGTTGACGGAAGTGATGGCTTTGGGTTTGCCGAGCATTCTGATTCCGAGCCCTTATGTCACAAACAACCATCAGCAAAAAAATGCCGAAAGCCTAGTGAAAAATGGGGCTGCAGAAATGATCCTCGAGAAAGACCTTTTGGCACAATCCTTGTTTGAAGCTATCGATAAGCTGATGATCAATGAAACGGTACGCAAAGAAATGGCTCTTCAAGCCAAACAGATGGGTATAACAGATGCATCAGACCGCATCATCGATGTCATCCTGGCTTTGAAGAATTGAGAAAGGGAGGGAGGCCAGATGGCTTTCAAAAAAATCCGGCAGAAGCTGAAGAGTAAGGGTTCGTCGGAAAGGACTCCCTGGCAGCGTGCAACTGCTGGGTTGGAAAAGCAAAACAAAGCTGAGAAAAAGCAAAAGACTTCAAAAAAATCCGGCAGGAAGCATTTGTCGGGAGAAAAAAAAGCGAAAATAAAAAAAAGTAAACACCTTCCCGAAGCCACTGGAACAGACAAACGTCAAAGGTACTTTGGATGGTACGGTATTTTCTCGGTTGGGTTGGTCCTCAGCGGTTTTCTGATCTCCCCCTACGGGAAAGTCAAGGACATCTATGTGGAAGGGGCCGAAGATGTTCCGGAACAAAGCATCATCGATGCCAGCCACATCACCGGGAAACTGACCGCCTTGGGAGTCGTCTGGAATGACGAAAAGATCGATGCTTACATCACTAATACTTTGTCCCAAGTCAAAACAGCGGAAGTGACGTTGCGCGGCATGAACGATGTCACGATCCATGTGACGGAACACGAAACCATTGCCTATGTTTATTCGGGCGGCAGCTATTATAATGTCATGGAGAACGGCACTGTGGCGGACACGGAATTGAAGGTTCCGATCGGGAATAACCCGATCATCACAAGCTTTGAAATGAATCAGAATCTGGAGGACCTGCTCGAACAATATATGCAGTTGACGGACAGTGTCCAGAACAGCATCTCGGAAATCAAATATACCGGAACGGAAGAAAATCCATACACAATCACGGTATATATGAACGATGGTAATGAGGTGAAGGCGAGCTTGCCATCCTTCGCTGAGAAAATCTTGTACTATCCTGACATCGTAAGCCAATTGGGAGAGACGAAAGGGACCATCGATCTAGAAGTGGGCGTCTACTTTACACCCTTCACGCAAACAACAGAAGAGGATGCATCTGCTTCGGCAGATTCCGCCATTCCATCCGAATGAGTGGAAAAGAGATCAGGATTGACTTGCAGTCAATCCTTGAACAATGATTGCGATCATTGTTGAGGGATTGAATAACTTTTGCCAAACTTTTGCCAAACTGCTATCTGACAGAATTATTTGTAAAAATCTTCGTAAATGAAGAATTATTATGATAAAATGAAGAGGTATAGCTTTCTGTCATCGCGTATAAGTAACCGATAGTTTTTTTCGGAACAATGCGGATGTTTACACAAGCCATTATGTCAAACGGAGGTTTCAATAAAACCATGAAGAATTCAGGAATATACGTCAGTCTAGATATTGGAACCACTTCAATAAAAGTTGTAGTCGCAGAATATGTGAAAGATCAAATGAACATTATTGGAGTCGGGAATGAAATTTCCAAAGGCCTTAGCCGTGGCGTCATCGTTGATATCGATGAAACGGTCGAATCGATCCGCAGTGCAGTCAGTCAAGCTGAAAGAAAAGCGAACATTCAGATATCAAACGTCATCGTAGGCATACCAAGCAACCAAATCAGTATCGAACCTTGCCACGGAATGTATGCAGTCGCAAGCGAAAACAAGGAAATCACAGATAAGGATGTCCAGAACGTCTTCGCTGCTGCAAAAGTCCGTTCTGTTCCGCCCGAGAGAGAAATCATTTCCGTCATCCCTGAAGAGTTCATCGTAGATGGATTCGATGGTATCAGAGATCCGAGAGGCATGATTGGCGTACGTCTTGAATTGTACGCAAGCATGATCACAGGTCCAAAAACAATCATCCATAACATCAAACGTTGTGTAGAGAAAGCTGGTCTTCAAATCGAAGATATGGTCGTACAGCCATTGGCCATTTCAAGCGTAGCCATGAACAAAGGCGAGCGGGATTTCGGGACCATTCTTATCGACATGGGTGGCGGCCAAACAAGTGCCTCTGTCATGCACGACGATCAATTGAAATTTGCATTTGTTGATCCCGAGGGTGGCGACCTTGTGACGAAGGACATTTCCATCATTTTGAACACGACACTGGAAAATGCGGAGCGCGTAAAACGCGAATACGGATATGCCATTTCCGAAGATACGTCCGATGAGGAATTTTTCCCTGTCGAAACAATCGGTAAAGAAGAACCAGTAAAAGTCGATGAAAGATATCTGTCCGAAATCATCGAAGCGCGTTTTGTGCAGATTTTTGAAAACATCAAACGTGCCTTGGATAAAGTGGAAGCACGCGATCTTCCAGGTGGTATCATTCTGACCGGGGGCGCAGCGGCATTACCGGGCGTCGTCGATCTGGCGAAAGAAATCTTCGAAATCAACGTCAAGCTGTATATCCCAGAACAGATGGGGATGCGCAATCCGATCTATGCAACGAGCATCGGCCTGATCAAGTATGTAGCTGGGTTGGATGATATTTACCGTGTCGCCAAAGGAAAAGTACAGGCGACAGGCAAAGTGATCCCTTTGCAGTCCAAAACTGTGAAACAACCGGCAGTCATAGAAGAACCTGTCTATGAAACGGAGACTTATGCCGATGAGGAAAATTACGAAGAAAGTTTAGTCGGAAAATTAAAACGTTGGTTCAACAATTTATTTGAATAATCACGCTGTATATAAAATGAATGGTATGAAATAGGAGGAAATGAAATGGAATTGGAATTCGATTCAAGCATGAATGATGGAGCAAAAATTAAAGTTATCGGTGTCGGTGGGGCGGGTAGCAATGCCGTAAACCGTATGATCGAAGAAGGCGTACAAGGTGTGGAATTCATCGTCGCCAACACAGATACGCAAGCCTTAAATGCATCAAGAGCGGAAACAAGAATCCAACTCGGACCTAAATTGACGAAAGGGTTGGGTGCAGGCTCGATTCCTGAAGTAGGCCGCAAAGCTGCTGAAGAGAGCGAACAACAAATTTCTGAAGCCTTGGCTGGAGCAGATATGATTTTTGTCACATGCGGAATGGGTGGCGGTACCGGTACGGGTGCAGCTCCTATCGTAGCCAGAATCGCGAAGGACCTGGGCGCACTGACTGTCGGTGTTGTAACGCGTCCATTCACTTTTGAAGGTCCGAAAAGAGGCCGTTATGCAGCCGAAGGAATCGCTGAATTAAAAGCGAACGTTGATACATTGGTCATCATCTCAAACAATCGCCTATTGGAAATCGTGGACAAAAAGACTCCTATGCTGGAAGCCTTCCGTGAAGCAGATAATGTCTTGCGCCAAGGGGTTCAAGGGATCTCTGACCTGATCACAGCTCCAGGATACGTCAACTTGGACTTCGCTGATGTGAAAACAGTCATGAAAGATCAAGGTTCTGCCTTGATGGGTATCGGTATCGCCTCCGGCGAAAACCGTACGGCTGAAGCAACCAAAAAAGCCATTTCTTCACCATTGTTGGAAGTTTCCATCGATGGCGCTGAACAGATCCTGTTGAACATCACGGGTGGTTCGGACTTGACGTTGTTCGAAGCGCAAGACGCGAGTGATATCGTAGCACAAGCTTCAACATCTGAAGTCAATATCATCTTCGGTACATCCATCAACGAAAACTTAGGCGATGAAGTTATTGTTACCGTAATCGCTACAGGAATCGACGACAAAAAAAAAGATGAAAAAAAAACCGCTAATCGCGGAGGAAGTGCTTTTAAGGGACGTAAAGAAGTAGGGAACACACCTGTTTCATACCCAGAAAAACAACTCCCGACTGAAAGAGCAGAAGAAAAACCAGCCAAAGATCTATTCGGCGATTGGGATATCCGTAGAGACACAAGCGTGAGGGAACAGGCGCCAAAATCGGCCCAGCCTGAGCCAGAAGAATACTCTGTGAAACAAACAGAAGATAATTATCCACGTTATCACGAAAATAAAGAAGACAGAAATGGTGGAGAGGATTCATTGGACACACCACCTTTCTTCCGCAAGAGACGCAGATAAGTATGACTATTGAACAAAATTGCCGGAAAGTTGAGTCAACTGTGGAAGCAGCCTGCCTTACAGCCGGACGCAAACGCGAGGAAGTGACGGTTGTCGCCGTCACGAAGACAAAACCTGTAGAGCAAGTGGAAGAACTATATCGCTTGGGCTACCGTCATTTTGCAGAAAATCGCCCTGAAGGTCTGATCGAAAAGCAGACAGCTCTTCCACAAGAAGACATCTACTGGCATTATATCGGTACTTTACAGACAAGGAAAGTGAAGCAGGTGATCAATCGTATCGCCTACTTCCACGCATTGGATCGCATGTCATTGGCAAAGGAAATCAATGAGCGGGCGGAAAAGCCTGTTTCTTGCTTCGTGCAGGTCAATGTTACAGGGGAAAGCTCGAAACATGGGCTTTCCGCATCCGAGGCAATACCTTTCATCAAGAGTCTGGAGGGCTTCCCAAATATCACTGTTGTCGGCTTGATGACGATGGCACCCATTGATGCAACAGACGTGGAGTTGCGCCGATGTTTCAAGGATCTAACAATAATACAAGAGCAAGTAGCGGCGTTGAACTTGGCTTACGCCCCCTGTACGGAAACGAGCATGGGCATGAGCCAGGATTATCCGATAGCGATTGCCGAAGGTGCGACCTTCGTACGTGTCGGATCGGCATTCTTTGCTGAAACAGAAGCATAGACGAAGAAGAAGTGAGGGGTCTTATGGGTCTGAAAGATTTATTCCGAAAGTACTTTGTAATTGAAGACGAGGATGACGGATACGAGGAAGTAGATGAACCATCGACTGTCGTTCCAGTCCGTAGGTCCGAGCGCAATGAAGAAGGGGCCCCATCTCAAAGGAGCACCCAAAAGAGATCGACGAAAGCAAAGGTAATTCCTATGAATCAACAAACAATGACCGAAAAGGCAAGTATCCATGTTGTGGAGCCGAGAGTCTATTCCGAAGTGGAAAAGATAGCCGATAATCTGTTGAAGAATCAAGCTGTACTGCTTAATTTCAAAAGGATAGATGCGGAACAAGCAAAGCGGATCGTGGACTTTCTCACCGGAACGGTATATGCGATCGGGGGAGAAATCCAACGCGTTGGTGATGAAATCTTTTTATGCACCCCTGCTTCAGTCGGAGTCGAAGGCGCACTGGCCGAAACACTTGAAGAAGAGCGTTCGTTTTACTAGAAAGGAAGCAAAATGACACAAATATTGATTTGGCTTTTACAGATTATTCGTTGGGGCATATCCGCGTATTCAACGGTATTGCTGGTATATGCATTGATGAGTTGGTTACCGGGAGCCAGAAGTTCCAAATTTGGGTACTTTATCTCCAGTATTGTGGAGCCTTACCTGGATATATTCAGAAGATTGATCCCATCTGTGGGTATGGTGAGCTTCAGTGTAGTGGCGGGGATCCTATTCCTGAATTTGGTGGAGTATGGAGCACAAGTCGTGATTCTGTTCCTGATCAGATTGCTGAATTGACGGACATTTTTTCATCAAACGAAAAAGTGAGGGATTCGTATGCAAGAAGTTTATCAACATTTCCGCAAGGAAGAGCAGCCATTTATAGATAGTGCCCAATCTTGGATTACGCAAGCAGAGGAAACCTATACACCGTATTTGACGGATTTCTTGGATCCAAGACAGCAGTATATTCTTGAAATGCTGGTTGGAAAAAAAGGTGAAGTCCATCTCCAATTTTATGGAGGATATGAAGCAGCCGAACGTAAACGGGCAATCATTTGCCCCGAGTATTTCAGTCCGAATCAAAGCGACTTTGAAATCGAACTTACTGAGGTTGTGTATCCTTCAAAATTTGCCAGTCTTACCCATGGGAAAATACTGGGGACGCTGATCGGGACTGGCATGAAAAGGGAACTTTTCGGGGATATCCTGTCTGACGGGACGCGCTGGCAGTTTTTATTGGCGTCGAATATAGCAAGCTACGTGCATTCGCAAATCACCAAGATAGGCAAGGTCAGTGTCCGCCTAGAGAGTCGGACGTATACTGATCTGATCATGCCTATCGATGATTGGACGATTGTGCATGATACTGTCAGTTCTCTGCGCTTGGATACTGTGATTGCTGCCATCTACAACATATCCAGGCAACGCGCAAAAGAACTGGTGAGCAGTGGGAAAGTAAAGTTGAACTGGTCGGTATTTGAACGTCCCGATTTTGAATTGGGACTGTTGGATATCGTGTCCATCCGCGGTTATGGCCGGATCCAGATTAAGGCCATAGAAGGGAAATCCAAGAAAGACAAATGGCGCGTCGAATTTGGCGTATTGTACAAATAAGAATGACAAGAACGAAAGGTGTGTATAAGATGAGTTTGACTCCATTAGATATCCAACACAAGGAATTCCCTGTCAAAATAAAAGGGTACGATAAAGAACAAGTCAATGACTTTTTGGATAATGTCACAAAAGAATTTGAAGAAATCATCAGACAAAATAAAGATCTGCAAAAGCAACTGAAATTTGCCGAAGAAAAGCTTCAGTATTTCAGCAACCTGCAGGATGCTTTGAACAAGTCGATCGTTGTGGCGCAGGATGCTGCCGACAGACTGAAAGAAAATGCACGCAAAGAAGCTGAAATCATTCTGTTTGAAGCCGAAAAAAGTGCGGATCGTTTATTGCATGAAGCAGCAGGAAAAGCGACAAAAATCAATGAAGAAACCGACGGCGTCCGCAAGGAAAGCCGCAACTTCAAACAGAAACTGCAACTTTTGGTTGAGTCGCAATTGAACCTCATCATGAATGATGAATGGAATAATCTATTGAATGCTTCACCGGAAGGGCAAGTTTCAACACCTACCTTGAATGAAGTGTTGTCCAACCGCACACGCATCATCGATGAATTGGTCGCCAATTCCGATGATGCAGCCGAGTTCGAAGTCGGCGGAAGATTGGCCGAAGAAGCCAGAGCCGAAGAGAAACTTGCTGAAGTTGCTGTGGAAGCTATTGAAATTCCGCAAGAAAACAAGTAAAATCGATGTATTGAAGAATGGAACACCCGAAGAAAAGACACTTCCAGCGAATTGGTAAACGGTGAAAGGCCAATAAGTCCCTCTTTTTTTAGGATCCTCCATGAGAATCTTTTTGAACAAACATAAGTAGAAAAGGTCGCCTGAACAGCGTTAACGGTTTGAATGAGGAAGCATGATAGCCTGTTCCGGCCGTTGTCGCTTTAAATTTGGGTGGTACCACGAAGACTTCGTCCCTTTTGGAGACGAAGTTTTTTTTTGTAGAAAAAAATAATCAAAAGGGAGCTTCCGACAATGAAAATGAAAGATACGCTGCACCTGGGGAAAACAGCTTTTCCTATGAAAGCCAACCTGCCTGTCCGTGAATTGGAATGGCAAAAGGAATGGGAAGAAAAAGATATTTATGTAAAACGACAAGAAAAAAACGCGGATAAACCGACTTTTG
Organism: Trichococcus sp. ES5; assembly: GCF_900067165.1. Classification (NCBI taxonomy): domain Bacteria; kingdom Bacillati; phylum Bacillota; class Bacilli; order Lactobacillales; family Carnobacteriaceae; genus Trichococcus; species Trichococcus sp. ES5. Next base: position 112,322 of record NZ_FJND01000003.1, read on the forward strand.
TGCTTCACGATGGCCCTCCGTACGCCAACGGTGCTGTCCATATGGGACATGCCTTGAACAAAATCAGCAAGGACATCATCGTCCGCTCGAAATCCATGTCTGGCTTCCGCGCGCCTTTTGTCCCTGGTTGGGATACGCATGGTTTACCGATCGAACAAGCCTTAACGAATACAGGTGTGAACCGCAAAGCGATGAGCTTGGCTGATTTCCGTAAATTGTGTGAAGATTATGCTTGGAAACAGATCGACGGACAAAGAACCGTCTTCAAACGCTTGGGCATCGCTGGTGACTGGGAAAACCCATATGTGACGCTGTTGCCGAAATATGAAGAAGCTGAAATCCGTGTATTCGGAAAAATGGCAGAAAAAGGCTACATCTACAAAGGCTTGAAGCCAATCTATTGGTCGCCATCGAGTGAATCCTCGCTTGCGGAAGCCGAAATCGAATATAAAGATGTAAAATCTCCTTCAATCTACGTGGCTTTCCAAGTCAAAGACGGCAAAGGCCTTCTTGCTAACGATACTGCCTTCATCATCTGGACGACAACACCGTGGACTTTGCCGGCAAACTTAGGCATTTCCGCAAATGCTGCCTTCGATTATGTGGTTGTTTCCGCTGACGGAAGAAAATTTGTTGTCGCAAAAGAATTGTTGGGCACAGTCAAGGAAGCCATCGGATGGGAATCTGTGGAAGTCCTGCAAGAACTGAAGGGATCAGATTTGGAGTACATGACCGTTCAGCATCCGTTTTATGATCGTGAGTCCTTGGTCATGGTGGGCGACCATGTCACACTTGAAGCGGGTACCGGGTTAGTCCATACCGCTCCAGGACATGGTGAAGATGACTACCTTGTCAGCAAAAAATATGGTCTAGACGTATTATCTCCGGTCGACAACAAAGGTTGCTATACGGCTGAAGCGCCTGGTTTCGAGGGCATGTTCTACGACAAAGCCAATAAACCGATCACCGACCTGTTGGCGGAAAAAGGCGCTTTGCTGAAACTGGATTTCTTCGTCCACAGCTATCCGCATGACTGGCGCACAAAGAAACCGGTCATCTATCGCGCAACGCCGCAATGGTTCGCATCCATCGATAAATTCCGTCAAGACATTCTGGACGAAATCGAAAATGTAGTGTGGCTGCACCCATCCGGCAAAGTCCGCTTGTTCAACATGATCCGCGACCGCGGCGATTGGGTCATTTCCCGTCAACGTGTCTGGGGCGTTCCGTTGCCGATCTTCTATGCGGAAAATGGAGAACCTGTCATCACGCCGGAAACGATCGACCACGCTGCGAAATTGATCGGCGAAATCGGATCGAACGTCTGGTTCGAAAGAGAAGCGAAAGACCTGCTGCCTGAAGGGTTCACGCATCCTGGCAGCCCGAACGGGGAATTTACCAAAGAAATGGACATCATGGATGTCTGGTTCGATTCCGGATCTTCGCATGAAGCTGTGCTTCGGGCAAGAGAAGATTTGACCTTCCCTGCCGATATGTACTTGGAAGGCTCCGATCAATACCGTGGTTGGTTCAATTCAAGCATTACGACCAGCGTTGCGATCAATGGGGTTGCGCCATACAAGACAGTTCTTTCCCAAGGTTTTGTATTGGATGGAGAAGGGCGCAAAATGAGCAAATCATTAGGAAATACTGTCCTGCCTGAAAAAGTCGTCAAGAATATGGGCGCCGATATCATCCGTTTATGGGTATCCAGTGTCGATTACGAATCCGATGTGAGAATCAGTGACGATATTCTGAAGCAAGTTTCTGAAACTTACCGCAAAATCCGCAACACCATGCGTTTCTTGATCGGGAATACGGAAGATTTCCAACCGAAGGAACATGCCGTAGCCTACGAAAAGCTGCGCAGTGTCGATCAATACCTGATGGCGCGCTTGGATCAAGTGGTTGAAACATGTGTGACAGCTTATAAGGAATATGAGTTCTCGACCATCTATCAAACAATCATGAACTTCTGTACAGTTGATTTGTCGGCATTCTATCTTGATTTTGCGAAAGATGTTGTCTACATCGAAAAAGAGGATAATCTGGAAAGACGCGCTATGCAGACCGTATTTTACGAAGTATTGGTTAAGTTGGCTAAACTTTTGACACCGATCATCCCACACACAACAGAAGAAATCTGGAGTTTCCTGAAGGAAGAGGAACAATACGCCCAACTGGCTGAATTGCCGGAAAGCAGCATCCGTGAAGACCAGGCAGCGATTCTGGGTCAATGGGGAAAATTCATGGATATCCGCGATGCAGCTTTGAAAGCATTGGAAGTTGCGCGTAATGAAAAAACAATCGGGAAATCCTTTGAGGCGCATCTATCCTTATTCGTTGATGAAGAAACAAAAGCCTTGTTCGCGTCTCTTGATGCGAATCTGGAACAGTTATTCATCGTTTCACAGCTTGACATCAATGAATTGACGGCTGCTCCAGCTGAAGCGATGCAGTTCGATAATCTTGCCATTCTTGTAGAGCATGCCCATGGGGAAACCTGCGAAAGATGCCGTGCCATTAAAGAAGAAGTCGGAACGATCGAAGATGCAGCTACACTTTGCGGACGTTGTGCAGATATTGTGAAATCTGAATACCCAGAAGCACTCGTGCCAGAAGAGGCATAACCTTATCGCTCGGAACAAAATTGGTAAGGGCATGTGAATGAAAAGTAAAGAGTACGCAGGAAGACGTCTTCTGACGGCATTCCTGCGTGCTCCTTTTGATTTTAAGCGTAAATCAAAGATGGTTCCATTACTGTTAAAGTTTTTAAAGAAAGCGCATAAATTCCTCTTGAATTTAGATGAGATATTCGTTATAATTATATTAGTAATTTGTACTAATATGATAGTATTTATTTGTATTAGCATTTTACCAATGAAAATTTTGGAGGTATTACACGATTATGGAACAAGGCAAAGTAAAATGGTTTAACGGCGAAAAAGGTTTTGGATTTATCGAAGTTGACGGAAAAGACGATGTATTCGTACATTTCTCAGCTATCCAAGGCGAAGGTTTCAAAACTTTAGAAGAAGGCCAAGATGTTGAATTCGAAATCGTTGACGGCAACCGTGGCCCTCAAGCAGCTAACGTTGTAAAATTATAATCCTATTCTTTTTAACCTTAGCGAATTCAAAGCGCCCAGAGTTTATCTGTGGCGCTTTTTACATGCAAAGAAAACCGTTGTTCGGCAATCCATATCAGGATTGCCAAACAACGGTTTTATGAGAAGACAGACGGCTGTCTGCTTAGTTTATGTAGTGACAGGTTACTTCTTCATACTTCTCATAGCAAAGGATACGATGAAAATCAGGATGACTGCTCCGACTAATGCAGGAACAATGTAGAAGCCTCCGATTTCTGGACCCCATGCTCCAAACAGAGTTGTTCCTAACCATGAACCGACGAAACCAGCAATGATGTTACCGATAATACCACCGGGAATATCCTTACCCATGAACGATCCTGCTAATGCTCCTAAGACGCCACCAACAATTAAAGACCAAATAAAGCCCATTTCTCTTCCTCCTTTTTCTAATACGAGTGCAGTAACAATATAGTTATTTCCAATTAACTATACTCTTATTATATATAAAATGAGTCACATTACAAATAATAAGCCCTCGAGATGGTAGTTTTTCTGAAAGCAGGAAGTGGGAGTCAGCCATCTGATGCGAGAAAAGCTCAGTTTCACAAAGAACAAAAATCAGGATAAGAGGATAAATAAAGAGCTGCCCCGAAAAGACGAGGCAGCCCTAAGGTATCAGCGGAGTTGTTGTTCCTGTTGGTGGATATTCAACAGTTTAACTTTCAAATCGTCCTCCATCATAGAGAGTTCTTTTTCAGCCTCTTTGCGTTTGATCCGACCTTCTTGCTGGATTTTCAGCGTCTCTTCCAAAGTTTCGATCAGATCCTGCTGTGTCTGTTTGAGCGTTTCGATATCGATCACACCCCGTTCATTTTCTTTGGCAGTTTCGATGGCTGATATTTTCAGCATTTCGGAATTCTTGCGCATCAGATCATTCGTGGTCTGCGATACTTGCCTTTGCGCCGTTACGGCATCCTTTTGGCGCAGCAGCGTAAGGGCGATGGCCACTTGGTTTTTCCATAACGGGATGGCAGTGTGGATCGAGGACTGGATTTTCTCAGCCAACGCTTGATTGGTGTTTTGGATCAAACGGATCTGTGGCGCTTGCTGGATCGTCATTTGTCTGGTCAAACGCAAGTCATGGGTACGTTTTTCAAGTCGGTCAAGGAACTGTTTCAGGTCGTTGACGATCTGCACATCCATTTGGCTTTGGGAAGCCTCAGCAGTCTGGATCGCTTTCGGGATTGCGTTTTTCTGAAGATCCTCCATTTTCACCTCACCGGCCGCGATATAGATATTCAAGGCTTCAAAATAATCCTTATTTTTTTGATATAGCTGCTCCAACGTGATGTTGTCATTGAGCAAGCTATTTTTTTCTTTATCCAGTTTGATCGCGATCTTATCGATTTGGGCACCGATCTTTTGGTATTTTGCGGTCATTTCGTAAGCGGATTGTTTTACCTTGCCGAAGATCTTGCGGAAGACATTGTTGTCTTCTGCCCGGAGGTCTTCCGGTTTGGCCTCATTCAAACGATACATCAGATCGTTCAAGGAGTCGCCGATTTCGCCGGTGTCCTGGTTCTGAACATGGTCCAGCATCGAATGGGAAAATTCACCCAATTGTTTTTGGGCTGCAGCGCCATAACTGATGATGGCTTGCATGTTGTTCTCATCGATTTGGCCGGCTAACGCCAACGCCTGTTTTTGCCGTTCTTCCGGTAAGCGATCGATCAGGCGATCCGGATTGATCACTTCGGCTGTGGCTTCGATTGCATCAGCAACAACTGCTGGTTGCGCAAATGGATCCGAAAAAGGATTGGCCAGCAAATCTTCCAATTCTTGATTGACATTTTTGCTGTCAGTTTGTTTATTTTGTCCGGTAGCATCAAATTGGTCCATCAGTATTCCCCCTATAGTTCTTCGTCCAAAGCATTTGCATTGCTTTTTCCTTCATTATCCCTTTTCAAAACTTGCTTTGCAAGTTCCAACTCGATATCCATATCTTCGATATCGTTGGACATGAAGTGAACGTAATCTTCGCCGATAAGCCGGCTCATATCATCGATTGTTCTGGCGCAGTTGTCCAAGGCTGTATAGGTTTCTTTTGTCTTGGAAACGTGGCCATCGATTGCGATGTATTTTTCTGTCAGCTCTTTCAGGCTGGGAAGATGTGTATACAGGAATTTATCAACCTCATGAAGACGATTCGGTTGATTGACGATATTTTTGAAGAAATCCTTCAGAATGTCCATCGTATCGTTGCGTGCCGCGATAGCTTTTAATTTTGAGCGCTGCTGGAGGTTGAATTCGATTTCTTGAATTGTTGTTTTGGCTTGATCCATCGTGCTGCGGAAATAGGCAATCTGTTCCTTGGTCATCCCTTTGGATTGGTAGAAGGCTTCTTTGTCGGCGCTCACTTTTCCGAGTGTGCCTCGTTGTTTTTTTGCCTTAGGCGACCATTGCATCCTTCCGCCGTTTTGGACGTAATACAAGCAAACGCCCAAGCCGATAGTCATCGCGATCGACGTCCAGAAATCGAATCCGAAGATGAAAAAGAAAATCACTAATGCAATCAGGCAGGCTACGCTGGAAAACGTATATTTCAGTATATCTTTGATGTTGCTCCACATAAATTTTTCCTCCTTTGATAACGTGCTGTTCACTTTGTCTGTGCTTATGCTATTATTCTAGCATAAAAGTCTATTGAGCACCTATCGGCCGAAAGGATGATTTTCGTATCCGCTGCCCATTTAGCCTGAATTTCTCGCGGCTCTTGTAAATGGCGGAAAAGATAGGTTATGATATTAGATGATGAGGAAAGTGGATTGGGAGGTACAGAAATGGAATTTGAAGAAAAAACATTGAAAAGCGAAAAAATATTCGACGGTGTCTTGTTGCATTTAGTTAGGGAAGAAGTGCTGCTGCCGAACGGAAAAACTTCAGTCAGAGAGATGATCAGACATCCGGGTGCGGTAGCGATGATACCATTTACTTCCGACGGGAAAATGGTCATGGTCAGACAGTTCCGGAAACCGTTGGATCGGACCGTTGTCGAAATACCGGCAGGCAAATTGGAGACTTCCGATGCGGAACCTTTGCTGGCAGCGATCCGTGAGCTGGAGGAAGAGACCGATTATCGCGCAGAAAAATGGTCTGAATTGACGGCTTTTTACCCGACACCGGCTTATTTGGATGAAAAAATCACAATCTATTTGGCGGAAGGCTTGACGAAAGTCGAAAATTCTTTGCCTATGGACGAAGATGAATTCATCGAAATATTGGAATTGACCTACGACGAAGCGAAAGCTTTGCAGCAATCCGGAGAAATCTGCGATTCGAAAACAATCTATGCCATGCTGTTCTGGGAGATGCGTCTTTTGCGGGAAAGAATAGAGGGATAGCATGCCAGAACCAAAGAAACCGCTGATCACCAGGGAACGCTATCGTCAGTATAAAAGGGACCAGACGAAACCGCTGGTGACCGACGAAAAGAAACACACTCCGGCAACGGAAAAAAACAACAAGCAATCAACTGCTTCTGCGGGCGAGAAAAGCAGTATTCCGGCTGAAAAGAAACGTTCGGAAAACGGCAATAAAGCCAAAACCGCCAAGCCAAAAGCGAAGCTGTTCCGGAAGGCCGACAAACCGACAGCCTCAATAAAGGTGGAGCGTTTGTCGGACAAAGAAAGAGGCCGAAAGCTGGATGGCTATCTGAACAAAGCCATTCTGATCGTCGTCTTGTTGATCATTTTGGTTTTTGCTATAGCCTTTGTCCTATAACATAACAATGCAGATACAAGGAAGGAAATACTCATGATCGGAATTATTGGAGCAATGGAAGAAGAAAACCGTATTTTGTTGGAAAATATGGCAGAAAAAACAGAGGAAACGCATTTCCACCTTGTTTTTACAAGAGGGAAAATCGAAAACCAGGAAGTGGTGCTGGTGCAATCCGGTATCGGTAAAGTCAATTCGGCTATAGCTACCGCTTTTATCATCGATCGCTACCGTCCCGACTTCGTCATCAATACCGGTTCCGCCGGTGGGTTGAACACAGCTTTGCATGTAGGCGATGTCGTCGTAGCGGATAAGGTTGCTTATCATGATGTGGACGCTACCGCCTTCGGTTATTCGGTTGGACAAGTACCACAGATGCCGCATTATTATACGGCCGATAAAAAAGTCGTTGAAAAGATTACGCGGGCAGCTGAAAAAGTCGGCTTGCACGCTGTCCAAGGAACGATTGTCTCAAGTGATTCCTTCATCGCGTCTGAAAGCGGCACAAACCGCATCAAGGAACATTTCCCTGATGCCTATGCGACCGAAATGGAGGGCGCATCGATAGCACAGGCTTGCTACGTTCTGGGGACCCCCTTCGCCATCATTCGTGCCATTTCGGACGGCGCAAGCGATGGTGCAGCCCTGAGTTTCGACGAATTCATCGTTGAAGCCGGAAAGAAATCAGCGGAAATGGTCATCGAATTACTGAAAAATAACGGAGCATAGTCCGAAATTGAACCGCTCATCCGATAATGGCTGAGTGGTTTTTGCTTTCTGCAGAATTTTGGAGCGCTGTTACTTCAGAAAAGGAAGGGCTTACTGTTGTAAGGGTTTTTCAAAATACTGTACAATAAGGATGAAATGTCAGGCTAAGGAGGGATTTTGGATGCGCCAAGAACTGGTTATCGGACAAGGGGAAAAACCGGCCATCATCCATTTGGATAAGTTGAATCGACACGGCTTGATAGCCGGAGCGACCGGAACAGGGAAGACGGTGACTTTGAAAGTGATAGCGGAAAAATTGAGCAAAGCTGGTATTCCGGTATTCCTCGCGGACGTCAAAGGGGACCTGGCGAGCATTGCAGAACCGGGTGAGTTGAGCGAAAAGATACTGGAGCGAGCAGCGAAACTGCAACCGGAGGATTTTGAGCCGCGCGCATATCCTGTTGAACTCTTGGATATATTCGGAGCGAACGGTGTACCGGTGCGGACAACCATTTCCGATATGGGGCCGATTTTGTTGTCGCGTCTGCTGGGACTCAATGAAACACAAGAGGGTATCCTGAACATTGCGTTCAAAGTAGCCGATGAAAAACAACTCTTGCTCATCGACATCAAAGATTTGCGGGCGATGTTGAATTTTGTCGGAGACAACGCCACAGAATTGCGTCGTGAATACGGGAATATTTCCAAGCAATCGATCGGTGCGATCTTAAGAGGTCTATTGGTTATTGAGGAACAGGGAGGCGACCTTTTCTTCGGGGAGCCGATGTTCGATATCCAGGATTTATTGAAAACAGATGCAGCTGGGCGCGGCTATGTGAACATCCTCATGGCGAACCGCCTGTTCATGTCTCCTAAACTCTACTCGACTTTCCTGCTATGGTTTCTTTCGGAGCTGTATGAGCAATTGCCGGAAGTCGGTGACCTTGAAAAACCAAAGATTGTCTTCTTTTTTGATGAAGCGCATGTCCTTTTCCAGGATGTTCCGGATGTGTTGGAAGAAAAAATCGAACTCATAGTCCGGCTGATCCGTTCCAAGGGAGTCGGTGTTTATTTCGTGACGCAAAATCCCACCGACCTGCCGAATGCCATTTTGAGCCAATTGGGCAACAAAATTCAGCATGCTTTGCGAGCCTTTACGCCGAAGGAACAAAAGACCGTCAAAGCTGTTGCCGAAACTTTCCGCCAACAGGAAGGAGAGGAATTGGAAAAGAAATTGACGGAACTGAAAGTCGGTGAAGCGCTTGTTTCCTTTCTCGATCCGGAAGGAATTCCCGGCTATGTTCAGCAGGTCATGATTTATCCTCCGGAGAGCAAAATGGGCATCCTGGATCCGTTCGTAAAGGAAGAAAAAATCAACCGTTCCTTGCTGTATTATAAATACAGCGAGGCAATCGACAGGGAATCCTCCTACGAACAACTGCAACGATTGTCGGAAATCAAGGCGATTGAGTTGGAGGAAAATGAAGAGCTTGCCGCGAGAGACAGGGATAAAGCCGAACAGTTGAAGCAACTCGAAATAGAGCACCAAAAACAAAAAGAACAAACCCAACAAAAACGAACGAGCAGTTCCCGCGATTCCACAATGGACAGATTCACAAAAAATTTGATGTCCCAAGTAGGCAGGGAAGTCGGGCGCGTCATCTCGCGTGGCATTTTGGGCATCTTGAAAAAATGAAAACAGACCGAAAAAGTAAAAGCCAGTCATTGATGACGCGCCCTTACTTTTTCGGTCTTTACAATTTTTCTGGATATTGGTGACGCTCTCCTTAAAATAACTTACTTTTTTTCATGAAAATCTCATATTTGGTATTGTGTTTTATTTCCTCATCCATTAGAATAACATCTATACCATTAATTGAGAATGATTCTCAATTAGAATCGTTCTCATTAAGGAGTTGTTTTTGGAAGATGGTGAAGAGGTGTTGAAGAAATTACTGCTTACTCTCGCATTGGCGGGAGTAATCGTGCTTTCCCTGAGTGTGGGAACGGCTGCGTTTTCGGTTGAACAGTTTCTGGTCGGGAGTAACACGGATCGTCTGATCCTATTGTCGTCAAGGCTACCGAGGACGGTTACGGTTCTCTTGGCAGGTGCGGGATTGTCTTTATCCGGGTTGATCATGCAATCCTTGACACAGAACCGTTTTGCTGCCCCTGATACAGTCGGAACGGTGGATGCAGCGAGAGTTGGGATGCTCTGCGGCATGATTCTCTTTCCGGGTTTATCGGTTGTGGGAAAGATGGCCCTCTCTTTCTTCTTTGCGGCAGCGGGAACCTTCCTTTTTTTGGTGGTGGTGAATCGCTTACCTTTCAAGAGCCAGATGACAATCCCTTTATTAGGGTTGATGTACGGAAATATTTTGGGAGGGATCGCCAATTTTTTTGCCTTCCGCTTCAACGTCACGCAAAATCTTTCGGCCTGGATGCAAGGAGATTTCTCATTGGTCATCAAAGGACAATACGAGGGGATGTATCTCATTTTCCTGTTATTTTTGGCACTTTATTTTTTTGCCGACCATTTTACGATTGCGCGTTTTGGGAAAGACGCGGCCAAAAATCTTGGTTTGCCTTTTGAAGCGGTCCTGTTCATCGGGACACTATTCGTATCCTTGACGGTTGCTGTCATCTTGAGTACGGTCGGAAATCTGCCGTTTTTGGGAGTCATCATCCCGAATCTTGTATCATTGCGCTTCGGCGACAACATCCGCAATACCCACGGCAAGGTTGCGCTTTTTGGAGCGGTTTTCCTGTTGCTGTGCGATATCTTTTCGCGCGCGGTTATCCCTCCATACGAAATACCGGTAGAAACGGTACTGGGTGTTTTCGGCGGTGGCCTGTTCTTGTGGCTGTTGCTGAAAGGAGGGCGGACTGCATGAAAAACGTGTTGAAAAATCGCATCATTATGAAGCGGCTGGCGGTGATGGCAGTGGCTGTGGCTTTGGTTTATTTTTTTTGGAACCAGGGTATCGGTAATTTATTCATTATGAAGTTGCGGAGCACGAAACTTTTGACATTTGCGGTCATCAGTATCAGTACTGCTTTTGCGACAGTCAGCTTTCAGACGATTGTGCACAGTAACTTTTTGACCCCTAGCATTCTAGGGGTCGAATCCTTCTACCGCCTTCTGCAGACAGTGTTGATGTTCTTCAGCTTCTCGTTGCTGGGCAGCCAATTGAATGCGGAATGGCAGTTCGTTTTCCTGGTATTCTTGATGTTGGGCAGTTATTTCTTGCTGTACCGGCTTTCGTGGAACCGGAAAAATTACGATATGCAAATCATTTTGATGATCGGGCTTGTCATGGGGACTTTTTTCAACAGTATCAGTTCCTTCATGCAGGTGCTGATGGATCCGAATGAGTACGACAAACTGCAGACGAAGCTGTATGCCAGTTTTCAGAACATCAATGATTCTGTACTTGTTTTGGCTGTTCCGATCGCCTTGTTTTCGATCATCAGTCTGTGGCGCAAGCGGAAGGTGTTGGAAGTTATGGGACTGGGTACACAAACGGCCAAAAATTTAGGGATCTCCGTCGAAAAGGAGACCAAGCTCACCTTCATGCATGTCATCCTGTTGATGACTGTCTCTGCAGCGCTCGTCGGGCCGATGATGTTTCTCGGTTTTGTGGCGGCGAATATCGCTTATCGTCTGTTCAGGACGTATTGCCTGAACTATCTGTTGCCTGGTGCGAGTTTGCTCAGTTTTGTGATGGTCGTGGCCGGACAATTTCTGGCAGAGGAAGTTTTCAAGTTGCAGACGAATTTAAGCATTCTGGTCGAACTGTTCGGGGGAATCTATTTCTTTTGGTTATTATGGAAGGAAAGGAGTAAGTTATGAAAATCAGTCATGTCAGCAAAGCCTATGAGGATGAAAAAGTATTGGATGATATCTCTTTGGCTATCGAGAGAGGTAAAATAACGGCTTTCATCGGTCCAAACGGGGCAGGCAAAAGTACGCTCCTTTCAGTCATCAGCCGTCTGTTGACAAAGGACGAAGGCATATTGACGATACACGGGAAAGAAATTGAGGCCTGGCAATCCGATGAACTGGCGAGGGAGCTTTCGATCCTGAAACAACAGAATGCTTATCAAGTGCGTATGACGGTCCGTGAACTAGTCTCGTTCGGCAGGTTCCCCTATACGAAGGGCAGGCTGAATGAAGAAGATCATGCTATGATCGACAAGGTTTTGGGCTATCTGAACCTGGTGGAATTCTCCAACCGCTATTTGGATACGTTGTCTGGGGGGCAACTCCAGCGGGCGGCCATCGCCATGATCTTGGTGCAGGATACCGAGTATATCTTATTGGATGAACCGCTGAACAATCTCGATTTGAAGCAGAGCATTGTGACGATGCAGACCATCCGGAATTTGGCGGATGAATTGGGTAAAACCATTCTGGTCGTCATCCACGACGTCAATTTCGCCTCCGTTTTTTCGGACAACATCATCGCCATGAAAAATGGGAAAGTCTTCCGGAGCGGCACGGTCGAGGAAGTGATCCGGACTCAAGTTCTGCAGGAATTATATGAAGTGCCATTGGAAGTCATCACGACTGCAGATGGAAAAAAACATTGCACGTATCAAGCAATTTAACATAGAGGAGAATGGAAAATGAAAAAATGGCAAAAGACAATCATCAGTTTGGCTTCAATCTTTACCTTGGCGGCTTGCGGCGCCCAAGAAGGGGCTGCCGATGCGGCAGACTCAACAACAGTGACTTCGAATGCGGAAACTGAAACGACAGTGACCATCGAGGATGCGCGTGGCTCCGTAGAAGTACCGAAAGATCCTGAAAATGTAGCTGTTTTGGATTTTGGCCATTTGGACACATTGATCGCCTTGGGCAAGCAAGATGCAGTCACAGGAACTGCGACAGACAACATGCCGGCTTATTTGGCGGATAAGGCAGATCAATTCGAGAATGTAGGGACACTTAAGGAACCGAATGTGGAAGCATTGGCGAATTTGGCGCCGGAGCTCATCATCATTTCCAACCGCTTGTTGGACTTCGCGGAACAGTTGGAGGAAATCGCCCCTGTAGTCGTGCTCAGCGTCGATTACACGGACTATTGGGGATCTGTGCAAAAAAACATCACAACTTTAGGAGTCATCTTTGACGAAGAGGAAGCCGCTGAAGAAGCCATTGTAACTTTGAATGAGGAGATTGAGTCCGTCAAAGCGAAGACAGCAGGAATCAGCGAGAAAACATTGACGTTACTCCTGAATGACGGCAGCATGTCCGCTTTCAGCACAGGCTCGCGTTTCGGCTTCATCTATGAGACACTGGGCTTCACTCCTGTCGATGCAGCGATTGAGGATTCCACACATGGGCAGTCCGTCGGGTACGAAGGGTTGTTGGAAATCAATCCGCAGATTTTGTTTGTCATCGACCGTACGGCAGCTCTTGGGACAGCCTCTGATGAAAATGCGGCGTTGTTGGAGAATGATTTCGTTTATCAAACGGATGCTTACAAAAACAATAAAATCATCAACCTGTCTTCCGACTTGTGGTATCTTTCAGGTGGTGGGATAGAATCAATCCATTTGATGATCGAAGAGATCGCAGTGGGCTACCAGTAAGCAAAAAATTGTCCAGCTTCTGATTTTTTCTCTATAATGATGGAAGCAAATCAGAAAGAGGTGCACAATTTGGCAGGTTATCATTTCGATAAGGCAGACTTCAACGTTTTTGATATTCAGGGACTCGATGAAAGGATGGCAGGCATCCGCGACCGGATCCAGCCCAAGTTCAGGCATTTTGCGGAAGCGGGTGCCCACCTCATCGTTTCGGAAGCGGGTCCCGAGTCGGTGCCTGTACATGTCGCCAAGCATCTGCGCCGCACAAAATATGCGCCCGAGAATACCTGGTGCGCCATCGGTGGGGATGCGAGGGGCTACAAGAAATATCCGCACTTCCAGATCGGTATTGCGAAGGAAGGGGTCAGCTTCTACCTTTGTCTGATCGACCAACCCGTCAAAGAGAAAGAAATGGCGGCCGCTTTATTGGAACGGATTCCGGAACTGGAAAGATTGCCGCGTGATTACGTCGTTTCGGTCGATCATACCGTGCCGGATGTGCTTCCGATTGAGGCAGTCAATTGGGAGTCTATCCTGATCCGGTTGCGGGATGTGAAGAAAGCTGAGCTGTTGATCGGCCGCAAGTTGGCGCCAACCGATCCGCGCTTAGCGACGGAAGCAAGTACGCTGGCAGTGTTGGAGGATACTTTCCGTGAACTGCTGCCGATCTACCAGGCCTGCATGGAACACTACCGCTAAACGTGTAACCCAATACAAACTAAACAGGACTGAACAGCGAGATTGATTGCTGTTCAGTCCTGTTTGGCTTGAAAAATATTTTGAGCATCCAAAACGTTGGCTAGCTTCACGGGTTAGCCCTTCGGAAAAAAGAATAAGGAACCTCTTGTCTCTGCGAGCCAAGACATACTGTTCGACTTGTCATGGTTCTTGCCATCTTTGATGGCTTAGAAACATGATACAACTGACCGGTACGGTCACGTTGATTCCTTTGTTTCGGAAGTCTCTCAGCAATTGCGCTCTGCGATGCTCATTTGCATGGAACTCTTGGGGATTCATCCCTTAGAGTCCCAGTACAAGGTGACTGTAGGGAACGTTGCGATGCCAGATTTCCTAAATTGTCATGACTCTTGCGATTTCAATCGCTTAGTCCTGTCATCAGGCCATCCAACTGGTCTCGTAGTGAGGCCCTCTGATGTCGCGCTGTGACATCAGAGTACTTGACCGATTAGGTCACAGTGTTTCCTTAAAGAAGGGCTGAACGAACCCGTTCCGCTTTTCCTGTACAAAAAAAACGGCAAATTGCTTTGCCGTTTCCTTGATGCCGCTCTCCGGGGAGATTAGCCTAATTTGTTGTAGTATTCTACTACGAATGACTCATCGATTTCAGCTGGCAATTCTTCGCGAACTGGCAGACGGTTCAATGAACCTTCCAATTTTTCTTCGTCGAAAGTAATGAAGTCAGGACGTCCGAACAAAGCTTCAGCAGCTGCTTTAACAACTACCAAGTTTTTGGATTTTTCACGCAAGCCGATTACTTGGCCAACAGCCACTTCGTATGAAGGGATATCGACACGTTTGCCATCGACAGTTACGTGACCGTGGTTAACTAATTGACGTGCTTGACGACGAGTAGAAGCCAAACCTAAACGGTAAACTACGTTATCCAAACGTTGTTCCAATAAGATCATGAAGTTAACACCTTGTTTACCTTCTTTGATTTTACCAGCTTTTTTGAATAAAGTTGCGAATTGGCGTTCGTTCATGCCGTACATGTGACGCAATTTTTGTTTTTCTTGCAATTGCATAGCATATTCAGATAATTTTTTACGGTTGTTAGGGCCGTGTTGACCTGGAACGTATGGACGACGCTCCAATTCTTTACCTGTTCCCAAAAGGGAGATGCCTAGACGACGAGCTTGTTTCCAACTTGGTCCTGTATAACGTGACATAATAAAATTCCTCCAATAAATGTTTGATTTTTGGAGTAAAATAAGAATGATAAGTCAGCAATGCGTGCAGGTCATCCTTCAATCTTCACCTTATGCAGCCGCAAGGGTACACAATTGAACCATCTACAGATGGCGATGAACTGTTGACGCGGGTGCTTCTTTCTCGCTGCATTATTTTACACAAAGGTTATTGTACCAAACAAAATCAGTAAATGCAATGAAAAAGTGATGATATTCATCGTTTGCACAGCGGTGGACCACTTGGGGTATTCCAAACGAAGGAATTAAGTTTCCAGATTATTTTCTGGTTTATGATTGGTTCTTTCTATGTTATACTAAAAAATGAGATATATTGGGCGTTTTCAATTTTAAATCAAATAAACGAAATTGTCGGAATAGGTGGAGGATTTATTGATGGAGTTTATATATTGGTTAGTAGCGATAATATTGTTAGTATTGGTCGGGTATGGTGCGATCATGTATTTGACAAGACAACAAGCGAATCGGATCAAAGCAATCGATGAGAAGAAACAAAAAGCGATGGCCATACCGGTGGCCGACAATCTGTTCACGTTGAAAAACATGAATTTGACAGGGCAAACGAAGCGCACCTATGAGAGTTGGCAAGCCACGTGGCAGACCATTACGCGTTTTCAGTATCCTGAAATTGAGGCGGCGCTGGTCAGTGCCGAACAGTACATTCAACGCATGAATTTCATTAAGGCGAAGCAAGCCATCTCGCAAGCGGATCAATTGATCGACGAAACGAAGAACAGCGTCGAAAAAGTGAACAAGGCTCTCGAAAAGCTATTGGAAAGTGCGCAAGAAAACCGCAAAGAGTTGGAAGAAATCCAGGAACGATACAATAAAATCCGCAAGCAATTACTGGCGCACAGCTTTACATTCGGTCCGGCAATCGAAACGTTAGAGAAGAACCTGAATTACATGGAGTTGGATTTCACGA
The DNA here is from genome assembly GCF_900067165.1 of Trichococcus sp. ES5. NCBI lineage: Bacteria > Bacillati > Bacillota > Bacilli > Lactobacillales > Carnobacteriaceae > Trichococcus > Trichococcus sp. ES5. The sequence continues at coordinate 128,367 of NZ_FJND01000003.1, forward strand.
AATTCAATTCATTGACGAACGAGGGCGACCATATGGAAGCCAAAGAGATCTTGTCGCGTATCGAGCAAGATTTGTTGGTGATGGAAGAAGTTGTCGAAAAGATCCCTGAATTGAACGAAAAAATCAAGACCGAGTACGAAGAACAAGTGAGTGATCTGAAAGACGGCTACCAACGCCTGTTGGATGAAAAATACATTTTCGAAGGTGTAGATGTCTCAGCTGAGATAGCTGCGGTTGAAAAAGAAATCCAAGAAGCGAAAGATTCCATCGGCCTTGCCGATATCAATGAAGCAGGCAAGAAGATGGACAAGGTAGAACGCGACATCGAAGCAGTCTATGCTATCATGGAAAAAGAAATGGAAGCCAAAGAATTTGTAGGTCGTCACACTGCGAACCTGCAAAAGAAAATGGATCATGTGCTGCAGAGCAACCGTTACGTGTTGCTTGAAATCGATCGCGTCTCACAGAATTATTTCTTGAACAAAAATGAGCTAGGCCGAGCGCAAGAGTTTGAAGAGCAGTTACTGAAAGAAAATGAAGCCTTGCGTTATTACGACAAGATGATGAAGGAACACGAAATTTCTTACTCGGTTGTCCGCGAGTATTATGAAAAAATCAGTCAACGTCTTTCCGAAATCGATAAAGAACAATCTGAGTTGGTCAGCAACCTCAGTGATTTGCGCAATCGCGAAAAGGAAATCAAGGACAGCATCGATCTCTACGAATTGGATATGCGCAATATGAAGCGCACAATCGAAAAATACCATCTGCCCGGTTTACCGAAAATTTATTTGGATCTTTTCTTCTCAGTCACGGATCGCATCGAAGATTTGGCTTCCAAGTTGAACCGCGTGAAGATTGACATGGACGAAATCGATGCGATTTCGAAGATGTGCGAAGAGGATATTGAAATGTTGGATAACCAAACCCAAGTAATTGTGGACAATGCGATGCTGACTGAATATATGATCCAGTACGCAAACCGTTTCCGTCATTCACATGTGGAAATTGAAAATGCCATCAACAAAGCTTTAGTGCTTTTCCACCGCGAATATGACTATGAAGGTGCGTTGGAAGCCATACGAATTCCTTTGAACCGTATAGAAGCAGGGGCTGCCCGCAAGGTCGAAGAATCCTATCAGGAAGAAAAAAATCGCCGTTACTATTAAATACAGAATCAATAAGACGCAGGGGTCGGGACATTGTCTCGGCTCCTTTTTGGACACTCTTTTATGAGAGGGGAATAAAATTAAACCGTAAGCTTTTAATGGTCAGACATTTTCTATATAATGGATAGGATGTCCCGCTAAGGGTGCAAAGTTATTAAGGAAGTGTAGATATAGATGATTTATTTTGACAACAGTGCAACAACGAAAATGTATCCAGAGGTTTTGGATACGTACCGAAAGGTCAATGAACAATTTTTTGGCAATCCTTCCAGTTTGCACAGAATAGGTAATGAGGCAGATGCGTTGCTCCAACAATCGCGCAAACAAATTGCGCAATTGCTGGCTGTACAGCCGGATGAGATTTTCTTCACGAGCGGCGGTACAGAGAGCGATAACTGGGCAATCAAAGGTACTGCAATGGAAAAGTTCCACGCCGGGAAACACATGATCGCTTCTTCTGTCGAACATCCTGCCGTCTCAAAATCGCTGGAACAGTTGGGGAAATTGGGATTTGAAATTACTTATCTGCCTGTCGATACTGACGGAATCATATCCGTTGAGGAGCTTGGGAAAGCGATAAGAAAAGATACGATCCTGGTGAGTGTCATGGCAATCAATAATGAGGTCGGCAGCATCCAGCCAATCGAGGCTATCGGAGAACTGTTGGAAAATTATCCTTGGGTTCATTTCCACGTAGATGCCGTGCAGGCTGTGGGTGAATGCGTGCCGCTGATCCAACATCCTCGTGTGGATCTCTTATCGCTTTCAGCACACAAATTCCATGGCCCTAAAGGTGTCGGTATCCTTTATAAGAAACATGGTAAACGGATTGCACCGTTGTTGACTGGAGGCGGGCAAGAAGCTGGTATGCGCAGCACGACAGAGAATGTCGGCGGCGTTGCGGCAATGGCGAAAGCTTTGCGCATGACGCTCGAAAATGGTGCTTCAAGCCGCGAGCAGGAACAGTTGGTCCGGGGTAAGTTGTTAGCTGCCCTTTCGGAATATGAAGATGTCCGAATCTTTTCGCCCGAAGATGGCGCCGGGCATATCCTCTGCTTTGCCATGAAAGGCGTCAGGGGAGAAGTGATGGTCCATGCTTTTGAAAGCCAGGACATCTTCATCTCAACGACAAGCGCCTGCTCAAGCAGAAAGAAAGGCACACCCTATACGCTGGGGTCGATGGGCGTACCGCTTTCCTGGAGCCAGTGCGCAGTCCGGATAAGCCTTTCCGGCGAGAATACGCAAGCGGAAGCAGATGCCTTCATCGAACATTTTCGGACGCTGCATCAACAGTTCCAAAAGATACAATAGAATAATAACTGACAGATTGGAAGAGAATATAAATGGAAACGCACATTCAAATACGCTTTGGTGAATTATCGACCAAAGGGAAAAACAAAAAACGTTTTGTCCAGCAGTTGGCGCAAAATGTCAGGATGGTCACAAAGGATTATCCGCAGATCAGAATCAAACCCGAGCACGATTTTATGTTACTGGAACTGAATGGAGCTGCAGAGGCTGACATTCTCGAGCGCTTGCAGCATGTGTTCGGTATTCAAAACTTTTCGCCCGTTTATCTTGTTTCGCACGATCTGAATGAAGTGAAACGGGTTTTGGTGGAGTTGCTTGGTAAAATGGAGACGGCGGGAAAAACGTTCAAAATAGCTACGCGCCGTTCCGACCATTCCTACGAGCATGACACTACTTTTATGAATGCCGAGCTGGGCGCTACTGTGTTGGCTGCTTTTCCGGCCATTTCTGTCAAGATGAAACAACCGGATATTCTTGTACGTGTAGACATCAAAACTAGCGGCATCATGCTCAGCACGCAGACATACAAAGGGGCTGGCGGGTTGCCTGTCGGTTCCAGCGGCAAAGGCATGCTGATGCTTTCCGGAGGCATCGACTCACCGGTTGCCGGTTATCTTACTATGAAGCGCGGTGTGAAGATCGAGGCTATTCATTTTCATAGTCCGCCGTACACAAGTCCACAAGCATTACAGAAAGCAAAAGATCTGGCTGCCAAATTGACTAAATTCGGTGGTGAAATCCAGTTCATCGAAGTGCCGTTCACTGAAATCCAAGAAGAAATCAAAGAGAAGGTGCCGGCGGATTATTTGATGACGATCACACGCCGGATGATGCTGCGGATCACCGATGCCATCAGAGCCGAACGCAAAGGATTGGCCATCTTTAATGGAGAATCTTTGGCTCAAGTCGCTTCTCAGACGCTGGAAAGTATGATTGCCATCAATGATGTCACAACGACGCCGATCATTCGTCCTGTCGCTACGATGGACAAATTGGAAATCATCGCATTAGCGCAAAGAATCGATACCTTTGATTTGTCTGTGCAACCGTTCGAAGACTGCTGCACTATTTTTGCACCACCAGCGCCAAAAACGAAACCACACTTGGATAAAGCCAGACGTTTTGAAGCGTTGCTTGATGTGGAACCACTCGTTATGCGCGCGGTTGAAGGGATTGTAGTATCTAGCATAACGGGTCGGGAAGACACTTCCAGCCAAGATGAGGCGCTCTTTTCGGATTTGCTTTAATCTATTTTGCAAGTGCGTATCCTTACCATAAATCGCCACTTATCTGTATAATGAAGATATTATCGATCAAGGGGGAATGTTTTCATGCAAGTAACATTAAAGGGTGAAATTGTTGAAGTTTTAGGAACACAGCCAGTTGTCGGGGAGAAGGCGCCGGCTTTTTCGTTGTACAATACGGAAGACGAAAAGGTAGCTTTGGATGATCTGCGCGGATCGGTAGTCTTGATCAGCGTATTCCCGGACATCAACACGAGCGTTTGCGATAAACAAACACGTAAGTTCAACGAGACGGCAGCGGACATCGAAGGTTTGACTTTGTTGTCGGTTTCCAGAAATACAAAAGAAGAATTGGTCAACTGGTGTTCAGCAAACGGCATCGATATGCAGATGCTGCATGATGATGCAGGCGAATTCGGCGAGTCCTATGGCCTTAAAATTCCAAAAATGGGCAACAAGTTGGCCCGCAGCGTATTCGTCATCGACAAGGAAGGCGTCCTTTCCTATATGGAGATCGTCCCTGAAATCGCGACGGAGCCGGATGAGGAAGCAGCATTGGCAGCTGCCAAAAAATTACTTTAATCGCATTGAGATTTCAATGAAAAGGTGCTAAACTAGTGAAGTATAAACAAAGCGTCGATCAAGAAGAGTAGCTTACCCGGAACCATACAAGAGAGAAAAGCGATTGGTGAAAGCTTTTTTGGGGAAGGAAAGTGAAGTAGCTTGTGAGCAAGTTGTGTGAAGGTCTGTGGACTGGGTAGCGCAGCTCGGAGTATTCTCCGTTATCAAAAAGAGAGACAGGGATCCGTTTCCTGTAATTTAGGTGGTACCGCGATTCATATCGTCCTGCATATTCGTATGCAGGGCGTTTTTTTTCGCAATAAATCAATGTAAAGAGAGAGGAAGTGGCTGAATGTCTAAAGCAGACGCAATGCCGACAAAGTATCAACCCCAGCAAGTAGAATCTGGGAAATATCAACAATGGGTGGAAGCGGGGCTTTTCAAGCCTAGCGGAGACAAGAGCAAAAAACCGTATTCGATCGTGATTCCGCCTCCGAACGTAACCGGCAGGCTGCACTTGGGCCATGCTTGGGATGTGACGCTGCAGGATATGCTGATCCGCCAAAAACGCATGCAAGGGTTCGATACGTTATGGTTGCCGGGTATGGACCACGCCGGCATAGCCACTCAAGCCAAAGTGGAAGCGAAACTGGCCGAGGACGGGCTTACCCGTTATGACCTTGGTCGTGAAGCCTTTGTCGACAAGGTTTGGGAATGGAAAGAGGATTATGCAAGCGTCATCCGCGAGCAATGGGGAAAAATGGGGATCTCCGTTGATTATGACCGGGAGCGTTTCACGTTGGATGATGGTTTGTCCGATGCAGTCCGTAAAGTCTTCGTCGGCTTGTACGAAAAAGGTTTGATCTACCGCGGCGCATACATCATCAACTGGGATCCAAAGGCAAAAACGGCCTTATCAGATATTGAAGTTATCCATAAGGACGTCCAAGGCGCCTTCTATCACTTCCGCTATCCGATGACAGATGGTTCGGGATACTTGGAGCTGGCTACTACCCGTCCGGAAACGATGCTTGGAGATACTGCCGTAGCGGTTCATCCGGAAGATGAAAGATATCAGCAGTTCATCGGCAAGACCGTGACTTTGCCGCTCGTGAATCGGGAAATCCCTGTCATTGCGGATGATTATGTCGAAATGGACTTCGGGACCGGTGTCGTAAAAATAACACCGGCTCATGACCCGAACGACTTTGAAGTCGGTTTGCGTCATGACTTGCCGCAAGTGAATGTCATGAACGATGACGCGACGATGAACGAAGCAGCCGGAAAATATGCAGGTATGGACCGTTTCGCAGCGCGCAAAGCGATCGTAAAAGATATGGAAGAACTGGGCTATTTGGTCAAAATTGAAGAAATGACCCACAGTGTCGGACATTCTGAACGCACAAACGTTGTTGTGGAACCGCGCATCTCGACGCAATGGTTCGTCAAAATGCAACCATTGGCTGAGCGTGCGGTCGAAAATCAATCCGCAGAAGAAAAAGTTTCCTTCTATCCTGAACGATTTGAGAATACTTTCCTGACTTGGATGGGCAACGTCCATGACTGGGTCATCTCCCGTCAATTATGGTGGGGACATCAAATCCCGGCTTGGTATCATAAAGAAACCGGCGAAATGTACGTAGGCATGGAAGCCCCGAGCGACAGCGAAAACTGGACGCAGGATGAGGATGTTCTGGATACATGGTTCAGTTCAGCACTTTGGCCGTTCTCGACGATGGGCTGGCCGGATGAAGATGCGGAAGATTTCAAACGTTATTTCCCTACCAGTACGTTGGTTACCGGCTATGACATCATCTTCTTCTGGGTAAGCCGGATGATCTTCCAGAGTCTGGAGTTCACCGAAAAACGTCCGTTTGAGAATGTACTGATCCATGGTCTGATCCGTGACGAGCAAGGCCGCAAGATGAGCAAATCGCTCGGAAACGGGATCGACCCGATGGATGTGGTCGAAAAATATGGGGCGGATGCTTTGCGTTGGTTCTTGGCGAACGGTTCCGCACCTGGTCAGGATGTCCGCTTCAGCTATGAGAAGATGGATGCCTCCTGGAATTTCATCAACAAAATCTGGAATGCCAGCCGTTACGTGCTTCTTAACTTGGAAGACCTGACATTCGACGCTATCGACATTTCAGGGGAAAAGACGATAGCCGATAAATGGATCCTTTCCAGCCTGAACAAGACCATCACTAAAGTGACGGACCTGTTCGAGAAATTTGAGTTCGGTGAAGCCGGTCGCTTGTTGTACCGTTTCATCTGGGACGATTACTGCGACTGGTATATAGAAATGTCCAAAGAAGTCCTGCAAGGGGAAAATGAAGCTGCTAAAAAGACAACCCGCAGCATCTTAGCTTATGTTTTGGACAACGTCTTGCGCTTGTTGCATCCGGTTATGCCTTTCGTCACCGAAGAAATCTGGCAGAACGTACCGCATCAAGGTGATTCCATCGTGACGGCAGCCTATCCGGTAGCGGATGCAAGCCATATCGATGAAGCGGCTGAAGAAGCGATGGAGAAACTGATCGAATTGATCCGTGGCGTCCGCAATGTCCGCGCTGAAATGAACACACCGTTGTCCAAAAAAGTTCCGATGCAGTTGAAAGTGAATGACGAGGCGACCGAAGGGATTTTCCGCGCCAATGAATCGTACATCTTCCGCTTCTGCAATCCGGATACACTGGAAATCGGCCAGCACATCCAAGCGGCCAGCGACGCTGTCACCGCAGTTTTCTCAGGCGGAGAGGTATACATGCCGCTTGCCGGTCTTATCAAATTGGAAGATGAGATTTCCCGTCTCGAAAAGGAAGCGGAGAAATTGACCAAAGAAGTCGACCGTGTGGAAAGCAAATTGAATAACGAAAAATTTGTCAGCAAAGCCCCTCAGGCTGTAATCGACGGGGAAAAACAAAAAGGGACCGAATACCGCGAAAAACTGGCGGCCGTTGAAGAACGCATCGCTGCCCTAAAAGAACAGCTAGCTTAATAAGAGAATCGAATTGAACAGGAAGAACCCTATTAGCAAGTTCCTTTGTAGATAGGGTTCTTCTTAAACAGAAATGGAGTGAAGAGGTAGATGTTTGCAACTTATGAAGAAGCGATGGAATGGATCCATACCCGCAAAGGCATGGGGCCTAAGCCCGGAATAGTCCGGATGAAATGGTTGATGGAAAAACTGGATCACCCGGAACGTAAATTCAGATCCATCCATATTGCCGGAACAAACGGAAAAGGATCGAATGTTGCTTACTTAAGAAGCCTGTTCATGGCGGCCGGCTATACGGTGGGCACCTTCACCTCGCCGCATATCGTCAGTTTCAATGAAAGGATCAGCGTGAATGGGGCGAATATCCCGGATGAAGACGTATTGGAGCAAGCGAACATCCTTTACGCACTCTATGAGGAAATCGGCCGCACGGATATGGGTCCACTGACGGAATTCGAAGTAGTGACAGCCATGATGTTTTCCTATTTTGGGACACATCCTTGTGATGTCGTATTGTTGGAAGTCGGTCTGGGCGGTTTGTACGACAGCACGAATGTTGCCGAGCCGGATTTTTCGCTCATCACGACGATAGGCAAAGACCACAGCAATATCCTCGGGGATACCATTGCGGAGATCGCCTACCAGAAAGCCGGAATAATCAAGCAAGGGACACCTGTCGTCATCGGAAGATTGCCTGAAGAGGCTTTTGCGGTGATGCGTGACACTGCGGAAAAAAAAGCTGCGCCCTTGCATGCATTCGGCCCGGATTTCAGTGTTTCCAATTGGCATGAGGGTTCCGATTATCATGAGGTCTTTGACTTTGCCTCTCAGTTGGGCGCTTTTGAAAAACTGGAAATAACCTTGATGGGTGGCCATCAAGTCGATAATGCAGCCACTGCGCTACAAACTTTCTTACTGTTCTGCAAAAAATACGCTTTGAGTTACTCGGAGACGACGATCAAATCCGGTTTGCTGGGGACAGCTTGGCCGGTCCGGATGGAGATCATTTCGCAAAAACCGTTCATCATGCTGGATGGTGCCCACAATATCCCGGCTATGGCAGTGCTGACTGAAGCGATCAAAAAGAAGTTTTCGGATAAAAATATCACCATCCTCTTGGCGGCTTTGGCGGATAAGGATCTGGAGGAAATGGGCCAGTTGATCAAATCAATTCCCGCGAGTAAGCTGCACGTGACCACTTTTGATTTCCCGAGGGCTGCATCAGTCAAAGAACTGTGTGAGCGGGTAGGTGTACCGGAAGCTGGAGCCTACGAAGATTGGCGATTTGCGATTGATGATCTGAAGGCGAAGCAAGCTGAAGCAGGTATGCTATTGATTACCGGTTCGCTGTATTTTCTTTCCGAAGTAAGACATTATTTATTAAAGGATAAGGAGTTTGGAGATGCGTAAAAAAGCAGTTATTTTTGATATGGATGGATTGATGTTCGATACGGAAACATTGGGATATCAGGCACAAGGCGAACTGGCTGAAGAGATGGCTTTGCCGATAGCGTTCGACTTCGATTATTATCTGAAACAAGTAGGGCGATCCGATAAAGATGTGATGCCTGAATTGGCTTCCGACTTTGGTGATGCGGAACTGGCGGAACGATTTTTGAAGAGAATGAAGGAGAGGCAGACGGGCATCGCCTCTGAAAAGGGGCTTCCGATCAAAAAAGGCCTATACGATCTGTTGGCCTTTCTGAAGGAGGAAGGCGTAATATGCGTCGTTGCTTCCAGCAGCCGGAGGAAAGAAGTCAGTTTCTACCTCGAATTGGCTGATATTTCACAGTATTTCCGCTACCAAGTGTGCGGGGATGAAGTATCCTTCGCCAAACCGAATCCGGAAATTTTCCTGAGCGCCTGGAAACCCCTTGGCATTCCGAAAGAGGACTGTCTGATCCTGGAAGATTCGCTTAATGGCATCCGTGCTGCCTACGATGCGGGCATTGAAGTGATCATGGTTCCGGATCTGATCGTTCCCGATGACGAAGCCAAAGCAAAAACAATTGCCATTTTGCCCGACCTGCATGCGGTCATGGATTGGCTGAAAGAGAAATAACCTGTTAGGCTCCTTCCTGCGTACCTATTGAGTAGACGGAAGGAAAGGGGTAAAACAGGATGGTGCAAGAAACAAATCTGCTGATGGAGGTTCCAAAAGCCTCGCGACCGCGCGAAAGATTGGATCAATTCGGAGAAAAAGCCTTGGCGACGCATGAATTATTGGCTATCGTTCTGCGGACAGGGCCCAGGGACAGCAACGTCATGCAGCTGGCGTTGCGGGTGCTGAATGAGTTCGAGGATCTGCATTCCTTGAAGATGGCCTCGCTTGAAGAATTGACTGCTATTCATGGAATCGGCCGAACCAAAGCGATCGAAATCAAGGCCTGTGTTGAATTGGGGGTGCGTGTAGCCAATGCCACGCAACTGAAGAGCGGAACGATCACATCGACGCAAAGCGCCGGGACGCTGCTGCAGAAAGAGATGCGCGATCTCCAGCAGGAGCACGTGGTGGCTGTCTATCTGAACACAAAGAACGAAATCATCAAGAAAAAGACGATCTTCATCGGCAGCCTGAACAGTTCGGTTGCGCATCCCCGCGAGATATTCCGGGAGGCGGTAAGGTTTGCGGCGGCGCGGATCATTCTTGCGCATAATCATCCTTCCGGTAATCCCGATCCCTCGGAAGCCGACCTGGTGTTTACCCGCAGGATGGTGGAGTGCGGAGAAATGATGGGGATCGAGATCCTTGATCATTTCATCATCGGGGTCGATGATTATCTCAGCCTGCGGGAATACGGTATCATATAGTAAAGGTTCCTAAACGATTTACGCAAGCTGAAATGAAAATTTGATGGCAAAAAACTTGCAATATCGGAAAACCTGATATATCATTATGTTAGTGTTTTTGTTTGGTAAAGAATAGATTGTCATGAACATTCCTATCGTACCAAAAGCAAGAATAACAATTTAAAGTGCTTTGCACGAGGAGGAATTTTTCATGGAAAAAGGAACAGTAAAATGGTTTAACGCAGAAAAAGGCTTCGGATTTATCGAACGCGAAAGCGGAGATGACGTATTCGTACATTTCTCAGCTATCTTAGGCGACGGATTCAAGTCATTGGAAGAAGGACAAGCCGTTTCATTCGAAATCGTTGAGGGAAATCGTGGAGCACAAGCTGCCAACGTTGAAAAAATCTAATTAATCTTAACTTAATCGATCAAAAGGCCCGGGACACTGTCTCGGGCCTTTTTAAGACATATAGGAATTTATAAAATTTTTTCAACTCAAAAGTGCATCACCATAGGTGTTTCACAAGTTTGCAACATATTTCATGCATCTAAAATGATGTCCAGCTTCACGGGTTAGCCCTTCGGAAATTAGATAAATCTGTCCTATTGCGCTCTTCGATGCTCAGTCGGACAGATTTCCTAAATTTCTTTCAGGGCTGAACGAACCCGTTCAGCTTTTCTTAATGCCGGATGCCTGATGTTCGTCCGGGAACTCCGATCCACCGGGATATTCCCTGTGAATGGTCCAAACGTATTGTGTCAATCTGGAGGGATAATCGGCAGCAGTATTACCGATCAACGTCATTCCTGTCAAATTGATTAATTCTTTCTTTTGTTTGTTACATTGATGTTTTTCTTGTTCCGGTTTGTGGTAAAATAGAAAAGAATTTGTTTGTGGGAGAGTTTGTAGTCAATCAGACGGAAGGATGAGAAGTACTTGGTAAGTTTGAATTTTAAAGGCAAAAACATCGGCATTGATTTAGGTACGGCCAATACGATCGTCTTCGTAGCCGGCAAGGGCATCGTATTCAGAGAACCTTCTGTCGTCGCAAAAAATATCCATACGGGAGAGATTCTCTCCGTTGGAGAAGAAGCATTCCAGATGCTTGGAAGGACACCCGGCACCATTGTGGCATCCCGCCCAATGAAAGAAGGGGTCATTGCGGATTATGATACAACTGTCGCGATGATGAAATATTTCATCAAAAAAGCGACGGGTAATGCATTCATCAAACCATACGTGATGGTCTGCGTACCGAGTGGTGTTACAGAAGTGGAAAAACGGGCAGTTCTTGATGCTACCCGGACAGCCGGAGCGAAAGAAGCCTTCATCATAGAAGAGCCCTTCGCTGCTGCTGTGGGTGCTGGGCTTCCGGTGCATGCGCCTACAGGCAATATGGTGGTGGACATCGGAGGCGGTACGACGGATGTCGCGACGATTTCGCTTGGCGGAATTGTTACGAGCCGTTCCAGTACAGCCGGTGGCGATCGGATGGATGAGGCAATCATTCAGTTCATCCGCAAAAAGTACGGTCTGCTGATAGGCGAGCGGACTGCCGAAAACATCAAAATAACGATCGGTTGTGCCGATATTGAAAAGGCAGCTTCCTATGGCTCCATGGAAATAAGAGGCCGGGATATGGTCAACGGCCTGCCCAAGACTTTGGAAATCCACGCCGAGGATATTGCGGTTGCGATCCATGATGTGGTCGAGAACACCATCCTTTCCGTAAGAGAAGTGCTGGAAGAGACGCCTCCCGAAATATCTGCTGATGTCATTGACCATGGTATCGTTTTGACGGGTGGTGGCGCTTTGTTGAAAAACATCGCTGAAGTCATTTCAGCAGAAGCGGAAGTTCCTGTATTTATCGCCAACGATCCATTGGACTGCGTCTCCATCGGGACCGGTGAAACCTTGAAGAACATTAACGTTTACAAGCGTAAAAATTTAAGGCAGTAAGTATAATGAATGTAATTGAAAGTGATGTACGAAATGAGGTGTCAATGTGAATCAGTTTTTTAACAATAAAAAATTGATTATCCTATTGATCGGTGTGATTACCTTTATCAGCTTGATAGCATACTCTCTTACCAACAACAGAGAAGATACATCGATACCGCAACAAGTAGGGAACGATGTAACAGGCTCCATTGCGAGAATATTTTCTAAGCCAGCGGAAGTAGTGGCGAATTTTGTTGATTCAGTCGATAACCTGATGAATACGTATGAAGAAAACCAATCTTTAAAAAGTAAAATTGATACCGTTTATGAGCTGCAAGTGAAAGTCTATAATTTGGAGCAAGAAAACGCAAGGATGCAGGAAGAACTTGAATTGAAAACTACTTTGTCAGAGTATGAACAGATCAATGCTTCTGTGGTATCCCGCAATCCCGACAGTTGGCTGAACCAAATCGTCATCGATAAAGGATCCCAGGACGGGGTGGAGGTCGATATGTCGGTGATGGCGGGGAACGGTCTGATCGGCCGTGTATCCGAAGTCAATTCGACCAGTGCGAAAGTCCTGCTTTTGACCACATCCAACGATACAACCAACCGTGTATCAGCTGAAATCCAAACGGAATCTGGACCTGTACATGGTATTGTCAATGGTTATGATGAGAATACGAAGAAGCTTTCCATGTCCCAGATTGCCCCTGATGCAGTGATCAATCCGGGCGATAGCGTGATTACATCAGGATTAGGCGGTGTTTCTCCAAGCGCTCTGTTGATCGGGAGCGTCAAAGAAGTATCGATGGACAGTTACGGTTTATTTAAGCAAGTCACAATCGAGCCCGCCGGTGAGGTTTACAATATTCGCTTCGTGACGGTCATCAAACGGCTGAGCGGAAGTGGTGAGTGATGGTGCAAAACAGATCTTTGCATCACACTTATTTCATCCCTGTGGTGCTCTACGTGCTTTTGATTTTGGATGGCTTTTTGATCAATGCCTTTCCGGGCCAGTTTGTCAGCGAAGAGTATATTCTCGTGCCGCATTTGGCGTTGTTCGGATTCGTGCTTTTTTCCTACTATTTCCCTAAACAGCCGATGCAGTTGTACGCAGTTCTTTTCGGACTGTTGTTCGACAGTTATTATAGCGGCATTCTGGGTGTTTACGCAGTCGCTTTTGCCGTAATCGTTTACTTTGTGAAGAAGATGCAGAGATTCCTGGCGGAAAATGTTTTTGTGCTGGCATTGTTGTTTATCGTTGCGATCGTCATGGTGGATTCATTCGTTTTTGGCTTCTACAGTTTGATGGATATCACGCAACTTGACTTCAGTGCATTTGCTTCAGAGCGATTAGGGCCGACTATTGTGTTGAATATTGTATTGTTCATTGTGATTTATTACCCACTGTTCAAATTGGTGGGCTGGATGTACGATTGAACCTGATGAGAAAATAATGAGATATTTTTTAATGAAATGCTTGCATTTGACGAAAGCTGTGGTATTATTGTCTTAAATTCTAAATGCAATGAAGAGAAAAAGTAACTTTTGACTATTTCCAGAGAGTTTGCGGCCGGTGTAAGCAAACAATAGAAATAAGTGAAATCACATCTCTGAGCAAGGATACCGAAAAGACAGCTTCCGCTTTCTCAGTAGGTTGACTCGGTTGTGCCCGTTACAGCACTGACGTTTCAAACGGAACGTTATGAGGCGGTTTCTGTGAAGAGCCCGCAAAAAAAGGTGGAACCACGACTTCAATCGTCCTTTAACTTTCAACAGGAAGTTAAAGGGCTTTTTTTATTGGAAACGGCGTGATGGGGGACACCACAAAATTAGGTAATAAAAAAGTACACATATATGGAGGAGAAGGATATGAAAAAATTAGCATTATTGTTGTTGGCATCTACAAGTTTATTGGCTGCATGCGGTGGAGGTGCCGCTGAGGATTCTTCTGCAACTGGATCGGAAGTTTCAGAAATCAAAGAAACACTGGTGATGGGACTGGACGATACATTTGCACCGATGGGCTTTAAAGATGAAAGTGGCGAAATCGTCGGTTTCGATGTCGAGTTGGCGAAAGAGGTTGCGGAACGCTTGGATGTGGAAATCACTTTCCAACCGATCGATTGGGCAATGAAGGAAACCGAATTGGCTTCCGGTAACATCGACATGATCTGGAATGGCTATACCATAACGGAAGAACGCAAAGAGAAAGTCTTGTTCTCAGAACCGTATTTGAGCAACAGCCAAATTATTGTCACAATGGCGGATAGTGATATCGAAACAAAAGCTGATTTGGCCGGAAAAGTCGTTGCGACACAACAAGGATCTGCGGCATTCGATGCTATCATTGCCGACGAAACGGGAATTGCTGCTGAGTTTGATGGGGGCACGCCGATTTTGTATCCTACCTTCAACGACGTGTTCAATGACCTGGAAAGCGGCCGCAGTGATGCAATCGTCGTTGACGAAGTGTTGGGCCGATACACTATGAAACTAAAAGGCGAGGAAAAGTTCGCTGTTCTTACCGATAATTTTGGCGATGAAGAATATGGTGTGGGTCTCCGCAAAGAAGATGTCGTGTTGAAAGAAGCAATCGATGCAACGATGAATGATATGCGTGAAGATGGAACCTACGATGAAATCTACGCAAAATGGTTCGCTGAATAATAAAACTTCTTGTTGAGGGAGAAAGTCGTATGTTGAATAAGCTTAAAAAAGCCGCACTGGTCGGATCAGGGTTATTGGTGTTGGCTGGATGCAGCAGTGAGTCGGCTGATGACGCTTCTGTCAACTCTGAAGCCGTTGGTGCAGAAACGTTGGTTGTTGGTTTGGATGATACTTTTGCTCCGATGGGATTCCGTGATGAAAATAATGAAATCGTCGGCTTCGATGTCGACTTGGCGAAGGCGGTCGGTGAACGGATCGGAGCTGAAATTGTTTTTCAGCCGATCGATTGGGCAATGAAGGAAACCGAATTGGATTCCGGCAACATCGACATGATCTGGAATGGCTATGCCATCACACCGGAACGGGCTGAAAAAGTCCTCTTGAGCGAACCGTACATCGTGGATGCGCAATCCATCATCGTTTTGAAGGACAGCGCAATCGAAACAAAAGCGGACTTGGAAGGGAAGTTGGTTTCGACGCAGCAATCTTCCAGTTCAGTGGACAAGATTATGGAGGATGAGTCAGGGATATTTGGAAAGTTGGGCGGGGATCTGGTGCTCTATCCTTCCAATAATAATGCCTTCAGCGACTTGGAATCAGGACGTGTGGATGCCATCGTCGTAGGTGAAGTCTACGGTCGTTACTACATGAAGCAATCCGGTAAAGACATCTACCGTGTTCTCGAGGATAACTTCGGGGAAGACGAAATGGCGGTTGCCTTCAAAAAGGATAATAAGGAACTGCAGGAGCGCGTCGATGCAGCCTTGGCCGAAATGAAGGAAGACGGGACTTTCGATGAAATTTATGACAAATGGTTCTATAGTGAATAACGAAAATAAAGGGTAAGAAAGAGGTTTAAGAAATGGACTTGATACAGACGATACTGCCATCATTGCTTGACGGCTTGAAGATGACGCTCACGTTGTTCTTCATCATAGGGTTATCCAGCATTCCGTTAGGTTTTCTGGTCGCCGTCATCCGGGTTTACGGACCGAAGTGGCTGGGTTTTCTGATCCAGATATATGTATTCATCATGAGGGGCACACCCTTACTTTTGCAATTGATGTTTGTTTTCTTCGGTTTGCCGCTGATAGGCATCACGTTGGATCGTTTTACGGCAGCCATTCTGGCATATATAATCAACTACGCTGCCTATTACGCGGAAATCTTCCGTGGAGGTATCACTGCTGTACCGAAAGGACAGTTCGAGGCCATTTCGGTGTTGGGTATCGGTAAAATCAGAGGATTTTTCAAAATCATCATTCCGCAGGTCACTAAAATTGTGTTGCCGTCTGTAGGGAATGAAGTGATTGCGCTAGTGAAAGATACATCTTTGGTTTATGTCATCGGTCTCGGGGAATTATTGCGCGCAGGACAGATTGCTGCCAATACCTATGCCTCGTTAGTGCCTTTCCTGGCAGTCGGAATCGTCTATTTGTCGATTACGGCTGTCATTACGGTGCTGCTGAATAAACTTGAATCCAAAGGAAACTTTTAGGGGGGGAGCGGCAATCATGTTATTAAATGCGATGAATTTAACAAAGTCTTATCATGACATAACCGTAATCGATGATTTTTCATTCCATATCGATTCCAGTGAAATCGTTGTGTTGGTGGGTCGTTCCGGAACCGGTAAGACCACTTTGATGCGCTTGCTCAACAATCTGGAGAAAGCTGACCAGGGAACCATTTCGATTGAGGATGCCTTGTTGTGCAAGCAAGGTTTGAAGGGCGCAGAATATGTGGACCGCAAAAAAAGGCGTCTTTACCAAAATAAAATTGGCATGGTGTTTCAAGACTATGCTCTGTTCCCGAACCTTTCGGTGTTGGAAAATCTTCTGGAGGCGCCGCTTGCCCAAAAATTGGGTACCCGCGAGGAACTGGCGGCGAAAGCAGCCGGATTACTGGAGCAAATGGGATTGGAAGACAAACTGGAAGCAATGCCGTCAACTTTGTCCGGAGGCCAGAAGCAAAGGGTCGCAATCGCCCGGGCGATGATGCTGAATCCGCGCGTGCTTTGTTTTGACGAACCGACTTCTGCGCTCGATCGCGAATCTTCCGACAGCATCGGTAAGCTGATACAGGAAATTGCAGCAGGAGGAACCGGTATCCTGATCGTTACGCACGATACCGAGTTCGGGCAACAATACGGCACACGGATCGTATCCTCAAGCGAATTCGTCAAGAACCGTTAAGGATAGGGCAAGGGCTGACAGTCCGGCAAAAAAAAGAGCAATTGCCCTGTTTTTTTGTTATATTTTTTTGTCGTCAGTGAAAGAATGGCAGTTTATTTCAACAATGTTTTCATTTAGGTTGACGGGAGCTTTTGTTTTTGGTAGACTATTAATGTTGTAAATGTGCGCACCACAGCTACAACCGCACGGATAGGAGTCATGAGACCTGCAAGGGCACTCCGTTTGGCGAGTCTAAGTAAAATAAGGAGGTGCAGAGAATATGTACGCAATTATCAAAACTGGTGGTAAACAATTAAAAGTTGAAGTTGGTCAAGCGATCTACATTGAAAAATTAGATGCTGAAGCTGGTGATAAAGTAATTTTTGATGAAATCGTATTTGTAGGCGGAGAAGAAACTAAAATTGGCGCTCCATTCGTAACAGGTGCTTCTGTAGAAGGCACTGTTGAAAAACAGGGCAAAGAAAAGAAAGTCACTACTTTCAAATACAAGAGAAGAAAAGATACACACCGTAAGCAAGGTCATCGTCAACCTTATACAAAAGTAATCATTGACGCAATCAACGCATAAGAGTGTGAATAACCATGATTGAAGTGAAATTTAAAGAAGATGACCATGGCAACCTGCTTTCTTTCGAGATTACGGGACACGCCGGGTATGGGATAGAAGGCGAAGATATCATCTGCGCTGCTGTTTCTGTACTGGCCATCGAAACTGTGAATAGCGTTGAACGTTTAGCCGGCTATCAGATGCTTGTTGATGAAGCGGATGAAGAAGGCGGGTATCTCTATGCGGAAATACTTTCCGAAAGGGAAGCGGAACAGCAATACATTACGCAGATTTTACTGAAGCATCTATTCTACTCGTTGGAGGATGTCGCTCAGGCATATCCAGATTATGTGACCATAAACATGCAATAAATACTGTACTACTTAATAAGGAGGTGCAAACCACATGTTGAAATTGAATCTACAATTGTTCGCCCACAAAAAAGGGGGCGGATCTACTACCAACGGACGTGAGTCCCAATCCAAACGTTTAGGCGCTAAACGTGCAGACGGACAAACAGTAACTGGCGGATCAATTTTGTACCGTCAACGCGGAACAAAAATCCATCCAGGTACTAACGTCGGTATCGGTGGAGATGACACTCTATTTGCAAAAGTTGACGGTGTCGTTCGTTTCGAACGTTTAGGCCGTGACAAAAAACAAGTTTCTGTATACCCTACAGCTAAATAATACTTGTACTTTTGCCGATCAACCAATTACATACACACAAAAAACCTTGCGGGGGCAAATGATCAATCACTTCCTTCGCAGGTTTTTTTGTATTTTAGATAAAGACAAAAAGTAAGGGACGGTGAACGACTTGAAAGCAACAAATGTTGAGAGTCTTTTCGGATTAATGGATGAAGCCATCACATTGCTTCAAACGGAAGCGGAGCTTACATATATAGAAGCGTTATCCGAAACGTTGGAAAATCTTTCCTTTGAAGCAAAAGCACAACAAGTGGAAGGCTTGCCTTCAATCGAGGCAGTTGAACGCTTGAACAGCCTCTACAAAAAGATGAATTTGGATGCATTGGATAAGGAAATTATCCGCAAGAGCATCCAACTGACTTTCATCAAGGCAACAAAAGAAGACAAGCTCCAGATGAATCATCAAATGACACCAGACACGATCGCCTATCTGATCGCATATTTTATCGGAGAAATAAAAAAAGATAAAACAGAAAAACTGCATGTTTCAGATTTGGCTGCAGGAACAGGAAATCTTCTGAATATCGTCGTGGCGCATTTGACCAGCAGGGGAAATGAAGTGACTGCAGAAGCAGTTGACAATGATGATCTGTTGATCAGTGTTGCGGCCAACAGCGGAGCCTTGCTGGGATTTTCGGAAAAAATCCATTACACCCACTCGGACAGCCTGCAGGAACTGCTGATTGCGCCTTCTGATATCGTAGTATCCGATTTTCCGATCGGGTATTATCCGGTTAATGAGCGCGCAAAGAACTACCAAACAGCTTTTCCGGAAGGAAATTCTTTTGCGCATTTCCTAATGTTTGAACAAAATGTGAACTATTTGAAAGAATCCGGTTGGGGGATATTTATCGTTCCATCCGACATTTTTGAAACAGATAAATCATCTGTGCTAATTGGATGGTTGAAAGAAAACGTTCATATACAGGCTTTCTTGAGTCTTCCGGCGGATCTGTTCCATAAAAATGGTATGAAAAAATCAATCATTATTGTTCAAAAAATTGGTGAAAAATCTCTTCAAGCTGAACAAGTGCTTTTGGGGGAAATTCCAGATCTTAAAAACGCACAAAAGATGCAATCTTTCCTGGATATTTTCCACAATTGGAGCGCAAAGATGATATAATATTTATTAGAGATATAAGAAAAATCAGACAATTTAAAGGAGAGAAAAAAATGTCAAAAATCATCGCTATCAATGCTGGTAGCTCAAGTTTGAAATTTACTTTATATGCAATGCCTGAAAAGGACGTTCTTGCAACCGGGATAATCGAAAGAATCGGTTTGAACGATTCTGTCTTCACCATCAAACACGGGGAAGGCCAAAAATTCCAGGTAATCGAAGACATCATGAACCACGAAATTGCAGTACAGAAATTACTTGACCAATTATTGGCATTAAACATCATTTCAAGCTACGACGAAATCACAGGAGTCGGCCACCGCGTCGTTGCGGGCGGAGAAATATTCAAAGACTCCGCGCTTGTGGATGAGCGTGTCCTGGAACAAATCGAAGAATTGGGAGAATTGGCACCGCTGCATAACCCAGCCAACGCTACCGGCATTCGTGCATTCAAAAAATTGTTGCCTGAAATCACAAGTGTTGCTGTATTCGATACTTCATTCCATACAACAATGCCGAAAGTAAACTACCTATACAGTATTCCGATGGAGTACTATGAAAAATATGCTGCTAGAAAATATGGCGCACACGGAACGAGCCACAAATACGTAGCCGAACGCGCTGCTGAAATGTTGGGAAGACCGATTGAAGAGTTGAAAATCATTACTTGCCACATCGGTAACGGCGGTTCCATCACTGCTGTCCAAGGCGGGAAATCAATCGATACATCCATGGGCTTTACGCCACTGGCAGGTATCACGATGGGAACTCGTTCAGGGGACATCGATGCATCATTGATTGCCTATTTAATGGGTAAACTAGGTATCACTGATATCAATGAATTCGTTGACATTCTGAACAAAAAATCTGGCCTTTTGGGACTTTCCGGCGTATCAAGTGATATGCGCGATGTTGAGGCAGAAGCTGAAAAAGGCAACGAGCAAGCTCAAATTGCTTTGGATATCTTCCATAATCGTATCATTAAATACATTGGACAATATGTTGCAATCATGAATGGTGTTGATGCGATCGTCTTCACAGCCGGCGTCGGTGAAAATTCTGCTCCTACCCGCAAAATCATCATTGATGGTATTTCATGGTTCGGTTGTGAAATCGACGATGAAAAGAACAATGTCCGGGGTGTTGAAAGAATCATTTCTACTGATGATTCAAAAGTGAAAGCATTATTGATTCCTACAGATGAAGAATTAATGATTGCTCGCGATGTCGTTCGTTTCAGCGAAAAATAATCATTTGAAATAAAAAATCCGTTATGCCGATGTTTCGGCATAACGGATTTTTTCATGCCATCAAATTTGATGGCTAGCTTCACGGGTTAGCCCTTCGGAAAAAAGAATAAGGAACCTCTTGTCTCTGCGAGCCAAGACATACTGTTCGACTTGTCATGGTTCTTGCCATCTTTGATGGCTTAGAAACATGATACAACTGACTGGTACGGTCACGTTGATTCCTTTGTTTCGGAAGTCTCTCAGCAATTGCGCTCTTCGATGCTCATTTGCATGGGACTCTTAGGTATTCATCCCTTAGAGCCCCAGTACAAGGTGACCGTAGGGAACGTTGCGTGGACAGATTTCCTAAATTGTCATGACTCTTGCGATTTCAATCGCTTATTCCTGTCATCAGGCCATCCAACTGGTCTCGCAGTGAGGCCCTCTGATGTCGCACTGTGACATCAGAGTACTTGACCGATTAGGTCACAGTGTTTCCTTAATCAGGGCTGAACGAACCCGTTCAGCTTTTCTTAGTTTTGGGTTTGTTCTCGAGGTCAGTCCGGACTACCAACACATCGCAAGGTGCGTTGCGGATGACATACTCGGATACTGAGCCTATGAAAAGTCTCTCGATGGCATTAAGACCAGTCGCTCCAATCATAATTAGATCCACACCGTGTTCGGCAGGCAAATCTTTTGCGATGATCGCTTTTGGAGAACCATATTCGATGACTGTTTGAACATCTGTAATGCCTTCATTCGTCGCATAGATTTTGTATTCTTCCATCAACGTTTTGGATTGACGGACAATCTCATCTGTAAAGCTACCCTCGAAACCTGTAGGGGTCTGGATGGCTCTTGTGTCGATAATATGAGTGATGATGATGGCTGCTTTATTCCGTTTGGCTACTTCCACTGCCTTACGGAAAGATAATTCTGATTCTCTGGATCCGTCAACCGGTATCAAAATCTTCTTATACTCTTGAAACATATTAACCACTCCTCTAAACTAGTATCGCTTACAAGTTTATTTTACTTCACTTTCCTTAAAAATGAAAGCGCATGCGATTTTTTTCGGTAATTTATTGATCAGTGGCTTTGATCTTTCATCATGCCGGCCAAGCGGATGCTGAAGAGTGCTGTATACCCTGAGGAGATCAGCACGGCAAATACATAAAGCAGGGTACTCCTGAAGAAAATCGTCAGGAGGCAGAGAAATCCGATCAACATGTACAGAGCTCCGCCATTACGGAAAAAGAGCCAGATCTGCTGGCGTTGTTGTTCCGTGATCCGGTCCGGAGCCAATACGAAAACAGTGGGGCCTTTCAACGTCATGAAAAGGCCGGTCGAAACCAGCAGTAATGAAAAAAGGGCAATCAACAATTCTAACAATATGCATCCTCCTTAAAGGAATTGTGGGATAAGAGCTCAAGTAGTACTTTTACGTGCTTTTAAATCTGCAAAAAAAGCTGCTCAATGAGCAGCTCCAAAAGTATAAAACTTTATTAGAAATCCGATGGTGCCGGTGAGTATATTCTACTAGTTTTGAACCCGCATATAAGCAGGTGGGCTCCAATATCCAGTCTCTAACTACCAAATGATAAGGCGTGTTATCCACCGAAATAAACAGGATCCCAAGGTAGTAATAAATTGTTCGGTCAACACATTGAGAATATGTCGAACACCTCAGAAATCTATATACGTATAGTAGCATACTAATCAATTGTTGGCAAGCAAAACACATGGAACTGAGTCCGGAAACATAATGGCGACAATGGGTTAAACGCTACCAACAAATCATCAAGAATCTTTGTTGAAGCGGTGCTGCAATTGGTTGGCCAAGGCTTGCTCGTATTTGCCCGTTGCAGCCGGCTCGTAGTAGCGTCTACTCTTCAGCGAGTCTGGTAAATACTGTTGTTTGACCCAGTGGTCCGGGAAATCGTGCGGATATTGATAACCGATGCCGCGGCCTAACTTATTTGCCCCGCTATAATGGGCATCACGCAAGCTATCCGGTATGTCGCCGGACTTTCCGGCGCGCACATCCGCCAGTGCGCTATCCAAGGCAAGATAAGCCGAATTGGATTTCGGGGAAAGGGCCAGATCAACGACAGCATTTGCCAGGGGAATCCGAGCTTCCGGCAAACCTAACTTTTCTGCAGCCTGAACGGCCAAAACGGTCCGAGCCACAGCTTGAGGATTGCCTAGGCCGATATCTTCGTAGGCGCAGACCATCAGTCGTCTGCAGGCGATCAGCAATTCGCCGGCTTCCAGCAGCCTGGCAAGATAATGCATGGCTGCATCGACATCACTGCCACGGATCGATTTTTGGAATGCCGAGATGACATCATAATGGGCATCGCCATTCTTATCGTGAACCAGGGCTTTCTTTTGGATGCACTCCTCAGCGATGTCCAAGGTGATATGGATCGTTCCGTCCGCATCAGGTTTAGTGGATAAGGCAGCCAACTCCAAAGCATTCAGCGAACCGCGGACGTCTCCCATCGTACTCCTGGCGAAATGGAGCAAGGCGTCTTCCTCGATCAGGATCTTTTCTTTTCCCAATCCGCGCTTTTCATCCGCAATGGCACGTTCCAGTGCCTGTATGACGTCTTGAGTAGTAAGGGGCTTCAATTCAAAAATTTGGGTCCGGCTCCGGATAGCAGGACTGATGCTGATATATGGGTTTTCGGTGGTGGCGCCGATCAGAATGACCTGGCCGCTTTCAAGGTGCGGCAAGAGAAAATCCTGCTTGGGTTTATCCAACCGATGCACCTCATCCAACAAGAGGATGACCTGGCCGGAAAATTTGGCTTCTTCCACGACGATCTGCAAGTCTTTTTTTGTGTCGGTTGCGGCGTTCAACTGACGGAAAGCCGAATGGGTCGATCCGGCGATGGCGCTCGCAATGCTGGTTTTACCGATTCCCGGTGGGCCATACAATATCATGGAAGAAAGCATCTTCGCATCGACCATGCGACGGATGATTTTATTTTCGCCGACCAGATGACTTTGACCGATGACTTCGTCAATGTGGACGGGACGCATACGGTATGCTAAAGGTTGTTTCATGATTCTCCGCTCCTTTTTCTCTACCCATTATATGCCATCTGATAAAGAAGAACAAACATTCGCCCGATTGTTTTTTGAAGAATTCTGAAAATTGATTGAAAAGAAAGACAGGCAACATCTTTACTATTTACAAGCAGAAAAGCTATAATGAATACATTGAAAATTGGAAGCAGAAAGTGAGCGTACATAATGACGGATTTCAAAGAGATTATTCTAACACACAAATTATCGGCATTATTTTCGAAAGCCTCTTTTGGAATCGAAAAAGAAAGCCAAAGGATAACGGACGAAGGCACAATCGCCAAAACTAATCATCCGACAATATTCGGGAATCGCAGTTTCCATCCGTACATACAGACTGATTTCGCGGAGAGTCAACCGGAATTGATCACTCCACCGATGCAATCGATCGAAGAAATGCATGAATGGCTGATGGCTATCCATGACGTTGTTCTGCGGTCTTTACCCGAAGGTGAATACCTGTTGCCTTGCAGTATACCACCTGCTATGCCGGCAAGTGAAGAAATTAAGGTAGCCAAATTGGACAATGAGAGTGATATCGCTTATCGGGAATATCTAGTATCAGTGTACGGAAACAAGAAGCAGATGGTCAGTGGCATTCATTTCAATTTCGAATTGAATCCTGTACTTATCAAAGAGCTTCATCAGCTTTCCGGTTCCGTCAGGACGCTTAGGGAGTTCCAATCGGATGTATACTTGAAGATGGCTCATAATTTTATTCGTTACCAATGGATCATGACCTACCTTCTGGGCGGATCGATATCAGCTGACCGTTCGTACTTTGAAAAAGAATCACAGCATGATCTGCCGTTGGATCAGTATACAAGAAGTATCCGCAGCAGCAAGTACGGATATGTCAATAAAGCGGACGTGCATGTTTCTTTTGAATCGATTGATGCCTATGTGCAGGATATCGAAAAAATGGTGACAACCGGTAAGCTTATTGCCGAAAAAGAATTTTATTCCACTGTCCGTTTCAGGGGGGCCAACAAAGCGCGTGATTTGCTGACGAACGGAATCGCCTATCTCGAATTCAGGCTGTTCGATCTGAACCCATTTGCTGAGTTTGGCATGCATAAAGAGGATATGTACTTCATCCATTATTTCTTGCTCTATTTATTGTGGATCGATCAGGATGCCAGTGAGGCAGAGATGCAGCTCGGTAAAGAAATGAATTACAGCACTGCTTTGGAGAATCCTTTGCAGCCATCCGCATTCCAAGCGGAAGGACTATCCGTCCTGGAAGGTATGCTGCAGATGCTGGAAGCGATCGATGCAGAAGAGAAAATCAGCGCAATCGTCAAAGAAAAAATCGAAGCATTCCAAAATCCGGAGAAAACAGTGGCGGGCCAGATGGTCAAGGCATTGGAAGCGGGAGAGGACAAAACGGCTTGGGCCGCTTCCTTGGCCAAGAAGTACAAAGAGGCTGCCTGGAAACGTCCATATGCTTTGAGGGGATTTGAGGACATGGAACTCTCCACGCAAATCCTGATGTTCGATGCCATCCAAAAAGGTTTGAAAATCAACATGCTTGACCGTTATGACCAATTCATCTCGCTGACTTACAAGGACCATCGCGAATACGTGAAGAAAGGCAATATGACGGCAAAGGACAGCTATATCGGTCCGCTCATTATGGAAAACAAAGTCGTCACCAAAAAAATATTGGCGGAGAACGGATTCGCGGTGCCAGACAGCGGCGAGTATCATTCTGCGGCAGCAGCTCTCCGTGATTATTCCATCTTTGCCGGGAAAGGCATCGTCGTCAAACCAAAGACCACGAACTACGGGTTAGGGATTTCCATTTTCAAGGACGGCGCAACATTTGAAAACTACGAGAAAGCGGTTCGCATCGCATTTGAAGAGGATGAAGATATATTGGTTGAGGATTTCTTGTCCGGAACCGAATACCGATTCTTTGTCATCGGTAATGAAACAAAAGCTGTCTTATTGCGTGTACCCGCCAATGTGGTAGGCGATGGCAGACACACGATCCGTCAATTGGTTGAGGAGAAGAATAAAGACAGTCTCCGTGGGAAAAATCACCGGTCTCCATTGGAGCTGATAGCGACCGGTGAGCTCGAAAAATTGACGATCCAAGGACAAGGCTATACCTTTGACAGTATCCCACCTGAAGGCACGATGGTCCGTCTGCGGGATAATTCAAACATCAGCACCGGCGGCGATTCGATTGATTTTACGGATCAGATGGATGACAGCTACAAGCAATTGGCTGTACAGATGGCAGCTGCACTGGGCGTTGCAGTCTGTGGAGTGGATATCATCATCCCGGACCATTCAGTCCCAGCCACGAAAGTGGAACCAAACTATGGGGTGATCGAAGCGAACTTCAACCCAGCCATGCTGATCCACATTTATCCTTACCAAGGGAAGAGCCGACGTTTGACGATGGAAATCCTGCGGCTGTTGTTCCCGGAAATGCAGCTGGAGCAAGTGTGAAGAGTAGGGGGAGCCTCATGAAAAAATCATTTCTGAGAATTGCCGGCCATACTACAATTGCCGTCATCATGCTGTACGGATACCTGATTACGAAGGCATTCAGCAATTGGGGGCAACTGTTGTCGTTTGATCCGATTCTCATTCCCATGTTGTTGGTCGGCCTTTTCTTATCCATCCATGTGCATATTTTTCTTCATGAAGCGGGACATTTTATCTTCGGAAAACTGAGCGGCTACCGGCTGGTCAGTTTTCAAGTCAGGCGATTTAAGTACAGTCAAGCGGATCACAGCCTGCATCATATGCAGACTGCCTCGCCTTTACTGGCGGGCCAATGCTTGATGGCGCCACCCAAAGGGGACTATGCGGAATTGCCATATCGCAGCTATCTGCTGGGGGGCATCATGGCAAATGCATTGACGGGGACAGTCTTGTACAGCTCGGCTTTTTTGATGGAACTGAAACTAGGCTTTCTGTTCGTTTTGTTCAGTTTTGTACCCATCTGGATGGCTTTCGCGAACCTGCTGCCGAAAGGGCAGAATGATGGAGCCGTACTGAGGGAAGTAAGTCAATCGTTGGTCGCGCGCAAGCTCCTGTTCCAACAATTGGAAATGGCACAGCTTATCGAAGGCAAAGTCCCGTTTGCGGACCTGCCGGATACCTATTTCGAAAGTATAAATGATGCTCAGTATCAAAAAACTTTCCTGATCGACTACTTCTTCATGGTCGCGTATGCCCGCGCTCTTGATGGCCTGGAATTTGAAGAAGCCGATTCATTGTTGCAGGCTTTTTCAGCCAACCGTCCAGTAGAAGAGTCGGTCTATTGGCCCGTTTATATGTTGGAATCTTTGTTTTGTGATGTGCTGTTCGGTCGGCTCGCTGATGCAGAGGAAAAATACATTCAAATACAAGCCCAGCCATTGTTGAAAAGGCATTGGTTCGGGAACCGCAGAATAAGGGCGTCCTATGCATTTTTTTGCCTTGTCGATGTTGAAGCAACAAAAAAATTACTTGAACAGGAGCAAGCAGCTGCCATGGATCCCACTCCGGAAACGGATGCCAACATCGAACTGCGCCTGTACCGTTGGCTGAAGAGTTATTTTGAAAACTAGAAAGACAAGTGAAAGAAAGAAGGTAACAAATTGATCTATTTCGACCATGCCGCTACCACGCCGGTGCGCCCTGAAGTTGTGGCAGTCATTCAGGAATCGCTTATCGAAGATTACGGGAATCCTTCCAGCACCTATGCGCTTGGAAGACGAACAAGACAGCATATCGACCAAGCACGCAGAATTTTTGCGTCATCCGTCAAGGCGGATCCGGCTGACATCATCATCACAAGCTGCGGTACTGAATCAAACAATACCGCAATCATACCGACTGCGTTGGCTTTGGAAGGGAAAGGCAAACATCTGATCACTTCTGCAACGGAACACCACGCAGTCCTGCATCCGATGCATTATCTGGAAGAGCTAGGCTTTGAGGTGACGTATCTGTCTGTTGACGATACCGGGAGAGTAACTTTGCAATCCGTGATGGATGCGGTTCGCGAGGATACAATCCTGGTCTCATTGATGTATGCAAACAACGAGGTGGGCAGCATCAATCCGATTGCCGAAATCGGTTCATTTTTAGCGGAGAAGAACATCCTCTTCCACACGGATGCGGTTCAGGCATTTGGCAGCGAGACAATTGATGTTAGGCAACAGCACATCGATCTGTTGTCCGTTTCCGCGCATAAAATCAACGGACCTAAAGGTATCGGATTTTTATACCGCAAAAATAGCCTGCATCTGCCTAATTTCATCCATGGCGGCAGTCAGGAAAACGACCACCGTGGCGGTACGGAAAATACGCCTTATATCAGGGGATTTGCCAAGGCCATCGCTCTGATGGAAATCGAAAGGGAAGAGACCAACCACAAAAAACGTGGACTGGGTAATTATTTTCTGAGCGAATTAGAAAAGAGCGGAGTCCCATTTGAATGCAATGGCGTTTATCCTGAAGGGGTTCCCCATATTCTGAACCTTTGGCTGCCGGGTATGAGATCCGACAAAATGCTGATCCAGTGCGATCTAAAAGGAATCATGGTGGCAGCAGGATCGGCCTGTACAGCTGGTAGCCTTGAACCGAGTCACGTTCTGGAAGCAATGTACGGAAAAGGGAACCCTCGTGCAACGGAATCCCTGCGCATTTCGTTCGGACCGGATAATACAACTGATGAGGCAGACACATTGATCGCATTGCTGAAAAGCATCCACAACAAGCAATACAAGAACGGCTGAACGGAAGAAAAAAATATGTTATGATAGAGAAAACGTTATCTTGGAGGACTGCAAATGGCATTCGAAAAAAATGTATCTTTAAAGGGATCCGGCAAAACCTTTCAATTGAATGAACAGGTGAAGCGCTACACTTTGCGCGACAATGGCTTTGAAGAAACCAAAAACGGCAATTTTCAAATGGTCCGCGATTTGGACAACAGCGTGCTGCATAAGCAAGGGATCAAAGTGAAGATTGTCGTCGCTGCCGATCTGAAAACTTTGAAAGTTTCCACAACGACAAGCAACGGATTGCAGATGGTGGATGTTTATGGCAAAGCAACCATGGCGGCTGCGAAAGAGCAGTTGGAATATATATTGGACAGTCTGGTCGAAAATGGCGTCCTGGCTGAAGTGACTGAATGACCAGACTCTTTTAAGAGTCCGATAATGGCTAAGGACCGGTTCTGTAAGAGTAATTCTTACGACCGGTCTTTTTGTGGCAAAATCAAAAACTCTTTCGGATCCATGTGCACAAAAAAAACACTGCACACTATAAATGCGTTAATATTATTACATTAAACGCTGTTTTTTTCATTCCAATTCCTATGAAATATGATATACTTATTCAGAATCGCACAAACAATTCGGGAGATGAAGAAAGTGGAACAAAAATATCAAGGCGCAGCCATGACTACAGTTGACAAGAGCGCCCTAAAGAAGTCAGACTTATTTGAGACTTCACCAGTAAAGTATTTCATCAGATGTATGCTTGCGGGTATGTTTCTGACGTTGGGGACATCAATCGCTGTGATGGTGGCTGAAAAGGCAGAACACATGCTGCCCGGTAGCGGGAAATTTTTCTACTCATTCATGTTTGCATGGTCGTTGGTCATGATCAATTACATGAACACAGAATTGGGTACATCCAACATGATGTACATGACGGCAGCCATTTATCGCAAGGTATTGGTACCAAAAAGGGCTTTAGCAATTTTATTCGCTTGTATTCTATTCAACCTTATCGGTGGTACGATCGCATCATTCATTATGTCATTCACGAACATTTTCCAAGATTTGCCGGCTGAGCACTTCCTTTTCCATGCAGTGGAAGGCAAGTTGATCAAAACGCCTATCCAGATGGTAGCCGAGGGTATTTTCGCAAACGTCATCGTAAATACGACTGTATTCGTGAGCGCCCATATGAAGGATGACGCCGGCAAACTTTTCTCGACCATCTTCATCATCTTCATCTTTGCATTTTTAGGCTTTGAGCACGTTATCGCTAACTTCTCTTCCTTCAGTCTTGCGTTTTTCGCATTCGGCGGCGCTTTGCCAGGGATGACGGTCGGCAGCGTTCTGACGAACTGGTTTTTCGCTATGATCGGAAATTACATCGGCGGCGGCTTGCTCATCGGTTTGCTTTATGCGTGGATGAACAAAGATTCCGAAGTATACGTAGACTAAGCTTCACAACTTAAAACGAGAAGGATCCTGATGCTGGATCTTTCTCGTTTTTTTCTGCGGATAAACAATAGAAAGAAATGTAATTTTGTTCGCTTTTCAGGGAGTTTGCTTGTATCAATCGGTGATTATCCTTATGGAAGGTTGACAAAAGCGAAGATTATCTGTATTGTTTTACTGTTATTTGTAAACGGAAATAAGTCATGCTAGCCGATTGTCGCAAGCGGCTGATAGATAGAACGAAATGTGATGAAGGAGGATTTTTTTATGAAATTGCTTGAAGAGCGCATATTGAAGGATGGTATCGTGTTGGGCGATAACGTGTTGAAGGTGGACAATTTCTTGAACCATCAGATCGATCCGGTATTGATGCAACAATTGGGGGATGAATTTGCACGGTATTTCGCCGATAAAAAAATTACCAAGATTCTGACTGTGGAAACATCGGGCATCGTGCCTGCGGTGTTCACAGGATTGGCATTGGGAGTGAAGGTTGTTTTTGCGCGAAAACAAAAGAGTCTGACGATGAAAGACAATCTGTATTCGGCCACTGTCTACTCCTTCACAAAAGATGTCACCAACGAAATTACAATTTCCAAACAATATCTTGACGAGAACGATCATGTCCTCATCATCGACGACTTCTTGGCGAATGGACAGGCAACAAACGGCTTGATGGAAATCTGCAACCAGGCAGGAGCGGAAATCGCCGGTGTCGGTATCGTCATCGAGAAATCCTTCCAAAAAGGCAGAAAAATTTTGGAAGAGCAAGGTATGGATGTTTATTCATTGGCGCGCATCAAATCCTTTGAATCTGGAACAGTCCAGTTCATCGAAGAATAGCAAGTCCGGAAGACAGACACGTTCTGTCTTTTTTTGTTCCTCAGAATCATTCCATTTCGCCTCAATATCTACACAAAGCCTTTGGGAATTGTGGTAAAATGTTAAATATATATGAGATTATGAGCGCTATCTTAATGAGGAGGTTCAATAATGAGAATCGAAACACAATGTTTACACGAAGGGTACCACCCAGGGAACGGAGAGCCAAGCGCGCTCCCGATCTACCAAAGCACCACTTACAGATATGACTCGACGGAACATATCGGAAAATTATTCGATTTGACGGCTGCCGGACACATGTATTCGCGCATCTCAAATCCTACTGTTGCAGCTGTGGAAGAGAAAATTGCGGCGATGGAGGGTGGCGTGGGGGCTTTGTGCACAACTTCCGGGCAGGCAGCCACTATGATCAGCTTGATGAACATCCTGAAGGAAGGCGATCATTTCATCAGCACCGCCTCCATTTATGGCGGAACCATCAATCTGTTTGCCGTAACCTTGAAGCGTTTCGGGATCGAATGCACCTTTGTCGATCAGGAACTGCCCGAGGAAGAAATACAAAAAATGTTCAAACCGAACACGAAGGCCGTATTCGGCGAAACCATCGCAAACCCAGCCTTATCAGTTCTGGATATCGAAAAATGGGCAGCGATTGCGCACAAAAACAACGTGCCGTTGATTGTGGACAACACGTTCCCGACTCCATACCTTTGCAGACCGTTTGAGTTTGGAGCGGATATCGTGGTCCATTCCACCTCGAAATACATGGATGGCCATGCAGTGCAGATGGGTGGGGTCATTGTCGACAGCGGCAATTTTGACTGGAAGAACGGCAATTTCCCAGAATTCACCGAACCGGATGAATCCTACCATGGCATCGTCTATACGAAAAGCTTTGAGAAAGCTGCGTATATCACAAAAGCACGGGTACAGATGATGAGGGACATGGGGGCATACCCAACCGCCAATGCTGCCTTCTTATTGAATCTTGGACTTGAAACCCTCCCTGTGAGGATGGACAGACATTGCAGCAATGCCTTGAAAGTCGCTGAATATTTCAAAAAATCCGAAAAAGTCGAATTTGTGAATTATCCGGGCTTAGAAGGAGACAAGTACCACGAATTGGCGAATAAATATTTGCCGCTCGGAACGTGCGGCGTCATTTCGCTCTCCATCGAAGGAAGCAAAGAAAATGCCATCAAATTCATGGACAGCCTGAAGCTGGCGTCCAATGAAGTTCACGTGGCCGACATCCGGACTTGTGTGCTCCATCCGGCAAGTTCGACCCACAGACAGCTGACCGACGAGCAATTGGCGGCAGCAGGCATTACACCGGGCCTGATCCGCTTTTCGGTAGGGCTTGAAAACGTGGATGACATCATCGAAGACATCGAGCAAGCATTGGCCCATCTGAATCTGGATGCGAAGCCTTATACAGTCTGATCAAAAGTTTACCTGAAGATGAAGCAGAAATCCTCCCAAGGTTTTCTGCTTTGTTTTCTTTATTGCGAAAGTACTTTTGCAGCTTGGTGAATATGAATAGAAAGGAAGTGAAGGAATGGCGTACAACAACAAAACGGCACTTATCAAATGGATTGCGATCCTCACAATGACGATCGACCATATCGGCTACTATCTGTTCCCCTCATTGCTTTTTCTGCGAGTTGTCGGACGCATCGCTTTCCCTTGTTTTTTGTACACAACCGTGCAAGGGGTAAGGGAAACGCGTGATTTCCGCAAGTATCTGCTGCGGCTGGTCGTGACGGGGCTCGTCAGTATGCCGATAACCGCCCAAACAGGGAATGTCTTCAATATACTTTTCACCCTGACACTTTTTGCCTTATCGATCAAAGATTACCGTTTCATCTTGCCGGCAATCTTTTTGGTCCAGTTTACGGAATACGGCTTGTATGGCTTTTTGATGGGGTGGACAATCTATGTGCTTTCGGAAAAACATGTCGGAGCGGGAATCGTTTTGTTTTTATTGGTGAATGCTCTGCAATTCCCCTCGTTGCAGGCACTCGCTGCAGTGTCGCTCATTCCCATGCTTCTTCCGGTCGCTTTCCCGGTCAGACCGTTGCCGAAATGGGCCGGATATGCCTATTACCCTATTCATCAAGTTATCCTGATGCTTATCGCCAGGCTGATGTGACTGTCGGGTTGGATGCGAACAGGCGAGAAAGCTTGAAATATGCGCCGGGATGGTGTAAACTGTTTTTTTGTATCGGGTTTAACTTATATATTGTAAGAAGTGATAAAATACACAAATAAAGTAAGGGTGTGATAGGCATGCAAGACAATTCAAAAATACGCGTGGTGGTCGGAATGAGCGGTGGCGTTGACTCTTCTGTCACAGCATTGCTTTTGAAGGAACAAGGCTACGACGTCATCGGCATTTTCATGAAGAATTGGGATGATACGGATGAATTCGGATTCTGTACGGCAACGGAAGATTACAAGGATGTTCAGGCTGTCGCACAACAGATCGGGATTCCTTATTATTCCGTCAATTTCGAAAAGGAATACTGGGACAAGGTCTTCCAATATTTCCTGGACGAATACAAGAAAGGACGGACACCGAATCCGGATGTCATGTGCAATAAGGAAATCAAATTCAAGGCTTTCCTGGATTATGCGATGGAACTGGGCGCGGATTATGTCGCAACCGGGCATTATGCACAAGTCGTCCGTGACGAAGACGGCACCGCTCATCTGCTCAGAGGAGTGGACGACAACAAGGACCAAACCTATTTCCTGAATCAGCTTTCCCAAGAGCAACTTTCCAAAACGATGTTTCCGCTGGGCGGGATCAAAAAGCCGGAAGTGCGCCGCATCGCTGAAGAAGCGGGTTTGGCGACTGCCAAGAAAAAAGATTCGACAGGCATCTGTTTCATCGGCGAGAAGAACTTCAAAGAATTCTTGACGAACTTTCTGCCGGCGATCCCGGGTAAAATGGTCACTTTGAGCGGCGATGTGATGGGTGAGCATGCCGGATTGATGTACTATACGATCGGGCAAAGAAAAGGTTTGGGAATCGGAGGCGGCGGG
Organism: Trichococcus sp. ES5; assembly: GCF_900067165.1. NCBI lineage: Bacteria > Bacillati > Bacillota > Bacilli > Lactobacillales > Carnobacteriaceae > Trichococcus > Trichococcus sp. ES5. Next base: position 162,032 of record NZ_FJND01000003.1, read on the forward strand.
GAATCCGATGATCCGTGGTTCGTCATCGGCAAGGACTTGGCGACCAACACGCTTTACGTGGGCCAAGGCTACCATCATGAGAACCTGTATGCCGACAGTCTGGATGCGACTGATATCCATTTCACATCCGAAGTGAAAAAACCATCCGTCTTCACCTGCACGGCTAAATTCCGTTACCGTCAACAGGACACTGCAGTCACTGTCTACCTGAACGAAGACCAAACGACTGCCCGTGTGGAATTTGCGGAGCCGGTCCGCGCCATTACACCAGGTCAAGCAGTTGTATTTTATGATGGCATGGAGTGTCTGGGTGGGGGAACGATCGACAAGGCCTATCAAGCCGACCGTGTCCTGCAGTATATTTAGAGGGAAAGAAAAAATAAGTGAGAGGCCGGTTTTTTCTCCGGCCTCTCTTTAATTTGGGCGCGAATTGTGGTATCGTTCTTAAGGAATCTTATAACAAGTCTGAATAGTCAAAAAAGGGAGGGGATCATCCGGATGGATACAGAACAAGGCTATATCGTCGGAGAAATCAAAGCGATTTTCTTTGAAAACGCGAGTAATTTCTACAAAGTCATGCTGATTTCAGTCAATGAATCGAATCTCCCGCAAAAGCATGATGAAATTGTTGTGACGGGAAGCTTCGGGCAGATAACCGAAGATACAGCTTATCGCTTTTTCGGTGAGGTCGTGGAGCACCCAAGATACGGCGTCCAATTCCAAGCCAATTCCTATCAACAGGAAAAACCCACCTCCAAGAACGGGTTGATTGCATTCTTGTCGGGGGAACGTTTCCCGGGAATCGGGAAACGGACTGCGGAAAAAATCGTGGAAACTTTTGGCGAGGAAGCGGTCGACGTCATCCTTGATGACCCGGAAGCTCTGAAAAGCATCAGCGGCATGACGCCCAAAAAAAGGGAAATGATGCGCGATGTGCTGATGCAGACGCAAGGAACCGAGAAAATCCTGATCGCATTGGGTAACTATGGCTTCTCCAATAATCAGGCAGCGAATATCTTTCATTTCTACCGCACTGAAACGCTGACTGTCCTAAATGAAAATCCTTACCGACTGCTCGAGGATATCGAAGGCATCGGCTTCAAGAAAGCCGATCAGCTGGCGGAGGAGTTGAACTTCGCTCCGGATCACAGCAGCCGTCTGAAAGGCGGCCTGATAGCGACGCTGCAGGAACTTTGCCTGTCGAACGGAGATACCTATGTCGATGGGACCGTCTTGCTTGAGCGAACAATCCACTTGCTTGAACAAAGCCGGCGCTTCATTATCGAAGATGCACCAGTAATCGAAGCGTTGATGGAAATGGTCATGGACATGAAAGTGGTCGAGGATCACAGCCGCTTTGCCATCCCGTCCCTTTATTTCGCCGAAGAAGGCATCGCATCATCGATCGACAGACTGCTGAAACGGAAAACAAAAATTGCTTATCCGGGAGTGAATTTGGATCTGGAAATCGAGAATCTGCAATCCAATCTGCAGATCCGCTATGGGGCCTCCCAAATCGAAGCGATAAAAGCAGCTTTGCTTTCACCGTTCTTCATCCTGACAGGTGGACCCGGTACTGGTAAAACGACCGTTCTCAAAGGGATCGTGCGCATGTTCTCCGAATTGAACGATCTGCCGGAAGACCCTAAGGATTACAAAGGCGGACTTTTCCCGATTTTGCTTGCCGCTCCGACCGGCCGTGCCGCAAAAAGGATGCAGGAGACGACAGGTCTGCCCGGCAGCACGATCCATCGCTTGCTGGGTTTGACGGGCCAGGAAAAGGAATCCGAAGAACTTTATACGCAAGAGTTGGAAGGCAAGCTGTTGATCATCGACGAAGTTTCGATGGTGGATACGTGGCTGATGCATCGACTCTTGAAATCCGTTCCGCCTGGTATGCAAGTGCTGTTTGTGGGGGATAAGGATCAATTGCCTTCAGTCGGTCCAGGCCAGGTGTTGTTCGATCTTCTGAACTGCAAAGCGTTACCGCAGGTCGAGCTGAATGAGATATTCAGGCAATCCGGAGATTCATCGATCATCCCGTTGGCGCACGAAATCAAGAACGGCATCCTCCCGCGCGATTTCCGCAACAATCAAGGGGACCGCTCGTTTCTGCCTTGCCAAACGCATCAGATCGAGCCGGTGATCCGGCAAGTCGTCGAAAAGGCGAAGTCAAAAGGGTTCACTGCAAAGGATATCCAGATTCTGGCGCCGATGTACAAAGGAGCTGCCGGCATTGATGCCATCAATACGATGATGCAGGAGATCTTCAATCCAAAAGGGAACAAGAAAAGACGGGAAGTCGCTTTTTTTGATGTCGTCTATCGGGTAGGCGACAAGGTGCTTCAGTTGGTGAACCAACCGGAAAATAATGTCTTTAATGGGGATATGGGTGAAATCACTGCCATCCAATTCGCCAAGGAAACGGAAGAGAAGGTCGACCAGATCACGATCCTGTTCGATACCGTGGAAGTCACTTACAATCGAAACAATTGGAATAAGTTTGTTTTGGCTTACTGTTGTTCCATCCATAAATCGCAGGGCAGCGAATTTACGATGGTCATTCTGCCGATGGTGAAACAGTACGGGCGGATGCTGCGCCGAAATCTGCTTTACACAGCCATCACCAGGAGCAAAAGCAAATTGATTTTGTGCGGGGATTATGAAGCTTTCGAAACGGCAGTCGTAAGCACTGGCGATATCCGGAAAACGATGCTGCATGAAAAACTGGAGCGCAACCTGAACAATGACAAGGTCTTCACTGCGGAAGAGTCTGCAAAGGACAAGGAAGCGAAGGCGCCCGGTACCGGGATTGAAGTTGCTGAACCGATCACCGAAACAACTGCAGAACCCGCAACCCAAAAGCCAGAAAAGAATGCGTCCCCAAATATATTACCCGTCTACCAATTGACGATCGAACAGATCTCCAACGGGAGCATCGATCCGATGATCGGCATGGGAGATGTAAGGCCGGAAACTTTCATGAGTGAAAAATAATCCGGGAAAAGTCCGCAGACAATGAATAATTTGTCTGCGGACTTTTCAGCTGTCAGAAAATCAATCAGCGCAGCATGCTCCGATCAAAGTCGCATCCAAATTCGGTAGGCTCAGCAAAAGAAATAAGCTACTCGCCGGATCAATATTCTGCTATACTGACAGTAAAGCATGTTACTGGTTTTCCAATACAGCTACAAGAAGAGAGTGGTATAATGGAACTATTTGATCAATTGATGAATCCGAACTGGAAGAACATTCCGATGGAGCACAAGCTCGTTTTGGCCAGCAGTGTCGTCCGTTATTTTGTGAACCCCCTGTTGCCTGTCGCGAATATCCAGCCGGTGTATTATCAAATGGGCGGAATCAAGACCGAGACATTTACAGTGGACATCAACGGAGCGGCGTTTGTTTTTGTGCCTGGGCACAAGGAGGCAGTCCTCGGATGGGACAGCGGAATCAATGGCCTGGACCCGTTGGATATCAGCTCCGACAGGAAAGAGATGTACCTTGCCATCGAAAATTGTCTTAAGCTTTCGGTTCAAGGCGCTGAGTTTCTGCATGACGATCATTGGATGAAGAAGAAAATCGGACCAATTCATAATTTGGAAGAATTGGAAGATTTGGTCAACAGTCAAATGTCTCAACTCCGGACAACAGAAATTCCGCCTTTATTGGTGGAAGTCAGTCCGAATTATGTGGGCATGACGAAAGTCGGGGATTATGCAGTCATAAATGGGAAATTTGAAGGCCAGAGCGATTGGTTCAGTATACACGAAAAGGACATTCATCAAGCTTTGATGCCGAGCGCAACTGGATCTTCGGTATTTGCGGATTTTCCGGCGCATCTGGTTCAAAATGACTCCTTCTTCCTGAGACAGAACGAAGATTTAGATTCATACACAGTTTTCGCGCCTTGCCAGACTACCTATGCAGAGATACGCAAGCAATTGGAGAAGGATGGCATGGGACTTTTATCCAGCAATGAGTGGGAATATTGCTGCGGGGCATCGACCCGCAGGCTTTTCCGTTGGGGCAATCAGTTGCATCGCAACCTGTTTGAACCGGAAGACAGTCATCTCTACAAAAAGAACATGTTTGGTCTGGAAATTGCGAACATGGGTTGGGGCCCGGAACTTGTCGAAGACGGGTTGTTGGTAAAGGGTGGTTGGATATCCATCCAAGCCGAGAATATATTGGAGAAACTCCTGCCGTATGCTACTTATTATGAAAACCATGCGGATGCTTTAAACGAGAAGCAGCAAGAGCCTTTGGCACCCGGATATTACTGTGCAAGACGTTCCATCCGCATAGAAATGTAACCTGTTCCGCTTTTCTGAAGAACAGCTTGCATGCGGCTGTAATTTTGGTTATACTAGTTTTTGATTGAAGCAGAGGATATACAAATGGATAACAAAAGAGAGTTTCCGCTTGGTGAAAGGAAACGCATCCGTTTATGCTCCCTTTGCGTGAATTATAGTAGAAATACTATCGCTTCCAGCGTTAACGGATCCGAGAGGTAATGAATGATCAAAGCATTTCATTGCAAACAAGGTGGTACCGCGTGATTCGTCCTTGTATGCAGTGGGATGTTTTTTATTTTTGTTCACTCAAAAAAAATAATGAAGAGAAAAGGAAGGTAACAATGAAAAATCTGACAAGCAGTGACATCCGTCAAATGTATCTTGATTTTTGGGCAACAAAAGGGTCGAAAGTGGAACCGAGTGCTTCGCTGATACCGGTCAACGACCCTACGCTATTATGGATCAACTCAGGAGTAGCGACATTGAAAAAGTATTTTGATGGCACATTGATTCCTGAAAATCCGCGCATCACCAATGCCCAAAAGAGCATCCGTACAAACGACATCGAAAATGTCGGGGTGACCGCAAGACACCATACTTTATTTGAAATGTTGGGGAATTTCTCGATCGGGGACTACTTCAAAGAAGAAGCAATCCCTTGGGCTTGGGAATTCCTGACTGACGAAAAATGGTTGGCGTTCGATCCAGAACTGCTTTATGTCACTTACTATCCTGAAGACACAGATACGAAACGCATTTGGCAGGAAAAAGTCGGTTTGCCGGAAGATCATATCGTTCCGATCGCGGACAATTTTTGGGATATCGGGGAAGGACCATGCGGACCGGATACGGAAATTTTCTACGACCGCGGACCATCCTTCCAGGATTTGCCTGACGGGGATCCTGAAATGTATCCGGGCGGAGAAAATGAACGCTACCTTGAAATCTGGAACCTTGTGTTCTCTGAATTCAACCACAAACCGGACGGCACCTATGAGCCGTTACCGCACAAGAACGTCGATACGGGGATGGGTCTGGAGCGCGTCACGAGCGTAGTCCAAAACACACCAACCAACTTTGAAACGGATCTGTTCATGCCAATCATAAAAAAAATCGAGACGTTGAGCGACGGCAAGAAGTACGGCGAAAACAAAACATTGGATATCTCTTTCAAAGTCATCGCCGATCATGTCCGCGCCGTCAGTTTTGCGATCGGGGACCGTGCCTTGCCGTCCAATGAAGGCCGTGGCTACATTTTGCGTCGTTTGATCCGCCGCTCGGTCATGCATGGGCAAAAATTGGGCATCGAAAAATTGTTCCTGAACGAATTGGTTCCGGTTGTGGCAGATGTTATGGAATCCTATTATCCAGAAGTAAAAGCGGACCAGGATTTCATCATCAAAGTCATCACAAATGAAGAGCAACGTTTCCAGGAAACGATCCACGAAGGGATGGACATCCTGAACAGCGTCTTTGAAGAGATGAACGAAAAGGGCGAAACGGCCGTAAATGGCAAGAACGCCTTCAAACTGTATGACACATACGGCTTCCCGTTGGAACTGACGAGCGAATATGCTGAAGAAAAAGGCTTCACAGTTGATACAGAAGGATTTAACCAAGAGATGCAGGAGCAACGGAACCGCGCCCGTGCAGCAAGACAAGTGGAAGACTCCTTCTCTGTGCAATCTCCGGTATGGGCTGAAGTGTTGGTTCCAAGCACGTTTTCCGGATATGCACAAACAAAAATTTCGTCTGAGCTTTCAGTGATGGTCGCGGATGACGAAATCGTCGAAAAAGCAGCTGCAGACGATCGCGTTCAGATCATTTTCCGTGAAACGCCTTTCTATGCAGAAATGGGTGGTCAAGTTGCGGATAAAGGAACGATCGAAACCGAAACGGGTGAAGTGATCGCAGAAATCGAAGATGTCAAACGCGCTCCAAATGGCCAAACGATGCACATCGCGCGTGTCCTGACGGAAATCCATTCGAACGAAACCTATGTCCTGCACGTGGATGAAGCCCGCAGAAGAAACATCACGAAAAATCATACAGCGACGCATTTGTTGCACCAAGCTCTGAAGGATGTTTTGGGCAATCATGCCAACCAAGCTGGATCGTTGGTGAATCCGAACCAACTTCGTTTTGACTTTACGCATTTCGGCCAAGTAACTGCAGAAGAGTTGGTGCGGATGGAAGAAATCGTGAATGAAAAAATTTGGGAGAGTCTGCCAGTCGTTACTGTCGAAACAACCATCGATAAGGCAAAAGAAATGGGTGCCATGGCTTTGTTCGGCGAGAAATACGGTAAAGAAGTCCGAGTAGTCGATGTCGGAGGCTATTCAGTCGAACTTTGCGGAGGAGTCCATGTTCAAAATTCACAGGATATCGGCGTCTTCAAGATTTTGTCCGAATCCGGGATCGGTGCGGGCGTTCGACGTATCGAAGCAGTGACCGGACAGGCAGCTTATCAGTATTTCCGTACAAAAGAAGCTGAGTTGAACGAAGCGGCGCACCTTCTGAAGGCTCAACAAACAAAAGAAGTGGCCGGTAAAATCAATCAGCTTAAGCAGGAAATGAAGGAAATGCAAGGCGAAAATGAGTCTTTGAAAGCCAAAATCATGAATGCCGAAGCCAAAGACCTCTTTGAGAACGTGGAGACCGTCAACGGTGTCACGTACATTACCTATGAAACAAAGAATCAAGATATGAATGCCTTGCGTCAATTGGCTGACCAATGGCGTCAAAAGGCTGTCTCTGATCTTTTCGTGGCAGCTTCAGCTACAGACGGCAAAGTCAATATGCTGGCTGCAGTTTCCAAAGGCAAGTTGGAACAAGGCCTGAAAGCCGGCGATCTGATCAAGACGCTCGCTCCGTTTGCTGGAGGCAAAGGCGGCGGACGCCCGGATATGGCACAAGCAGGCGGCAATAACCCAGCAGGCATCCCGGATGCGCTGAAACACGTTGCAGTCTGGATCGCTGACAATACAAAATAAGCATCCTTTCCTAGGGGGCGGCATCCACATATGGATGCTGCCCCCTTTTTGGACATATAGGAATTTATAAATTTTTTTCAACTCAGAAGTGCATTACCGTAGGTGTTTCACAAGTTTGCAACATGTTTCATGCATCTAAACTGATGTCCAGCTTCACGGGTTAGCCCTTCGGAAATTAGATAAATCTGTCCTATTGCGCTCTTCGATGCTCAGTCGGACAGATTTCCTAAATTTCTTTCAGGGCTGAACGAACCCGTTCAGCTTTTCTTACACAATCTGTCTGCAACAAAATGCGGAATATACTGACAGGAGGGGGAGCAGAAAGGTCATGAAGCCGATCTGAGGAATGACAACGGCATTTCTTTGTTGTAGTTTTTTGTGATTTCTTGTAAAATGGTAAATATACTAAAGAAAACTGGGGTGTCGCTATGAGTTCGAAAGATGAAACGATGTTGTTCAATTTTGATGACAATCTTAAAAAGAATGTACAAGAGACATTAGCCCTTGTTTATGACGCATTGGAAGAAAAAGGATACAACCCTATCAACCAGATTGTGGGATATCTGCTTTCTGGAGATCCGGCTTATATCCCGCGTCATAACGATGCCAGAAACCTGATCCGTCGTCACGAACGTGATGAAATAATGGAAGAATTAGTAAAAAGCTATCTTTCTGGAACAGGCAGAGTCATCCAATGAGGCTTATGGGCTTGGATGTCGGATCCAAAACGGTAGGAGTGGCTATCAGTGATCCGATGGGATGGACGGCGCAAGGGATAGAAATCGTCAAAATCGATGAAGCTAATGGAGAGTTTGGCCTTGCTCGTATTGCCGAATTGGTTAAGCAGTACGAAGTCGAGAAGTTTGTGCTCGGCTTGCCGAAGAATATGGATAACAGCATCGGGTTTCGGGCGGAAGCTTCCATTGCCTACGGAAAGTTGCTTGAAAAAGAGTTAGGCTTACCCGTCGATTACGTTGATGAGAGATTGACTACTGTCCAAGCAGAAAAAATGTTGATCAATGAAGGAAACGTTTCCCGAAAAAAAAGGAAAAAAGTAATTGACAAACTTGCTGCTGTCATTCTTTTGCAGAATTATCTGGACAGCCAGTAAAGAGAGTGGTTTTTTTGACCTTTTTGCGTTACAATATCCTTTGTTTGAATGAAAAAACAATACTTAGATAAAGAGGTGCATACCATGACTGACCATAATCACGATCACGATCATGACCATAATCACGACCACGACCATGACCACGAGCACATCACTATCGTGGATGAGAACGGAAATGAAGAGTTATTCGAAATCTTATTCACTTTCGAATCAGAAGATTTCGGAAAGTCCTATGTTCTGGTTTACCCTGCAGGAACTCCTGAAGGGGAAGAAATCGAGTTGCAAGCCTATTCTTATGTTGAGACAGAAGATGGCGGAGAAGGCAATTTGGAACCAATCGAATCGGATGCAGAATGGGATATGATCGAAGAAGTCCTGAACACATTTATGGAAGACGAAGATCTTCAATAATAATGTAAGTGACTTGTAAGGAAAACAAGGAAGGATCGGGACAAATAATATTGTCTGGATCCTTTTTTTGTTGCGGGATCGCTTTTTTGAATTTTTGGAATCCGAATGGACACGAACTGAAAATCTGATGAGAAACCTGTCCAAGATGTTCCGGATGTCTATGCAAATAGCGAAAAAGATTCAATTTAGATTGGTTTTCGTGTATAATTACGGAAGTCGAATGGCTAGTAGTGCATAAAATAGCCATATACTCAAGTAAGGAGGGCCTTATCTTTGTCACAAAATGATCAGCAAGAACCTCAAGGGCAACAAAAACTCATTCGTCCTACGTTGGAAAAAGAAGCCGTAGACAAAATGAAAATTCGCAGAAAAGAACGGTCACTAGTGCGGAAAATTGTCTTTGCAATCGTAACGATAGGAATCCTTTTAGGGCTCATCGTTGGCTTTGCAGGCTACAAATATATAACAGATGCACTTCAGCCACTGGAGCCAGAAAGTACGGAAGTTATAGAAGTGGAAATTCCGATAGGGACATCCACAAAAGGGATTACACAATTGTTGGAAGAAGGCAACGTCATAAAAAATGCTACCATCTTCAACTACTACATCAAGACGCAAAATGTTTCTGATTTCCAGGCAGGCTTTTATGAATTATCGCCTTCTATGAGTCTGGATGACATCATTGCGTCGCTTCAAGCAGGTGGCAGCCCTGTCCCGCAATCGAGCGATCATAAAATAATCGTAAGAGAGGGTAATACAATCGAAGAAATCGCAGCGGAAGTCGAAGAGAAGTCGGACTTCACTGCTGAGGAATTCTTGGCGAAAGTAAATGATCCGGATTTTTTGGCGAATGCGACTGCACGATACCCTGATATTTTGACGGAAGTCTCGCAACGCACTGATACGCGTTATCGTTTGGAAGGATACCTCTACCCGGCTACTTATGATTATCTGAACGGAAGCGGTTTGGACGAAGTCATTATGCAGATGCTTCAAAAAACGGATGATGTGATTAGGCCATATGCAGAGCAAATCGCTTCTTCAGGCTATACGCTTCATGAAATTCTGACAATTGCCTCTCTTGTCGAAAAAGAAGGTGTCACTCCGGAAGATCGTGCGAATATTGCCGGCGTATTCTTTAATCGTTTGGAAATCGATATGCCGTTACAGTCGGACATCAGTATTCTCTATGCTCTTAATGAGCATAAGGAACTAGTGACTTTCAAAGACCTTGAAATAGATTCGCCATACAACCTGTATAAAAATACAGGAATGGGACCAGGTCCATTCAATAGTCCGAGCGAAGGGTCCATTCAAGCCACGTTGTCCCCAGCGGATACAGAATATCTGTATTTTGTTGCAGACACAGAAACCGGTATTGTTTATTTTTCCGAAACATATGAAGAACATTTACAGTTGCAAAATCAATACGTAGATAGCGAATAAGCCGAATATAATGCGTTTCAAAAAGAGAGGAAGTATACACCAGTGAGAAGACCTATCGTTATTGGGGTGACAGGGGGATCGGGAAGCGGAAAAACCAGTGTCAGCAGGGCCATCTTAGACAAGTTCACCGAAGTTTCCATTTTGCTGTTGGAACAGGATTTTTATTATAAAGATCAAAGCGAGCTACCGTTTGAGGAGCGTTTAAAAACAAACTATGATCATCCGTTTGCTTTTGATACGGATTTGTTCATCAAAGATCTTCAAAAATTAATCCAATACGAGAGCATTGAACAACCAGTCTACGATTACTCCAAACACACGCGAAGTGATCAAGTAATCCATCGCGATCCGAAAGAAGTCATAATCGTTGAGGGAATCCTCATCTTAGAGGATAAGCGACTGCGCGATCTGATGGATATAAAAGTCTATGTGGATACGGACGATGATATCCGTATTATCCGCAGAATCAAGCGCGACATGGAGTCAAGAGGCCGGACTTTAGACTCTGTCATCCACCAATATCTGACAGTGGTCAAGCCAATGCATCAACAATTCATCGAACCAACCAAAAAATTTGCCGATATCATCATTCCTGAAGGTGGGCAAAATCAAGTCGCGATTGATCTGATGACTACAAAAATTGCTTCAATTTTGTCTGAAAAAGCAGAATAAAAATAAATCACAGTAATATTTTAAAAATATAATTGCTTTTACTGGAATTAAGTGGTATTTTATATTCACTATTAATTAGGCAGCCAATCAACGATATAGAGTTACAGGAAATGATTATTTCTCTTTGCATGAAATGCTGCCTGTTCTTTATATTGTGAATTGAATCATTACTTAAAAGGGGCATATTTCTTATGATCGAAAAAGCATATCCGATGACAGCTGAAGGTAAAGCTAAATTAGAAGCTGAACTTGAAGATTTAAAAGTGAATAAAAGAAAAGAAATCGTTGAACGCATCAAGATTGCCAGAAGTTATGGGGATCTATCCGAAAATTCGGAATATGAATCCGCAAAAGACGAGCAAGCTTTCGTTGAAGGCCGCATCACTACGCTAGAAAAAATGATCCGTTTTGCGGAAATCATCGAAGTGCAAAACGTCGACACTGATATGGTTTCACTTGGACGCAAAGTGACATTCGTGGAATTACCGGATGGCGATGAAGAAACGTACATTATTGTCGGTAGTGCAGAAGCAGATCCGCTGGAAGGCAAGATTTCAAACGATTCTCCGATCGCTAAAGCTTTGTTGGGCAAGCATATCGGTGAAGAGGTTGTCATCGGTACACCAGGCGGCGATATGAACGTGAAGATCGTCAGAGTGGAGCAAGCTTAGACGCAGCAATCAAGAAGAGGGTAGGACAAAAATCATTCGGAATGATTTTGCTGTCCTATCCTCTGTTTGTTTATGCTGGATAGGATCGTACGACTTTAGTCGTACGATCCTATCCATCCTTAGCTCACTGCCAAATTATTCAAGGTAATCTATAATAGTGTAAGCAGGTAGTCAGGCTAATATTCAGCAAAAAATGTAAACTAGTTTATGGTATACCACAAAGGAAGGAGGGCCTGAGATGAAAAAGAGTGCCCTAAAATTATTTTTGCTCATGGAAGGGTTATTGGGGTTGGCCGTCCTGTTTCAATTGGTGCAGGATACCGATTTGCTGCTGGTTTTTCTGTTCGGGCTAATCTTCATCAAATTTGGTGCCGCTAAAAGCGAACGGCGCCAGATTCTTGGCTTGGTAGGCTGGTTTATGGTAGGCATGAGCATACTTTCCACTTTCTCGGTGTGGCTGATGCTGATTCTTCTCATACTGTTCGTTGTTATCCATGGGAAAGGAATCTGGTCTGAGTTGAAGTTGGATTCGTATGTGGACGTACCTTGGGAAGAAAAAGCATTCCGTACTGTCAAAACGAGAGAACCGGGACAGCGGAGCGGTACCAGAAAGCGCCAGAAATGGATTGGAAACACCAGTATCGGGACGGATGTCTATGAATGGGATGATGTCAATCTGACTATATTCATGGGCGATACGATCATCGATTTAGGGAATACGCTGCTGCCGAAAGAGGAAAATATCATCCTGATCCGCAAGGGATTCGGAAAGACCAGGGTAATCGTACCGTTGGGAATCGGCGTGTCTGTTCATCATTCCACCATCAAGGGCCAGCTATCATTCAACGAAGAAGAAATTGACTTGACCAATGAAATGGTCAAATTGTACAGTCAGGGCTATGATGAGGCAAACAGAAAGATCAAAATAGTGTCCAACAGTCTGCTGGGTGATCTGGAGGTGATCTACCTATGAGGAGAAGCGCTATTTTGATTCTGTTCAGCACGATACTCGGCGTTTTTGCCTTCATCGTGGGTGGTGTTTTATTTGCCCTGAGGCCCTACTTAAGCTACCAGGAACTGATTGAGGTGGATCGTTTTTATGTGCCGGCGTTTCTTTACATCATCGTATTGATGCTGTTTGCTGCTATCGTTGTAACCTGGATCGCCCACCTCTACTTAAAAAATCAAGAAAACCGTATTAAAGACAAACTGCATTGGCTTTATCTCGGCAATTATGAGCATGCGGTATTTAACAAAAAACAGGATAAATCACTATTTTTGGATCAGTACTGCCATGCAATCCATGATGAGATCGAAATGCTCCGGAAAAAGATGCTCAGCTTGTCCCGTGAAGTCCAGCAACTGAGCGCACATCCGCAGCAGGTCGGCAATGAAACGAAAGAAGAAATACTCGAGCAGGAAAGGCATCGCATCGCAAGGGAGCTGCATGATTCCGTGAGCCAACAACTCTTTGCCGCCATGATGATGTTGTCCGCAGTCAATGAGCGAGCAGAGGCTTTTCCGGAAAAAATACAGAAACAGATGCGTCTCATCGAAGGCATCATCAACGAATCCCAGTCGGAGATGCGGGCCTTGCTCTTGCATCTTCGTCCAACCAAACTCGAAGGTAAATCCCTGAAAAAAGGGATCGAACAGTTGTTGGTGGAATTGAAGTCGAAAGTCCAAATCGCGATCAAATGGGAAATCGATGATGTCCACACGATGAGCGGCATCGAGGATCATTTTTTCCGTATTGTGCAGGAGTTGCTTTCGAACACCCTGAGGCATGCAAAGGCAAGTAATCTGGAAGTCTATCTGAAACAAACCTTTCAGGAAATCAGTCTCCGTGTTTATGATGATGGCGTAGGATTCGATACCTCAATTGAAAAATCCGGCAGCTATGGCCTAATGAACATAAAGGAGCGCGTGCAAGGGATGGGGGGGAGCCTTAAGATCATCAGTTTCCCCAATAAAGGTACCGTGATCGAAATCCGCATCCCCAATACGAATATGAATAAAAACAGCGCAAGTGCTGAATAGAATAAGCAGAATTTCTGAAAAAAGTTTCTTGAGGAGGGTTCAGTTTGATACGTGTTTTGATTATCGACGATCACGAGATGGTAAGGCTGGGTTATTCGGCCTATTTATCCATCCAAGATGACATTGAAGTAGTAGGGGAAGCAGAAAACGGCTTGATTGGTTATGAAATGGCCTTGGATTTACGCCCGGACATCATTTTGATGGATCTGGTCATGGAAGTCATGGATGGCATTGCTTCGACAAAAGCGATACTGAACGAATGGCCCAAAGCAAAAATTATCATTGTAACCAGCTTCATCGATGACGAAAAGGTTTACCCGGCATTGGAGGCGGGGGCTTGCAGTTACATGCTGAAAACCTCTTCAGCGCATGAAATTGCCGACGCAATCCGTTCCACTTACCACGGCGAGTCTGTCCTAGAGCCGGAAGTCACCGATAAAATGCTGGAGCGTTTCTCGAAAAGAAATATTCGACCGTTGCATGAAGAGCTTACCGCCAGAGAACGGGAAGTGTTGCTGCTCATCGCGCAAGGCTATTCCAATCAGGATATTGCGGATCAACTGTTCATCACACTGAAGACTGTCAAAACGCATGTGTCCAATATTTTGACCAAGTTGGAAGTGGATGATAGAACTCAAGCGACAATTTACGCTTTCAAGCATCACCTGATTCAATGACTCTGAGCAAAGTGTTATAAAATGAGGCTTCCATATGATAAGATAAATATGATAGAGAGTGGAGAGGGGGGCAGGCTGATCATCCGATCAGCGACTAGATGAAAATAGAAATCAGTGAACGCGCACAAAAGTGGTTTGAACAGGAAATGGGCATTTCAGGCAAAAAAGGGGTTCGTTTCCTTGGTAAAGTATATGGCAGCAGCCAAATACATGAAGGGTTCTCCGTCGGGCTTGATGTTGATGAGCCAGTATCTCCGATCGGAAAGGCTGAATACAATGGTATTTTGTATTATGTAGAGGATGCCGATGATTGGTTCTTTAATGGTTATGATCTGCATGTCGGCTTCGACGAGAAACAACGCGAACCGGAGTATAACTTCATCGCACAAAATAAAGAGTAAAATTAAAAAGAGGGCACTGGATTTTTGATCCAGGCCCTCTTTTTGTCTTTGATTCAGTTCTACTATAGTTTTAGACACCCATAACGACGGGTACGATCATAGGACGGCGCTCTGTTTTTTCATACAGATAAGGTTGAATGGCATTCGTAACGGTATCCTTTAATTTTTTCTCGGTGATCGCGTCAGACCCCTTCAGCAAAGAAAGAACATCTTGTCGGACGATGGTCTGCGCTTCATGAATCAGATCGCCTGATTCGCGCATATAGATGAATCCTCGGGACAGGATATCCGGTCCTGCCAACAGATCTTTATTGCGGAAATCGACAGTCAACACTACGACCACAAGACCATCTTCAGAAAGGACACGTCGATCGCGCAACACGATGTTTCCGATGTCGCCGATGCCTTTTCCGTCAACGTATACATCGGCAGCAGGGAAGTTGCCCGCTCGTCTTGCGGAATCAGCTGTCAAAGCAAGGATTTCGCCATTATCGGATATGAAACAGTTCTCAGCCGGAATGCCGACTGATTCTGCTAATTCTGTATGGATCTTCAACATACGATACTCACCATGAACCGGCATGAAATATTTAGGTTTCATCAAGGTCAGCATCAGTTTCTGTTCTTGTTGGCCACCATGTCCGGAAGTATGGACGTTGTTTACTTTGCCGTGAACAACGTTAGCCCCAGCTTCCAAAAGCAGGTTGATGACGCGGTTGACACTGGTTGTATTTCCCGGAATCGGTGAACTTGAGAAAATGACAGTGTCGCCGGGATGGATTGAAATCTGTCTGTGCGTACCATTGGCGATCCGGCTCAATGCAGCCATTGGTTCACCTTGGGACCCCGTACACATAATCAGCACCTTATCCGCCGGAAGACTGTTCAGCTCACGTGTTTCGATGAACAGATCATCAGGAGCAACGATGAAACCCAACTCTCTGGCTGTGCGGAAGTTCGTCTCCATGCTGCGTCCGAATATGGCAATTTTCCGACCGGTTTCGAGTGCGACTTCAGTGACTTGCTGCAGTCTGTAGATATTGGAAGAGAAGGAAGCAAAAATGATTCTTCCTGAAACTTTTTGAATGATGTTTTTTAGGGACTCACCAACAATTTGCTCTGATTGCGTAAATGTGGGTGTCTCTGCATTTGTGCTGTCGCTCAGAAGTAAAAGCACACCTTCTTCTCCGATTTTTGCCATCTTATGGATATTCGCCGGTTTACCGTTCGCAGGTGTGAAATCGAACTTGAAATCGCCTGTGAATACAACATTGCCTGGAGGAGTCTTGACCACGATCCCCATGGTGTCCGGTATGCTGTGGGTTGTTCCGAAGAAGCTGATGCTGGTTTTACGGAATTTGATGACAGAATCTTCATTGATTTCGTGCAGGACCGCATCCCTGAGCAAGCCGTGCTCATCCAGTTTATTGCGGATCATGGCGAGTGCCAATTTGCCTGCGTAGATAGGGACATTCAATTCTTTCAAAAGAAAGGGAACACCGCCGATGTGATCTTCGTGTCCATGAGAAATGAACAAGCCTTTGATTTTGGTTTGGTTTTGCACCAAATAACTGTAGTCGGGTATCACATAATCAATGCCAAGCAGATCATCTTCCGGAAACATGATTCCGGAATCAAGAATGATGATTTCATCCTGGAATTGTATGCCATACATATTTTTGCCTATTTCCCCTAAACCCCCGAGAGCAAATACGCCGACTTCATTGTTTTTTATGTTAGGTTTCATACATTAAACTCCGTTATTTTAAAATCAGGATTTTTTTGCTCATATTCTAAATGGCTGCCTTCCAAAGGCTGGATGAATTCAATGTTGTAGGGGGTATTTTGTTCGACCAATCTCCTGGCTATTACGATGTCGGATGCCTCCACGTAAAGAGATTCCGTGTTCTCTCTCGTAGGTGCATCAAATTTTGCTGGTTGGTATGTTACTTTAAATATCATATAGTTCACTCCATTTTTCTTTTTGTTTTTGATAGTACTGTACTTAAAAATTACAATCTTAGTTTGTTAACTTGGTCAATAGTTGTATTTTTTCATACAATCGATACTGTAAGTTTACCACAATTAAGGCAGTTAGTATAGAAATGACTAGCAAAATCATTTTTGCAGAGGTGCAAGCCTTTCCATTAGTAAAGCAATTCTCTTTCGTTTTTTTTATCAAAAGGAATCAATATTTTTGTAGACTAAAATAGCGAAAATGGCTAGACTAGATAGGAAGGTTTTGACAAGGCCAGAGAAAAAAAGAGTAGAAGCTTTTTTTGCTTGAAAAAAACTGAAGAATTGTTTCTATTAAGGTAGGTGTATCGAAATGTCTTTAATTTGGCGTTATATCAGTCGGTATAACAAATTATTTTTAGTGAATGTATTGGGAGCTTTTGGATTCGTGTTTGTGGAGCTGGGCTTACCCACAATGCTTGCACGTTTGATCAATGAAACGGTGGCTGGCGGAGGGAAGGAGAACATCCTTCGCACGACTGTTTTTATGGTCGGCTTAGTCTTGATCGGTTTTGTTGGAAGGGTCATCGTCGCCTATGCAACCGGAAGAATCACAACAAATATGGTAGCAGATATGCGGAATGACATGTACCAAAATATCCAAACATTTTCTCATGAAGAATACGATCGCATAGGCGTGTCATCATTGGTGACGCGGGTTACCAATGATGCTTTCATTCTGATGCAATTTGCCCAGATGCTGTTGCGTATGGGTTTGATGACTTTCATTATGATGTTCGCGAGTGCTTTTATGATAGCGCGCACGAGTCCGGAATTATCGGTTATCCTATTGCCGGCTTTTCCGGCACTACTTGTGATGATCTTGGTGATCGGCAAGAAATCGCAACCGTTATCTGAGGCGCAACAGCAAAATCTGGATGACATAAATGGCAACTTAAGGGAATCACTTTCCGGTATGCGTGTCATTAGGGCCTTCGTAAAAGAAGCTTTTCAAGCCGAACGTTTTGAGGGAGTCAATAACGCATACAGCTTAGTTTCAAAAAGACTGTTTCGTCTGATGGCCTGGAATCAGCCTGTATTTTCACATGTGATCAACTTGATCATCATCGCCATCGTGTGGTTTGGGTCCGAGCAAATCGAGGGAGGCAGCCTACAGTTAGGTGACATGACAGCTTTCATCGAATACAGTTTCCATGCCTTGTTTTCGTTTCTTAATTTCGCTGTCGTCTTCATGATGTATCCACGCGCCTCGGTTTCAGCGAAGAGGATTCAGGAAGTGTTGGACACAACCAGCAGTATTTCCCCGAACGAAGAAGGAGTTACGGAAACCACGACGCATGGTTATCTGACTTTTGAAGCAGTCAGTTTTGCGTATCCGGGCAATACCGGAACACCGGTGATCAAAGATATTTCCTTTGCGGCGGAACCAGGTCAAACAATCGCTTTCATCGGTAGCACTGGAAGTGGCAAATCAACATTGATTCAGTTAATTCCGCGTTTTTATGATGTCACAAAAGGGCATATCCTGATTGATGGGCATGATGTGCGCGACTATAATCTGAAAGCTCTGCGCAAAAAAATCGGTTTTATTCCACAGAAAGCTTTGCTTTTCACCGGAACCATATCTGAAAACCTTCGCTACGGGAAGTGGGATGCCTCAAAAAAAGAAATCGAAGAAGCGTCCGATATTTCCCAAGCCAAAGAATTCATTGCGCGCAAACCAAAACGTTTCGATGAGCATTTGGCAGAGGGCGGAAGCAATCTTTCTGGGGGACAAAAGCAGCGTCTATCGATTGCCAGAGCCATCGTCCGCAAACCGGATATTTATATATTCGATGACAGCTTCTCGGCTTTGGACTACAAGACGGACGCTATCTTGCGCGCACGGCTCAAAAAAGAGACCGGGAAAGCAACGGTAATCATTGTGGCTCAACGCGTCAGCACGATTATGCACGCAGATAAGATCATTGTGATGAACGAGGGCGAGGTCGTAGGCCAAGGAACCCATAAAGAGCTGTTGCGGAAATGTGAGATCTATTATGATATTGCATCCTCTCAAATGAGTAAGGAGGAACTCGCATGAAAAAAGTGGACAAAAAAACGTTGCTTCGGGTATGGGACTATCTCAAATTTTATAAAATGAAGTTTTTTGGATCCATCCTTTTGAGCATAACCATGACGATATTGAATGTACTGGAACCTTTCATCATCGGATTTGCCATCACGGAAATCGGCAGAAATGTATCGGATATGTTGAAAGGCGTGGAAGGTGCCGGCATCAATTACGATTATTTGTCGAAAGTGCTGCTCATCTATTTTGTTCGGGCGCTGCTTTACCAAGGTACCAATCTCTACTCGCAATTGTTCATGACGGATGTTGTTCAGGACGCCATGCATGATCTGCGTAAGGATCTGAGCAATAAATTGAACCGTTTACCGATTGCCTATTTTGACCGTAACCAATTCGGGGACATATTGAGCAAAGTGACGAACGATGTCGACTCCATCGCCAATGCGTTGCAACAATCCTTGCTGCAGGTGCTGAATGCTGTTTTGGGGATCACCTTCGCACTCATCATGATGTTCACGATCAGTTGGAAATTGGCTCTTACCATGGTCGTGCTGATTCCGTTGGCGAGCACCCTTTCAAAAAAAATCACGCAGCTGTCGCAGCCGTATTTCCGCGGACAGGCGAAATATCTGGGGCAACTGAACGGATTTGTTCAGGAATCGCTCACTGGCTTCTCCATCATCAAGCTTTACGGTAAAGAAGAGGATGCTTATGCTGACTTCCATTCCATCAATGAATCATTGAAAAAGAATGGCTTCAAAGCGGCCTTCATTTCCGGCTTGCTGTCACCTGCTGTGGCGCTCGTAACCAATGCTTCCTATATCATCATCGCTGTGCTCGGGATTCTGCAAGCGATGGCGGGAGTGATGACGATCGGGAATGTGCAGGCTATGGTGCAGTATGTCTGGCAAGTGAACCAACCGATCTCGACAATCACACAGCTGTCGGCCATCATCCAATCGGCTACTTCTTCCATCCAACGCGTCTTCGATCTCCTTGACCAAGAAGAGGAAGTGCAAGGTGCCGTGAAAGCGAGTTTGCCGAAGGAGATCCGCGGAGACGTCACTTTTGAAAATGTTTCTTTCAGCTATGATAAAGAAAATCCGCTGATCAAGAATTTTAACATCGAGGTCAAAAGCGGGGAAACTGTGGCTATCGTCGGTCCGACCGGCGCCGGTAAGACCACGATGATCAATCTTTTGATGCGCTTCTATGAAGTGGATTCGGGATTCATCAAAATAGATGGCCACGACACAAAAGAGCTGACCCGCGCCGATTTGCGCTCCCAATTCGGCATGGTACTGCAGGACGCTTGGCTCTATAAGGACACGATTACAGGAAATATCCGTTTCGGAAAACTGGATGCAACTTTTGAAGAAGTTGTCGATGCAGCGACTACAGCTAATGTCCATCATTTCATCCAGACTTTAGGTGCAGGCTACGATACCGTCATAAACCAGGAGGCCTCCAATATTTCCTTGGGGCAAAAACAATTGCTGACGATTGCCCGCGCTTTTATCGCCGATCCTAAAATCTTAATACTTGACGAAGCGACAAGTTCCGTAGATACTAGACTGGAAGCTTTAATCCAAAAAGCGATGAAACGCATCATGCAAGGCAGAACCAGTTTTGTGATTGCGCATCGACTTTCCACCATCCGTGACGCCGATTTGATTCTCGTCATGGATCAAGGCGAAATAGTCGAACATGGCAAACACGCAGAATTGCTGGAAAGAAAAGGGTTTTACTACGATTTGTATACGAGCCAATTCAAAAACGATTCAGAACAAGAGGAGCAAAAAATTTGAAAAACAAAAAATTCATTTTCTTTGATATCGACGGAACATTGCTGAATGATGAAAAGATGCCACTTGATAGCACTGTCCAAGCGTTGCGCCAACTACAAAAGAACGGGCATGAAATCGCGATAGCGACAGGGCGAAATCTATTTCTGGCGCGAGAGGTCATCGATACGTTCCAATTGGACAATTACATCGTCTGCAACGGCGCTGCAGGTTACTTCAAGCATGAACTAAAGTATGAAAATAAATTGGATTTGACTGCATTCGAAAAATTGCTGCAAGTTTCCGATGAGAGTGGTCATCAGGTGGTCTACGAATCAGCGCATGCGCTGGCTCGTCGCCATGAATCAATCGAGAACAACGCAAACGAAGCGATGCGCAGCATCGAGTTCGAAGTCCCTGACCACGATGTGTCTTTCTATCAAAACAATCCGCTTTATCAAGCACTTTTGTTCTACAAAGAAGAAGAGAAAGCAATCTATGAAGACGGCACTTTTCCGGAATTCCGCTTTGTGCGTTGGCACGACGCCGGCGTCGATGTGTTACCGAATCCGGGGTCCAAAGCACAAACTGCTCTGTGGATGGCGAAACACCTGGGTTTTGCGCATGAAGATACCATTGCTTTCGGGGACGGAAACAATGATTATGAACTCATTTCCAGCGTCGGCTATGGTGTCGCGATGGGAAATGCGGTCGCTCCCGTCAAGGAAGTCGCCAAATTTGTCACAAAAGATTGCAATTCGGGCGGAATTGCCTACGCACTTGAAAAATTAGGCTTGATATAGAAGCGATAATAGGGTATCATATCATTCATAAGGCGTTTTTGCCGAACGCGATTGATACCCTGTTATTCTGGGGGCGTAGCTCAGTTGGGAGAGTGCTTGACTGGCAGTCAAGAGGTCGTGGGTTCGAGCCCCATCGTCTCCATCAAATTAAATTAACAGACCCTAGGAAATTTGATACAGAGCCATTTCTGTGTTTTCTAAGGTCTGTTTTTTTGATCATGCAATGGATCATGTAAGACTAAAAATTCATATATGCATAAATATTTATAAGCACGGGTGTATCAATAACTTAAAGAGGCTAGCTAGAGGGAAGAGATGAAATGATGAGAAAAACAAAATATTATATAACGACGAGGACGAATCGGAAAAATTTCCTTTTGAAATACGGTGACTGGATGTTTAAGTATGTTCCGGAGAGCAAAACCTGGGAAGCATCCGATTATTGGTACGAAGAAATCATCATGAACGCTTCTGCAGATTTTGAGGAGATAACCGAGGAGCGCGCGAAAGAGATAATCGCGGACGACGGTGTCTTTTAAATTTGAACACAAAAATTAGCTACTCATTTTTGTGTTCAAAATAAAGTGGAGCAACCTCTATGGAAACTCCATATTACAATTATTGGCAAAAAGGGTAGGCGGGGGCACAGAGCGGTTTAAGTGTGTGTGTATATCCGCGAATGGAACTTTCCAAACTGCCACGCGCATCACAATCGCGAGATAAACGCTCGCTGGACAAGCTATGGGTGTTCCCGGAAGATCGGTATTTCAATGCCGATATAGTTCACCTGTTTATTTTTGCTTCTTTTTCAAGTACTCCGCACGTAATTTTTCAAGTTGCTGCTTTTTGTCAAATTTGGCAGGCGTCTGTTTTTCATGATACTTCGTCACAGCTGCCTGACCTTTGTAATCTAATTGATATTTTCCCATTTTGTTCACCTACTTTTCTTGACCTTAAAGATAATCTCTTCAACAAATAGATTATACCCTGAATTATTCATAGGTTTTCAGAAAACACCTTGAAATGTTGTTCTATCAACGTATTCTTTATTTCACGTTCACACCCAAAAGGTGTGAAAAAAGAACCCCAATCTGTTATGGTTAATGTACTACCAACAACCAAAGAAAGGGGTTCTCTCAATGGCAACTTTACACGAAAATACGCTAAACTTCAACAAAAAAATGACGGTTACAAATACTGGAGGTAATCTCTCCACGGATGCTGGTCTTGTTTTAGTTAAAGAATTCCTTTATTCAATCGGATTCGAACAGTTGATGGAGAAAGAGCTTCATTTTCAAGACTCCCGTCTTTTACCTACACATTCAAATGAAACCATCCTTGAACAACTGATTTTCCAATTAATTGCAGGCTATGATACCGATGCATCTGCCAACATCTTACG